>NZ_JADYXD010000002.1:0-372077 GCF_015864475.1 Pseudoalteromonas sp. SWXJZ10B
ATTCTGGTGTAAATCGACGTCTCATTTTATCTGCCTCTATTAAAAGTTAGAGGCGACAACTATCCTGACACAGGGGGAGAAGCATCGCTTCTGTTTACTTAATTTCTTTGCTAACAAAACAACTTAAAGATCTATTTCACAAAGAGAAGTGAAAGAGGAGTAAATGAGAAAACACAAGCGATGGTTTATTAGCGGAGCTTTTTCAATTTAGCTTTATTGTTACCTCTAAAAGCGCAGCGTCTTTTAACCTCTTTGTGAACAAATCGCTTATTATGGGCGTGAAGAAACTTTAATAATTATTCAAAGTATGTAAACAAAAAAGCCCCGCTATTTATTAAATAGCGGGGCTTTTAAATAAGTGTTAGTTATTAATCAACACTCAATGTTTTAGTCATTGCAGAACTTGCACGACCAGCAGGTTTGATAGAACCCGCACGTAAACCACTATCTGGCACTAGTTCACGTTTATCGTGAGCCATTGCTACAGATGTGTGTTTTACTTCGCTATCAGCTACAGGAGTAGGCTGTGCCATTGGCGCACTTGCAGACCCTTGAGTAACCGCTGTTTTAACATGCGGTGCTGATTTTTCAGTTTTCACTTTTGCTTCAACTTTAGCTGGCTCTTCAGTTACTACTGGAGTTTCAACTTTAGCTGGTTCTTCAGTTACTACTGGCGCTTCAACTTTAGCTGGCTCTTCAGTCACTACTGGAGTTTCAACTTTAGTTGGCTCTTCAGTTACTACTGGCGTTTCAACTTTAGCTGGCTCTTCAGTTGCTACTGGAGCTTCAACTTTAGCTGGCTCTTCAGTTACTACAGGAGTTTCAACTTTAGCTGGCTCTTCAGTTGCTACTGGAGTTTCAACTTTAGCTGGCTCTTCAGTTGCTACTGGAGCTTCAACTTTAGCTGGCTCTTCAGTTACTACAGGCGTTTCAACTTTAGCTGGCTCTTCTACAGCTTCAACTTTTGCTAAGTCTTCAACGGCAACGGCTTGTTCAATTTGCTGCGCTGCATCCACAGGTGTTTCTTCAGATTTCGCTTTCAGTTCTGCTTCATATTCTGCAGCTGCTTGATCAGCAACTGGAACAAATGCAGGGGCTTCATCAGATTTAACTTCTGCTTCACCTTCAGGACGTCGACGACGTTGACCAGATGCACGAAGATGACGAGGAGAACGGCGTGAGCGTGTACGTGTTTGCTCTTGCTCATCTTCTGTAGTTGCTGTTTCATCGTTAGAATCAACAGTTTCAATATCAACTTTCTCTTCTTTAATATGCGCTGTTTTTTCTGCCGGAGCTTGTGTTTGCTTTTCTACAACAGGTGCTTGCTCTTGAACTTGTGGAGTGTCAGTAACTACCGCTTGTTCAGGTGTTTGCTCTGTTGAGTTTGCTTGCTCAGCGTTTTCATCTTGCAGACGTACTTTTTTACGTATGTTACGACGTTGACGGCGAACCTTAGGCTTTTGCTCTTTAGGCTCTACAGCTTGAGCTGGCTTAGAATCAGTTTCTACTTCTACTTCTGCTTTTACAGGAGCTTCAGCTTTAACTTGATCTTTGTCTTCGCTTTTATGCTCTGGGCGCTTACGAGAGTTAGGGTTACGACGACGCTTATTACGGTTCTCGCTTCTCTCTTGAGTCTCAGTACTAGTTGCTGCTGGTGAGTCTGTTTTAACTTCCTCTTCAGCTGCAGGGCGCTCATTGCGTGGTTTATTAGTGCGCGGGTTATTATTACGACGACGTTGGTTGTTATTACGACGACGATTATCGTTACCACGGCGAGCGTTATTACGCGCTTCTTGCTGCTCTTTTTCTACAGCTTCTTTTTTCTCTTCTACTGTTTCGCTTGCAAATAACGATTTAAACCATTTAGTGATTGCTTCAAACAAGCCACCTTCAGTTTTAGTCTCTGTTACTACAGGCTGAGCTACTGGTGCAGGCGCTGCTTGTGGAGCCGGTGTAGAAGGCATTACAACACCTTTTAGCATTGGCTCTTCACGTACTGGTGCACTTGGTGATTTTGACATCTCAAATGCTTCAGGTTCTGGCGCAACAACTTGTCCGTAACTTACCGTTTCAAGTGTTTCGTCTTTACGTAAACGCATAACTTCGTAATGTGGTGTTTCCATATGTTGATTAGGAATAATCACTACGTCACATTTATGATGTTTTTCAATGCGATGAACACTACGACGTTGCTCATTTAATAAATAAGCAGCAACGGCAACAGGCACTTGTGCATTTACTTGTGCTGTGTTGTCTTTAATTGCTTCTTCTTCAATTAAACGAAGAATAGAAAGTGCGATAGATTCGTTTGAACGAATAGTACCTTGTCCACTACAACGTGGGCATGGGCCTTGGCTTGCTTCACCTAATGAAGGACGCAGGCGCTGACGCGACATTTCAAGTAAACCAAAGCGTGAAATTTTACCAATTTGAACACGAGCACGATCTGGACGAGCAGCATCTTTTAAACGATTTTCTACTTCACGTTGATGACGTGGAGGCGTCATATCGATAAAGTCGATAACAATTAAACCACCTAAGTCACGAAGACGTAATTGACGTGCAATCTCATCAGCTGCTTCTAAGTTAGTATTAAGTGCTGTTTCTTCAATATCGCCGCCTTTAGTTGCTTTAGACGAGTTGATATCGATAGACGTTAGTGCTTCAGTTGGGTCAATTACAATTGAACCACCAGAAGGCAAGCGTACTTCACGCTGGAACGCAGACTCAATTTGGCTTTCAATTTGGTAATGCGTAAATAAAGGAGTGTCGCCTTGATAAAGCTTAACACGGCTCATAAAGTCAGGGCGAAAACGCTCAATGTGCGCTTTAGCTTCTTCAAAAACACGTGGTTTATCAATTAAAATTTCGCCAATATCACGACGTAAATAATCGCGTATCGCACGGAATATT
Source organism: Pseudoalteromonas sp. SWXJZ10B (assembly GCF_015864475.1). Lineage (NCBI taxonomy): Bacteria > Pseudomonadati > Pseudomonadota > Gammaproteobacteria > Alteromonadales > Pseudoalteromonadaceae > Pseudoalteromonas > Pseudoalteromonas sp. SWXJZ10B. The sequence goes on from NZ_JADYXD010000002.1 coordinate 2,914, forward strand.
ACATTGCTTTCTTGGTGTATTAAAAATGGCGCTTTAGCACTATCGGCTGCTTGTCTAATTGCTTCCCAATGTACTAATAATGCTTTTAAATCGTAGTTTAATTCTTCAAACGATTTACCAACACCCGCTGTACGAACAATTAAGCCCATACCTTTAGGAAGTTCTAAACGACCCAATGCTTCTTTAAGTTCAGTACGTTCATCACCTTCAATGCGACGAGAAATACCGCCAGCACGTGGGTTGTTAGGCATAAGTACTAAGTAGCTACCAGCAACACTGATAAAAGTAGTTAACGCAGCGCCTTTTTGGCCACGCTCTTCTTTATCAACTTGTACTATAACTTCTTGACCTTCTTTGATCACGTCGCGAATGTTAGGGCGACCATGAAAAGTGTAACCTGCAGGGAAGTAAGTACGGGCAATTTCTTTTAAAGGAAGGAAACCATGGCGGTCAGCACCGTAATCAACAAATGCTGCTTCAAGAGATGGTTCAATGCGAGTGATTTTGCCTTTATAAATATTGGCTTTTTTCTGTTCGTGACCTGGGCTTTCGATATCTAAATCATATAGGCGCTGGCCATCAACCAGTGCTACGCGCATTTCTTCTTGCTGCGTTGCATTGATTAGCATACGTTTCATATTGTTACTCTACTTATTTATGTCGCTGACATGACGATGTTTTTCTCGCCTGTTCAGTTGTCCCTATTTTTAGAATGTGCAGCCTCACGACTGGGTCTTTAACGGAACGGCTCTGTTTCTCGTATGCAGTATTTTAAATGCTGGCAAACAATAGCAATTATTATCGCTATTAAATTCTTAATGGTGCTAAAACTGTCGGCTTTTCAGCTACGTTTACAAGTTTTACCCAGAAGTCGGCCTGTCATATTAATCTTACTAAATATCATTCATATTAGGCGCGTAGGGCTCATTAAGTTGGTGAGCAATACATACTGATGTATCGCTAATATCCGTTTTAAGAGCAAAAATCGCTGCCGATGTTAATGAACGCTTATTTATTAGATTTTTTTAGTTCTAAATAAGCTGCTATACGGTACTACAATAATTGAGCTAGTGCTGAACGACGTTTTTTACGTCGTCACTATCAGACAAATTATCTGTTCATTGCTTTCTCTAGCACGTTAAAAATCGCTTCATGTTCAAACTTAACCAGCAATATATTACGCGCATTGCCGTTAATTGATCGCACGTGTTAACTGAGGAGGCATAAAAGCTTTGGAAAACTTAACTCGGATCTGTATGATCGGCTACCCAGAATGTGCATCACGAATGTTTTAATGTGTTAAAAAGCACCGTTGTTATTTGCAAATACTAAATATTTGCGCTGCTGATTATCCCACTATTATTACAGTGTTAGCAACTAAATTATTTTACTTAAATTAGTGATTAGGCAATGTCAGAAAAAAACGACTTACAAGTAACTTATGTCACGATCAACGAAGACCATTTAGGTCAGCGTATTGATAACTTTCTTATTACCCATTTAAAAGGGGTGCCTAAAAGCGCTATTTATAAACTTTTGCGCAAAGGTGAGGTACGCGTTAATAAAAAGCGTATTAAGCCTGTATATAAACTACAGCTTGAAGATGTACTTCGTATTGCACCTATCAGAGTTGCTGAGCGTGAAGAATTTGTTCCATCAAAGTTAGACAAAGTAACGCGCCTTGAAAACGATATTTTATTTGAAGATAAATACCTCATCGTTATCAATAAGCCATCAGGTATGGCTGTTCATGGTGGCAGTGGCTTAAGTTATGGTTTAATTGAAGCACTACGCGCACTTCGCCCAGAAGAACGTAGCCTTGAACTAGTTCATAGGCTTGACCGTGATACATCGGGTTGTTTACTTATCGCGAAGCGTCGTTCGGTGTTAACCGCATTGCATGAACAACTTCGTGAAAAAACAATGGAAAAAAATTACTGGGCGCTTGTAGAAGGGCAGTGGGACTCTAAAACTAAAAACGTAACCGAAGGGCTGCGTAAAAACACACTTAAATCGGGTGAGCGCGTAGTACGCGTAGATAACACTGAGGGTAAACCTTCACATACTCGCTTTAAAGTATTAGAGCGCTTTAACGATTGCTCATTGGTACAAGCATCACCTGTTACAGGACGTACGCACCAAATTCGTGTGCATACGCAATGTAAAGGCCACCCAATAGCATGCGACGATAAATATGGCGATCAGGGTTTTGACGATTCTATGCGTAAAGTTGGTTTAAACCGATTATTTTTACACGCACACGATTTAACTTTTTATCATCCTAAAAACGAAACAACGATGCGAGTAGAAGCACCGCTAGATAAAACGCTTAAAAATACATTACTAAAATTACGAGATGCAAAACTGTGATAAAAGTAGCCCCAATTAAAAAATATAAGCTCGTTATTTTTGATTGGGACGGCACAGTTATGGATTCAGTCACTAAAATAGTTAACTGTATTCGTAGTAGCGCCGAGTTACTTAATATTGTGCCGCCAAGCGACTTAGCAATTAAGAATATTATTGGGATGTCGCTTGAAAAAGCAATTGACGTTTTATTTCCCAATAATGCAGCGCAGCATCAAGCGTTAATTTCTGCTTATAAGCATCAGTATAGTGTGGATACCACACCTACTCCTGTATTTGACAATGTTGCCAGCGTTTTAGGTACCTTAAAAGAGCAGGGCATTGTTTTAGCCGTTGCTACAGGTAAAGGTAGGGATGGATTAGAGCGTTTACTTGAACAAAGTAAATTGCGCCACTTTTTTAGTGCAACGCGTACTAGCGACGAAGCGCAATCTAAGCCCTCTCCAGATATGTTGTATCAATTACTAGAAGAACTTGGCATAAGCGCTAATGACGCTGTAATGATTGGTGACACTCAAATAGACATGAACATGGCAAAAGCCGCTGGCATGGATAGAATTGGTGTAACTATGGGTGTACACAACGCTCAGCAACTAAATGAGCTTAGCCCTATTGCCACTGTAGATAACTATCTGCAGCTGCAACAGGTTTTGCTTGGCTAATTTATTTAACTAGAACTTGTTTTGAGCATTAAGTACATCAATACCAAACTCAGCCAGTAATTGGCTGAGTTTAATTAATGGTAATCCAATTAAGCTATTAGGATCGTCACCCGTTAGTTTTTCAAATAAACAAATACCTAACCCTTCGCTTTTAAAGCTACCAGCACAGTTATAAGGCTGCTCTGCGTCGCAATAAGCACTAATTTGTGCATCACTAAGTATTTTAAAAGTAACATCAAAGGGTTCAACACACGTTTTTTTAGTGCCAGTTACAATATCGTAAACACAAAGCCCTGTTAAAAATGTTACAGTATTGCCGCTAAATAAATTTAGTTGTTTTACGGCATTTTGTTTATTATGTGGTTTACCTAAAATTTGATTGTTAAATACAGCGACTTGGTCTGATCCAATAGCTAACCCTTTGTTAAAGTGTTTATTAGCTGCTGAGGCTTTTAATTCACTTAAACGCTTAACCAGTTCGGTAGGTGTTTCGGCTTCAAGTGCTGATTCGTCAACATCTGGTGAAAACGTATCAAATGGTAAATTAAATTTTTGTAATAAAGACTGCCTAAAAGGCGAGCTTGACGCTAAAATAAGTGGGTGCTTCACGGACTGTTTTCCTTCAATAATTCAGATTGAGTTAGGATAAATCAGATCCGAGAGTAAAACACGTTAAAAACCAAGTAAAAATGGTTTTTTACTTTGACTAACAAACTAACTATCTATATGATGCAGCCCCTATGCAAAAGGTGAAAATTCCCATCACTCTTCATCCAGGCAAAGCAGCGCAGCACCGTTTAAAGTATGACGGAATTGTACCGCTTGAAAAACTTACTCGTTTAGAGAAAGTTGTGCAGGAAGAAGTAGGTGAAATAGCGGTAAAAATACATTGCAAAAACGATGATCAAGGTTTCGCTGTGATTAGAGGCAATTTGTCCACACACGTTACTGTCATTTGTCAACGTTGTAATGGTGATTTAGGGTTGGATTTGGTTCAAGACTTTGCATATTCACCAGTAGGTGAAGATACAGAGTTGGATATTTTTCCAGAAGACTACGATGAAGTAGCGCTTGATGAAAATGGTGAAATTAACGTTTTTGATTTAATTGAAGACGAGCTAATTTTAGCAGTTCCATTAGTGGCTACCCACAACGAAGCTTCATGCAGTTATTCAGCAAAGCCTGCCAGCTTTGGTGTATTAAAGGCGGAAGATGATAAACCTAATCCATTTGATATTTTGAAACAACTTAAGAAAGATTCTTAGGAGAAGACTATGGCTGTACAAAAAAGCAAAAAGTCTCGTGCAAGACGCGGCATGCGCCGTTCACACGATGCGATCAGTGGTCCAACTTTAACTGTAGATCAAACATCTGGTGAGACTCATCGTCGTCACCATGTGACTGCAGATGGTTACTACAAAGGCGTTCAAGTAATTTCTAAATAAGAGATTACTTATATGCTGAAAGATCTAACCATAGCGTTAGATATGATGGGGGGCGATTACGGCCCCCGTTCATCTATTCCTGCTGCCGTTTGTGCGGTAAATGCTCATGCCAATTTAACTCTCATTTTATGTGGCAATGAACACGTTATATCTAAAGAACTCGAATCTCTCGATTCTCTACCTCATCCTAGACTCATAATTCGTCACTGTAGTGAAATAGTCACTAATGCCTGTGAACCTGCAATTGCTGTGCGTTCAAAAAAAGATTCATCTATGCGTGTTGCCCTAGATTTAGTTAAATCGGGCGAGGCTCAAGCATGTGTTAGCTCAGGTAATACCGGCGCTCTATTTTTTATGGCTCACTATGTATTAAAAATGCTGCCAGGTGTTAAACGTGCCGCACTCATTTCATCTGTTCCTACAGAGCTTAAAAACCCAGTATATTTACTTGACTTAGGTGCTAATGTGCATTGTGATGCGCAAATGTTGTATCAGTTTGGCATTATGGGCTCTATTGTTGCTGGACAAGCACTTGGTTTGGATAATCCTCGCGTTAGTTTATTAAATATTGGCGCTGAGGACATTAAAGGCCACGACGACATTAAACAAGCTGCACAATTAATGCAGCAAAGCCCACATATAAATTATATTGGTTACAGCGAAGGAAGTGATATTTTTTCGGGTAAGGCTGATGTCATTGTATGCGAAGGGTTTGTTGGCAACGTAGCACTTAAAACATGTGAAGGCATTGCCAAGCTTATTATGAATAAGTTTACAACCGCACTCGAAAAGCACCTTTTATATAAATGTATGGCGTTTATATTGCGCCCAATAATAAAAAAACTCTATAAAAGGGTGAACCCCGACCAGTATAACGGTGCTTCTCTGGTAGGATTGCGCGGTATTGTCGTTAAAAGTCATGGAAATGCGTCAGCTAAAGCATTTCAAGCAGCAATTGATGAAGCGGTAAAAGAGGTTGAACGTCAACTTCCTGATAAAATAGCCGCTATTTTCGAAAAAACACATTCTAAAGACACGGCGGTTAATCAATAATTGATGTGCCGTGTATTTCATTATTTATTTGTTTAATTAAAAAGAGCAAAGTATGGCACAAAAAATTGCACTTCTATTCCCAGGTCAAGGCTCGCAAAGCGTTGGTATGTTACAAGAGCTACTAGAGAGTTCTGACATTGTTAAAGCAACATTTACAGAAGCGTCAAATGCACTGGGTTACGACTTAGCAGAGCTAGTTATTAATGGCCCAGAAGAAAAATTAAATCAAACCCACCGCACACAACCTGCATTACTAACTGCAAGTGTTGCTATTTACCGTGATTGGTTAGCAGCTAACCCTGATGCAGACGTTGTTATGGCGGGTCACAGCTTAGGTGAATACTCAGCGTTAGTATGTAGCGATGTATTAAGCTTGAGCGAAGCCGTAAAGCTTGTTGAAAACCGTGGTTTATACATGCAAGAAGCCGTGCCAGCAGGCGTAGGTTCAATGGCTGCTATTATTGGCTTAGGCGATGATGAAATTAAAGCGGCTTGTGCTGCCTCAGCGCAAGGTGAGGTTGTATCTCCAGTTAACTACAACTCTCCTGGTCAAGTTGTTATCGCAGGCCATAAAGCGGCAGTAGATAGAGCATCGCAAGCATGTAAAGATGCCGGTGCTAAACGTGCATTACCACTTTCTGTTAGCGTACCTTCACATTGTGAGTTAATGAAGCCAGCAGCTGACAAGCTAGCAGCAGACTTAGCCGCTTTAACATTTAATACACCTAAGTGTGATGTAATTAATAATGTTGATGTAAAAGCTGAAACGTCAGCTGATGCAATTAAAGACGCACTAGTACGCCAGCTTTACAGCCCAGTTCGCTGGACAGAAACAGTACAAGCCTTGGTTGTGCAAGATGTAACACAAAGCTACGAATTTGGTCCTGGTAAAGTATTAACAGGACTTGCTAAACGAATTGATAAAGCAATGATCTGTGGCTCAGTAAACGACGCCGCTTCAATTGATGCAGCTAAATAAGAGTATATAAAATGTCTAATTTATTTTCATTAGAGGGCAAAATTGTCCTAATTACTGGCGCCAGCCGTGGTATTGGTAAAGCAATTGCAACAACATTAGTTGCACAAGGTGCAAAAGTTGCAGGTACTGCGACAAGTGAGTCAGGCGCTGCTAAAATCAGTGAATACTTAGGTGACAATGGTAAAGGTTATGCATTAAACGTAACCGATCCTGCATCTATTGAAGCAACACTTGCTGCAATAAAAGCTGATTTAGGCGATATTGACGTACTTGTAAATAACGCAGGTATTACACGCGATAACTTATTAATGCGTATGAAAGAAACTGAGTGGGACGATATTATTGACACTAATTTAAGCTCAGTTTTCCGTTTATCTAAAGCGGTACTTCGTCCAATGATGAAGAAAAAGAAAGGCCGTATTATTAACATTGGCTCAGTAGTGGGTACTATGGGTAATGCAGGTCAAGCTAATTATGCAGCGGCTAAAGCGGGTGTAATTGGTTTTTCTAAGTCACTTGCGCGCGAAGTTGCATCACGCGGTATTACAGTTAACGTAATCGCACCTGGTTTTATTCAAACAGACATGACTGATAATTTAACTGATGAGCAAAAAGCAGCAACACTTGCAAATGTTCCAGCAGGGCGTTTAGGCCAACCAGACGAAATTGCTGCTGCAGTATGTTATTTAGCATCTGACGCGGCTGCGTATGTATCAGGCGAAACTTTGCATGTAAATGGCGCGATGTACATGGTTTAATCGCCATTGTACCTAGATTGCTACTTGATAAAGTTAAGTAAGTTACCTCAAAAACATTGAATTATTTGTGAACTTGCTTTAAACATACTTGAAATCGCTGCGAAAATAAGCGATAAAAGACAAAACACACACTCAGAGGTTTGACCAGACAATTATTTATGGTCAAATCATTGAATCAGAGAATTATGCGGCGTAAACTACGCCGCAATCTGAAAATAACGCATTGGCGTTTTTAATAAAGGAAAGAAGAATGAGCGATATCCAAGAACGCGTAAAGAAAATTATCATTGAACAACTAGGTGTTAAAGAAGAAGAAGTTAAAAATGAATCTTCTTTCGTAGATGACCTAGGTGCAGATTCTCTTGATACTGTTGAACTAGTAATGGCTCTTGAAGAAGAGTTTGATACTGAGATCCCAGATGAAGAAGCTGAGAAGATCACTACAGTACAAACTGCTATCGATTACGTTACAGCACACGCTGAGTAATTAATCGCACGTTAAAGGCAGCATCCGCTGCCTTTAATTTTTTATATCCAAACCACCTCAAAGTTCGTGATTCAAAACTTAAATCTCTATGCTCAATTTTAGTTAAAAATTAATTTTGATTGTGTTATGCGTTTTTAATCTATTTGGGACTAGCACTTTGAGGTAGCTTGGGTATGATCATCCCCTTGTAAAATATCCCTTATTGGAGGCAAACCGTGGCTAAACGTCGAGTCGTCGTAACTGGCTTAGGAATGTTGACGCCGCTAGGTAATGATGTTCAATCAACCTGGCAAGGCTTATTAGATGGTAAAAGTGGCATTCAAACAATAACGCACTTTGATACATCAAAATTTGGTACTAAATTCGCTGGTTTAATAAATGATTTTGATGCAACTGCATACATGTCAGCGAAAGATACTAAAAAAATGGACTTGTTTATTCAGTACGGCATTGCAGCGGGTGTTCAAGCCTTTAAAGATTCAGGCCTTGAAATCACTGAGCAAAACGCAGCACGCATTGGTGTAGCTGTAGGTTCAGGTATTGGTGGGCTTACGTTAATTGAAGAAAACCACATTAAGCTATTAAATAGTGGTCCGCGCAAGTTATCGCCATTTTATGTGCCGTCTACCATTATTAATATGATCTCAGGTCATTTATCAATAATGCATGAACTTCGTGGTCCTAATATTTCAATTGTAACTGCTTGTACAACTGGTTTGCATAATATTGGCCATGCAGCGCGTATGATTGCCTACGGTGATGCAGATGCAATGGTTGCTGGCGGTGCAGAAAAAGCCTGTACCCCAATTGGTATGGGTGGCTTTAATGCTGCACGTGCACTTTCAACACGTAACGACGATCCACAAGCGGCTTCTCGCCCTTGGGATAAAGACCGCGATGGCTTTGTGCTTTCTGACGGTGCAGGTGTTGTTGTAGTTGAAGAGTACGAACATGCTAAAGCTCGTGGCGCTAAAATTTATGCTGAGCTAGTAGGCTTTGGTATGAGCGGCGACGCGTATCACATGACGTCACCACCAGAAGATGGTGCGGGTGCTGCACTTGCAATGCAAAACGCACTAAACGATGCGCAAGTAAACGCTGAGCAAATTGGTTACATTAACGCACACGGTACATCTACAAATGCAGGCGATAAAGCAGAAACTGCCGCTGTTAAGTCTATTTTTGGTAATGCAGCTAAAGATGTAATGGTAGGCTCGTCTAAATCGATGATGGGTCACTTGTTAGGTGCTGCAGGTTCAGTTGAATCGATTATTTCGATTTTATCACTGACAGATCAAAAAGTGTCGCCAACTATCAACCTTGATAACCCAGACGAAGGGTGTGACTTAGATTATATTGCTCACACTGCACGTGATGCAAAGTTAGACTTTGCACTGTGTAACTCGTTCGGTTTTGGTGGTACTAATGGCTCGTTGCTATTTAAAAAGGTATAATCTTTTTTAACAACGAATCAAATTATAAGAGCTCAGTTGTTTAACTGGGCTTTTTTTATATGCCAAACAAAATGCAAACAATAATAGCAGTAGATCAAAACAGCACTTTAAGCACGCGTGACAGGGGCTTAAATTACGGTGATGGCTTTTTTACAACCGCTAAGGTTGTTGATGGGCAAGTACAGTATTGGGCTCATCATAAAGCGCGTTTGATTGAATGCGCACAGCGCTTGGGTTTTCCTGAGTTAGACTTTAATAGCCTTGAAAATCAAATTGCTTTGCATATAAACGCTGCACCACTAAACGTGCTTAAAATACTTGTAACGCGAGGCGAAGGCGGACGTGGTTATGGGCTGCCAAGTGAGTGTAATGTCACTATTTTATTGAGTGTATTAGATTACCCTAGTAATTACGAAGCGCTTACTAAAAAGGGTGTAAATCTCGAAATAAGCCCGATTAAATTAGCGGCACAGCCATATTTAGCGGGCCTTAAAACATTAAACCGGCTTGAACAAGTGCTAGTTAAAAAAGCGATGCAAACGCAAAACTGTGACGATGTGTTAGTGCTTGATTACAATAACAATGTAATTGAAGCTTCAGCAGCTAATATTTTTGCGATTAAAAATAAGTGTGTGTTTACGCCATTGCTTGATGAGTGCGGAATAAAGGGCGTTTATCTACAATCGTTATGTGATAAATTGCCTGTTGAATTTAAACGCGTGAAAGTAGAAGATTTAACCCAAGCAGACGCTGTATTTTTGTGTAATAGCTTAATGGGAGCAGTACCTGTTAAACGTATTGAGCAACAGGTATTTAATACAGACGACAGCTACGCATTACTAACTAGATTATTAGCCAAGGAGGCTGAGTGTTAAAAGTTATTTTATCGGTACTTTTTTTAGCTGTTATAACCACTGCTATTGGTTACCAGCAATTACAAGCAACAATAAATAGCCCGCTAAAAGTAGCGCAAAACACACAATTTGAAGTTAAGCATGGCACTGGCTTTAATAAGTTATGTCAGCAGTGGCAAGCTAACAACTGGGTAGAGAGTTGCTGGCGTTATCAAGTAATTGCCAAATTAGATCCCACACTTACCGATTTAAAAGCGGGCCTTTACGAGCTAACAGATGATAGCGTTATCAACAACGTAAAAAAAATTAATCAAGGCCAGCAAATCAACTTTAGTTTTACCATAATTGAAGGGCAAAACTTACGTGAAGTACTAAGTGCTATTAAAAAAGCCGATAATTTACAAAACGATTTAAAAAGTGATGAACTAAGTACACAAATACTGGGTAATAATACGCACTTAGAAGGCTGGTTATTCCCCGACACTTACCACTATCATAATAACGATACTGCAAGCAGTGTATTAAAACGTGCAGCACAAAAAATGCAGCAAACGTTAGACGATGCTTGGCAGCAGCGCGCAGCTGAGCTCCCTTACAAAACAGCATACGAAGCACTTATAATGGCCTCAATTATTGAAAAAGAAACAGGCCTTGCCAGCGAGCGTCCGTTAATTGCATCAGCGTTTGTTAATCGATTAAACACCAATATGCGCTTACAGACCGATCCAACCGTAATATACGGATTAGGCGCTGATTTTGATGGCGATATTAAACGCAAAGATTTACGCGATTATACGCCTTACAATACGTATCGTATTAATGGTTTACCACCAACACCGATTGCAATGCCATCAAAAGCCGCTATTTTAGCTGCAGTTAATCCGCCACAAAGTGAATACGTTTACTTTGTATCAAAAGGCGATGGTAGCCACCAGTTTTCAACCACGTTAAAGCAGCATAACGCGGCAGTTAAAACGTATATATTAAATAAAAAGAATTAATTTTTATGAAATCAAAATTTATAGTAATAGAAGGGCTAGAAGGCGCGGGTAAATCAACCGCTATTTCGTTATGCCAAGACTTTTTAAACAAACAAAAAATAGACTTCATTAACGTCCGCGAACCTGGCGGCACACCGCTTGCTGAATCGCTTCGTACGCTTGTAAAAGCAGAGCACGAAGAAGAAATTGCCTTTGAAACCGAGTTGCTTATTATGTACGCAGCACGTTCGCAATTAATGCACAATGTTATTACCCCAGCGCTTGATAAAGGCCAATGGGTACTTGCCGATCGTCATGACTTATCGTCTCAGGCGTATCAAGGTGGTGGGCGTGGTATTAGCTCAAATACATTAGCTTCACTTTCGTCAATGGTATTAAAGGGCTTAAAGCCTGATTTAACTATTTACCTTGATATTGATCCAGTGATAGGCCTTGAACGTGCAAAAGGACGTGGTGAGCTTGACCGTATTGAACAAGAAGCCATTGAGTTTTTTCAGCGTACACGTATGCGTTATGTTGAACTTGCTAATGACGACAACACCATTAAAACGGTTGATGCAAACCAAAGTATTGATAAAGTACATCGCGATATAACCAATGTACTGCATTCATTTTTTGAAGGCCTAAAATAATATGCCATTGCCGTGGCTACATGATACCCAAGCACGTTTAGCGCAAAGTTATCGCGCAGAGCGTTTTCATCATGCGCAATTATTTTGTGGGCCTGTTGGCGTAGGTAAATTTGAGTTAAGTGATGAGCTTGGTAATGCTTTGTTATGCCAAAATATAGCTAAGCAGGTAGCTGCGCAAAACAGTATGCTAAAACCTTGCGGGCATTGTAAAAGCTGTTTACTTACTCTTGCGGGTACTCATCCCGACAAGCGTTTAACGCAAGTTGATGGGCAAAGCATAGGCGTAGATGATATACGCGGCATTAGTGATTTTATGAATCACTCAGCAGCGCAAAATGGTAATAAAGTAGCGATAATCGAAAATTGCGAAAAAATGACTACTGCAGCAGCTAACGCATTATTAAAAACACTTGAAGAGCCAACTAATAGCCGCTTTTTAATATTAACTACAAGTCAACCAGCACAGCTCCCTGCAACTATTTTAAGTCGATGCGCTAAAAGCGATGTAAAAATAACAAATACAGCACTTGCTCAGCAATGGCTAGAGACATTAGATATACCTAACTATAGTTGGTTAGCACTTTTTTATAACCAACCGCTGCAAGTAAAGCATTGGCAACAGCAAGACCAGCTAAAAAATATTGATACGCTGTATAAGTTTGCAACTGAGTTTAAACAAAGCCATAATTTCAAAGCGTTAGTCGATATAATAAATAAACAGCCTGAACTTGTTCGTATATTTACTTTGTTTTTAAGCGTGCAACTAAAGCAGCAATTACTGCAAGGTATGAGTTTTGACGCTTATCAAAGTGCGCAAAATGCATTAGGCGAGTTTTTACAAAATAACACACAAGTACTTGGCCTTAATTTACCGCTTGCTGTATCACGATTAGCATACACATTGCGAAATTCTTAAAAGGATTAATCATGCAAGAACTACTAGTAGACATAGACGATTTAGACGAGTTATACCGTTGTTATATGCCTTACTTAAAAAAAGGTGGCTTATTTGTACGCACTAATATGCGTTACGAAGCAGGGCATTCATTAGCGCTTAGAGTTACCTTGCCCGATGCCTTAGAAGATGATGTAGTAACAGGTAAAGTGTCGTGGATCACGCCACAAGGGGCACAAAGCTCTAACCCTCCAGGTATTGGTATTAGCTTTTTAGACGATAAAACAAACCTAAACGCTAAAATCGAAAAGCTACTTGGGACTATGTTAAACTCAGGCGATCAAACATATACCATGTAGTTATAGGGTCGGTTTTTCATTGAGATTAACGCCGCCCTATATTGGGTTCTTTTAATTGCTAACATAATAAATTAAAAGAACAAATTTAAACCCTGAACATAATACAGGCCTTATAGTGATTGTAGATTCTCATTGCCATTTAGATCGTCTTGATTTTGATAAATTAGACTTAAACCTTGACCAAGTTCTTGATAAAGCGCGTGCAAAGCAAATAGAGCACTTTTTATGTGTAAGCGTAACGCTTGATCAGTTTCCAAGCATGCTTGATAAAATTAAGCATTACGATGATGTTTCAGCCTCATGTGGTGTACATCCACTTGATCAAAAAGACGCCCTTAATAAACAGCAACTAATCGACTTAGCCTCACACGAAAAAGTCGTTGCTATTGGCGAAACGGGCCTTGATTACTACTATTCAAAAGATACTCATGCAGTGCAACAAGCCAGCTTTGTTGGGCATATTGAAGTGGCTAACGAATTACAAAAACCGTTAATTATTCATACTCGTGATGCCCGCGCCGACACCATTAATTTAATGCGCGAGCACAAGGCCGAAAACTGCGGTGGTGTACTACATTGTTTTACCGAAGACTGGGATATGGCTAAAAAAGCCATAGACATGGGTTTTTATATTTCTATTTCGGGCATTGTTACCTTTAAAAATGCTATTGAGCTAAAAGAAGTAGTAAAGCAAATACCGCTAGATAGATTATTAATAGAAACCGACTCGCCTTATTTAGCACCGGTGCCGTACCGTGGGCAAACAAACCAGCCAGCGTACGTAGAAGATGTAGCTTATTACATTAGCGAACTTAAAGGCATTAGCTTTAATGAACTTGCTAAAGCGACTACCGAAAACTTTTATTCTTTATTTAAATTAGCAGCTAAAGGCTAAATACATGATTACTCACACGGCAAACCTTCCTATTTTACTAATGGGGCCAATGGTGCGCCGTGCAGAGCAAACTGGAGTCTGTATTCAGTTTGCTACCTCCAAGCCTGCAAACTGCCAAATAAACTTATTAAATGTTGAGTGTTATAGCGATCAACATACTGTTTCTGTAGGCGAACATTTATACCTGCATTTCGTTATTATAAAGCCAATAGACAACAAACTCCCTGTCGATAGCTTATTAAGCTATGAGCTTGTAATTGACGATACAGCAATCGATTTATCGCCTTGGTGCTATAGCAATCAAACAACGCCTGCATTTGTGATTCCCGATAAACTCAGTGATATTTTGCATGGCTCGTGCCGTAATGCACATCACCCAGCAAAAGATAGCTTAGTGTCTGCAAGTCACTGGCAAAATACTCAGCGCGGTAATAATACTCAAGGCGCACAATTGCTATTACTGAGCGGTGACCAGGTTTACGCCGATGACGTAGCAGGCCCCATGTTATTAGCTATTCATCAGTTAATTAAAGCGTTAGGTATTTATAAAGAGCAACCACTTGCCATTGAGCTACCCGCCGACATAAATGAGCAACTTTATAATCGCCATTTGTTCTTACCAAAAACGCCTTGGCAAAAACGCTCAAAGTTAGGTGTTGGTTACTGGCTAAAAAAAGACGAACCTCACTTTTCAAGTGTAAAAGCCTACAATCACCTTATCCATTTTGAAGAATATATAGCACTTTATTTATTAAATTTTAGTGCTGCTGCTTGGCAATGCGTTGATATACAAAACACAACGTATTTAGGTCAAAGCGAGCAAAACAAAACTATTTTTAACGCTGAAAAAACAGCACTGATTGACTATGCAAAAGGCTTAACTGAAGTAGAGCGGTTGTTTGCCAATGTCTCTACATTAATGATGTTTGACGATCACGATGTAACTGACGATTGGAACCTCACCGCTGGGTGGGAGCAAGCTATAAATGAAAACCCAAGTAGTAAACGAATCATTAATAACGGCTTAATTAGTTATTGGCTTTTTCAGGGAATAGGGAACGATGCACTAAATAAAACAGGCGAGTTACTAACACCTTTTAAGCAAAGCCGTACTGCTAATAATTTATGGCAGTTTAAAGTATTTGATAAACCACTAAACGATTTTAGTTTTTGGCATTATGAGTTAACTACAACCCCTAAAGTAGTGGTGCTAGATACACGTACGCACCGTTGGCGAAATGAGCAAAACTTTAATGAGCCTTCAGGTCTACTTGATTGGGAGCGCCTCACAGAGCTTGAAGAAAGCCTACTAAGCCACGACCAAGTTATTATTGTATCGCCAGCCCCCGTGTTTGGTGTTAAATCAATAGAAGCCATTCAAGCCATGTTTAATATATGTGGTCAACCGCTCATGGTTGACGTAGAAAACTGGATGGCGCACGAAGGCTCAGCCAAAAAGCTACTCGATACATTTAGACGAACCGACACCCCAAACGAAACCCTTATTTTATCGGGAGACGTGCATTACTCATTTTGCTTTTCGGTGCAAAAGCGTTTTGGCGATCACCCCAATCGAATTTGGCAACTTACCGCCAGCGGTATTAAAAACGAGTTCCCGCGTAAATTAATAAACATACTCGATAAACTAGATTCAATTCTATACGGCCCCAAAAGCCCCTTAAACTTTTTTACCAAACGTTGGCATATGGAAGTAGATAAACACCAAACTATAGGTGAAGGGCAAAAATACTTAGTAAGCGACTCCGCTATTAGTTTAATAACATTAGAGCAAGGAAATTTAGCCCGCTATCAACTTATACACGGTGAAGGGCATTTAACCGAGTTTGATTTAGAAGAACAGTAATTCTTAATCAATAATTAAATAAATTAAAGGCCTATTTGCACAAAGAGAAGCGAAAGAGGAGTAAATGAGAAGACACAATGCCAATCAGAATACAGTTTCGGTGTTTATTTTCTTCTCTAAAAGCGCAGCGCCTCATAACCTCTTTGTGAATAAATCGCTTAAAAATTTAATGTACAGTTACTTATCCCCCTGTGTCAGGATAGTTAACCGTAAATTGAACCTTGGCGGTAGAAGCAGAGCTTGCTCGCGTGAGAAGCGCAGCTTCTAATCACTCTATATTAGATAATTACTTGCTTTGTATTTAACTATGCTCTTTTCGACTTCGTTTAGACGCAGGTAATTTATTACTTAAAATAGCCAAACATAAAATAGTCATAAACAACATTGAGTTTGCACCGGCTTGCAAAGAATAATCTACCAACGAGTGCAGCAGCATATCTATAATTGCAATGGCACAACCAAAGGCAACACCCTGAAACAGCGCTGTTTTACGTTTTCGCATAGTAGCAATACATAACCATAAACAATAAAGTATAAGTGAGCCCAGTGCGGCTGTAGTGGGTATCCCAAGCTCTACTGCAAACTGCACGTAATCGTTATGGGCGTTATCGTAGTAACCAGAATAAGGCTCAGACTGATACGCCGGAAACGCAGTATAAAATGTACCACCACCAGAGCCCAATAAAGGCTTATCTAAAATGAGGGGTATTGAATCACGAACAACTTCGTCGCGGGTTTCTGATGAAATACTGGTTTCGCTAATACGCTGTTTAACTTTTTCTACATCAAATATAGCGCCAATAATAATTAAATCGATTATAAAAAAACTAACTATAAGTAGTTTAAACGCTTTAGGTTTTTGCCTGTAAATAAAAAACGCGAGTAAGCTAACAACCATTAATGCAATAAAAAATGCCGAGTTACCCATACGGCTACGCGTTAAAATTAACGCAACAATAATAATAATTAACGAAATACGTAAAATTATTTTTGAGCTTAAAAGTATTTCAGCCCACGCACGAAGCGTTTGCTTTAATGTTTGTTTGTAATCGCTAGTAGAACGCTTTAATTCGCTAACTAAAACACCAATACCTAAACATAAACATAAAGCTAAAAAGTTAGCCAAAAAGTTAGAGTAAGTAAACGTGCCAATAGCACGGTCGGTATGTTTATAGCCAAATAACGGGCTAATTATATCTGGCGATAAATTTAAATAAGTCGCATATAAAGCTTGAAACACGCCGGCACTTATAATTGCATATATTAAATTTTTAATACGCTTTTCGCTATTGCAATAAATAAGCACAAGCCAACAAAATAAAATCATAAAACTTGTTTTAATAAGCATTTGTTTAGTTTGAAACGGGTCAACACTTACGGTAAATATTTGTACTGCGCATACGCCCGCAACTATACCGAGTACAGTAAATAAGGGCCAAGAATATAAAGGAGGGTATAAAGGGTGCTCGTTATTAATACTGCTGTAAACTAAATGGATAAAAAAGGTAGCACTAATTAATATCCCCATTGCTAAAATTGCCCAAGGGCGGTAACTACCTAATGGTAAGGGCAGCAAAAATAAAATTGCGCAGAGTAAAAAAAATATAAAACGATTCACAGGATTCTCTAAACTAAGAGCCTAAAAAGAAGGGCTAAAAAAATAAGCCATATAAAATAAAACGCAGCCAAAAGGCTGCGTTTTTATTATTTTATTAACGGTTAGTTACCGACTTCAGATATACCTTCATCGCCACCTGTGCCGCCGGCACCTTGTGGTACTGGAGTTGTTGGTAAAGTAACAATTACCGGGGCTACAGGAGTTGGAGCGCCACCTGGGCCAGCTGCTGTTGCTTCAGAGGCAACAGTGGCATCAACGCCAGCGGTAATAGCAGCAAGTGTAACGGTATCGCTGTCAACGCCAGCGGCTACAAGTGCAGCTAAAAAATCAGCAATAAGTGGGCTATCAGCACCAATAGCGTCTACAACTACAGTCATCATAGAATCAACTTGGGCAGCAGTACAATTTGTACATACGCCGTTAATAGCCGCTACTAAGTCTGCTTTAAGCTGATCTGGAGCTGTTTCAGCGGTTACGCTATTTAAAACGTTGACTAAATTAGTCATGCCTTCAGTTTGTACGACTGCATCAGTATCCGTTTGTGCATAACTTGGTAAAACTGTAAGTGCAGATGCACCAGCGATTAAGCTGGCCAATATAAATGATTTCATCTCTTGTCCCTTGGTAGAGTATTAATTACAAAATTTTAGCGCATCGGTGCAAAAAGTAAACTCTTTATTTGCGCCATTATCATTAGTTTTTATTATTTTGGTTGGCGGCATTATTAAATTGCCCTGTACGCCATCGCAACCTAAACCTTCAAGTACCTTTAAAGTTTCAGGTTTTTCAATTAAACAAGCTAAAACTTTAATACCAAAGCCATGACAAATATTATTAACTGTTTGAATAAAAAATTGGCTTTGGGTGTTATCTAATAAATCTTGAATATAGCTACCATCTATTTTTATATATTCAATATCTAACCCTTGTAAGTATCTAAACGAGGTTAAACTAGTGCCAAAGTGTTCAACACACACACTTATGCCAATATCTTTTATTGTATCTATATGTAAAGAGGCAACATGTACGTTATAAAGCAAGCTAATTTCATGCAATTCAAAAACCAAGTTTGTTTTAATAATTGGTTTAGTGTGAGCATAAAGAGTAAGCCATTCAATAAAGTCAGTTGAATACAACGAAGCTTTACTAATATTTAACGCAAATGTATCGTCTGGGTGTTGCTCTTTAACGTTTACAAAGTTACGAATTATTTTTTTGTCTAACTCTTCGGTTAAGTTAAGCTTTTCGGCCATAGCAAATAAATGGCCATTATTAACCTTTTCGCCTTCATGCGTAAAATGAGCAAACACCTCAAAGTAGCACTGCTTGTTTTCTGATTTAGTGCGCTTGACTGGCTGCACCGAAAAGCTAACCTCACCAGTAGCAATAATTGACTGAATAAGCGAACGCCACTCTTTAACACTAAACAAAGTATCTTTATCTACTTTATTTACAGCCGAATCGCCAATAGTACAGCCAGTATCAAGCGCCGAAAGCACACTCCCAATAGATGAGCCATTATCAACACTTACTAACGCTAAGTTAGCAAAACCATTTACGTGTAAGCTGTTTTTCTTTTTACTAAAGGCATCATTTATATCGAGGCGTGTTCTACTTAAAAATTGCATATCGAATGGGACTAAAGCAATAAAAGTACTACCGTTAAGTCTAAATATTTTAGAGTTGGTCAAAGCACCAAACACATTTTGCAAAGTAACGCTTACATCATGTACGTGCTCGTCACCATCTTGGTAACTTACAGTTTGGTTAATATTAGCAAGTGAGGGGAGAGTAACCATCATTGCAGTGATTGGAGTGTCGCTAGTAATGGTGTCAACCACTGAGTTAAAGTGGTTCTCAAACGAACGGCGGTTACCCAGCCCAGTGAGTGAGTCTACATATACTTCATCGGTAAGTGCTTGTGTTTGCTTTGTTAAAGAGTCGAAGGTGCTTTGTAGGTTCATTACCATATTATTTATGGCTTTAGTTACAGTACGCAGCTCGCGCGCAACAGGTATTTCGTCGTTTAATGTAAAGCGTTTACGCGTTACCAGGTGAGCTTGGTTCTCTACTGCTTTTAAAGGTTTAAATACAGCACGTAATATCAAATATGCTACAGCAAGCGACGCTACCAATAATAATAAAGAACCATAAAAGCTGCGTTTAGTATGTTCCCATAGCGTTAAATACGATTGCCCAACATGGCTTGTTACTTCAAGCACTCCAGCCATAATCCAGCCATTGTTTAATTCTGATTGCATAGTCGGGGCTTTAAGCTTTACTGCTGTAATAAACCAATTAGGTACAGACTCAACGCGTTTTGGGCTTGTTAGGTTAAATACCACGTTACTATCGGCGTTAGTAAATTTTATTTGTTTGTAATAACCTGAGTCGAAAATAGCGGTTGCCATGGTTTGAGCAATCATTAAGCTATCTTCTTCAAGGTAGGGTGAAATAGAAAGCCCTAAGCTTGTTGCTGTATCTTGCGCGTGGCTACCCATTTGTGTTTGTAAGTATTGGCGAGTGGTATCAACGTCAGTAATTACGCGTACAAAAAACGAAAGTACCGAAATCAATATAATAAGGCCATATACTTGGGTTTTTAAACTTAATCCATTTTTAAAAAGTCGAGACATAACTCGGTGTTCCTTTATCACTTTTGGCGGGCGCAAGCTCACCTTGTTCAATTCGCTCTAGCATGGTGTTCCAGGCAGAAACACCACGGCTATTTTTTACTTTATTGCCTAACCCTTTTGATTTGGCTAACCATAAACCTTGGCCATTAAAACTATATATAGGTGTTAAATCAGAGCGTTTATTAGCGGGCAGTAGTTTAGTATTAAAGTTACCTAAAACAAAGGGGATTTGATTAGGAGTTTCAATATATATAAGCACCATGTGAGGTTGATTAACTGTTTTTTGACGTACATACATTAAACGTACTTTATCTTCGGGTACGCCAAGCGCTATTAACGTAAAGTATTTGGCAATTACGTAGTCTTCACAATCACCCATACCCACGCCTAAGCTTTCAAGCGGGGTAGCCCAATAATCTTTTTGGTGCCAAAGCTCATCATCGGTTTTGTATTTAATGTGCTTATTAAAAAAGTCATTCACTAAATGGATTTTTTGCCATTCACTTTTGTCAGCCGATTCATCTATAAAACTTAGCCAGTTTTTAATGCGTTTGTGGCCCTCATCACCATACTGTTTTTGAGCGCGCGCAATTATATCGCTATTGCGTAAATACAAAAGCATATCTTGTGCGCATACAAAAAAAGACACTAATAATAAAATGCAAAACCCTAAACGCACAAATGTTCCTTTAAGTCTGTTTTTCCAAATAACCAAACAAGCTAAGCCTAGTATAGTATTGCTAGCTTTGAAAAGGTAGATCACCAAAAAGTATGGGAGTACTAGAATAGTGTGATGAAATCGAATTTCATGCAACATAAATTTAACAAAAAAACAATCAAAAAGTACTCTTTAATTATTGAGTGCATTATTGTGTTGTGTATAATAGCAATCTCACACGGCATGTGAAGCGCTTGAAAAGGGATTTTAGCTTAGTAATTTCTTTTTTTGTTGTTTAGCAAAATAATGAAAGGAATTAAAGTGAAAGTTTTAAAAGCAGTTTTACCTGTAGCTGGCCTTGGTACACGCATGTTACCAGCCACTAAAGCTATCCCTAAAGAAATGCTCTCTCTGGTAGATAAACCTTTAATTCAATACGTAGTTAACGAAGCTGTAGCAGCAGGCATTAAAGAAATTGTGCTTGTTACACACGCTTCAAAAAACTCAATCGAAAATCACTTTGATACAAGCTTTGAGCTAGAAGCCACACTAGAAGCACGCGTAAAACGTAGCCTGCTAGAAGAGGTTCGCTCAATAGTACCAACCGATGTAACGGTAATTTCTGTGCGTCAATCAGCACCACTAGGCTTAGGCCACGCGGTATTAGCAGCGCGTCCAATTGTTGGTAATAACCCATTTGCGATAATGCTACCCGATGTAATTATCGATAAATATAAATCAAATTCAAAAACTGACAATTTAAGCCAAATGATCGACCGATTCGATAAAACAGGCTACAACCAAGTAATGGTAGAGCCCGTACCGCAAGAACAAGTGCATCAATATGGTGTGGTTGATTTAGCCGGTAAAAAAATAAATGCAGGCGAAAATGCTGCAATTAAAAACATGGTCGAAAAACCTAATAACGACGAAGCGCCAAGTAATTTAGCTATTACAGGGCGCTATGTTGTATCTACCGCTATTTGGGATTTACTTGAGTACACCCCACCAGGTGCGGGCGGTGAAATACAGCTTACTGATGCATTATTACAATTACGCCATTTGGAAACTCTAGAAGCATACCATCTAAGAGGTAAGTCACATGATTGTGGTTCGAAGCTAGGTTATATGCTTGCTAATGTCGAATATGCAATGCAATCGAGTCAAATGGGTCAGGAATTTACCCAGCAAGTTAAAAAGCTATTTGCTGTAAGCAACTAATAGATTGAATTATTCAAATTAAGGAAAGTCATGGCTATTAAGATATTGAGCATATTTGGTACGCGTCCTGAGGCTATTAAAATGGCGCCATTGGTAAAAGCATTAAACTTAGCTGATGGTATTGAAGCTAAAGTATGCGTTACCGCGCAGCATAGAGAAATGCTAGACCAAGTTTTAGACTTATTCGAAATTGTACCAGAATACGACTTAAACATAATGAAGCCAGGCCAAAGCTTATACGATGTAACTACAAACATCCTTTTAGGTTTAAAACCTATTTTGGAAGAGTTTAAGCCAGACCTAATACTTGTTCATGGCGATACAAGTACAACACTTTCAGCAAGCCTTGCTGCATTTTATCAACAAATTCCGGTAGGGCATGTAGAAGCAGGCTTACGCACAGGTAATTTAGCATCTCCTTGGCCAGAAGAAGGAAATCGTAAATTAACAGGTGCAATTACAAAACTTCACTTTGCACCAACCGATACTTCACAGCAAAACTTACTTAACGAAGGTGTTAATTTAAGCGACATAGTTATAACGGGTAACACCGTAATAGATGCACTATTACAAGTTGTTGATAAAGTAAAAACAGATGAAGTATTAATAAGTACACTAAAAGCAAAGTTTCCAGAATTAGACGAAAGTAAAAAGTTAATTTTAGTAACAGGCCACAGACGAGAAAGTTTTGGTGGTGGTTTTGAACGTATTTGCGAAGCACTAGCAGAAATAGCACTTGCACATCCAGAGGCGCAAGTACTTTACCCTATGCATTTAAACCCAAATGTACGTGAGCCTGTAAATCGTATTTTAAAAGACGTTAAAAACGTACAGCTTATAGAACCTCAAGACTACTTGCCATTTGTATACCTGATGAGTAAAGCCCACATAATAGTAACTGACTCAGGCGGCGTACAAGAAGAAGCGCCAAGCTTAGGTAAACCTGTTTTAGTAATGCGCGATACAACTGAGCGCCCAGAAGCAGTTGCTGCAGGCACAGTTAAATTAGTAGGCACCGATAAAAATCGAATTATAGATGAAGTTAAAAACCTACTAACAAATCAAGCTGATTACCAAACAATGAGCCGAGCTCATAACCCATATGGTGATGGTAAAGCATGTGAGCGTATTATTTCAAAAATTAAACAACACTTTAACGTGCAATAAAAAGTTTTTTAAAGGATTTTGTAATGACAATTAAAACAGTATCAGTAGTAGGTTTAGGCTACATAGGGTTACCAACAGCAGCTGTAATAGCCTCAAGAGGGATTAACGTTATTGGTTTAGATGTAAATCAAAAAGCGGTTGATACAATTAATGCTGGTGAAATACATATTGTAGAGCCTGATTTAGATATTATTGTACGCGGTGTTGTTTCTACAGGTAACTTACGAGCAACAACGGTTCCAGAAAAAGCTGATGTATTTATGGTTGCAGTACCAACACCATTTATCCATAGCGAAAGCGGTGATCATAAAGCAGATCTAAGCTACATAGAATCTGCAGCTAAAACTATTGCCCCAGTACTCGAAAAAGGCAATTTAGTCATTTTAGAATCAACCTCACCAGTAGGTGCAACAGAGCAGCTAGCACAATGGCTAAGTGAAGCTCGCCCTGATTTATCGTTCCCGCAAGATAAAGGCGATGCAGCCGACATTAACGTCGCACATTGCCCTGAACGCGTATTACCAGGTTATGTACTACAAGAACTGGTATCTAACGACCGTGTTATCGGTGGGATGAGTAAAACGTGTAGCGAAAAAGCAGTAAAATTATATGAAACATTTGTGCGTGGTGAATGCATCGTAACAAACGCACGTACAGCTGAAATGGCAAAACTAACAGAGAATTCATTTCGTGATGTAAACATAGCATTTGCTAATGAATTATCTGTAATTTGTGACAAGCTTAAAATTAACGTATGGGAATTAGTTAAATTAGCTAATCGCCACCCTCGCGTAAATATACTTAACCCAGGCCCGGGTGTAGGCGGGCATTGTATTGCTGTTGACCCTTGGTTTATTGTTGCTAGCTGCCCAGACGAAGCAAAAATAATTAAACAAGCGCGTTTAACAAATGATGCAAAACCGCATTACGTAATAAATAAAATAGCAAAAGCCGCCGACGAATTTAAACGCCCAGTAATAGCGTGCCTAGGTTTAGCATTTAAAGCTGACATTGACGACTTGCGTGAAAGTCCTGCTCTTCAAATAGTACAAGAGCTAGCTATACAAAATGTAGGTAAAATTTTAGCTGTAGAACCTAATATACAAGAACTACCTGAAAAGCTTTCATCAAAAGGTGTAGAGCTTACAACATTAGAAACCGCACTAGAGCAAGCAAATATAATAGTAGTGCTAGTAGATCACAAGCAATTTAAAGCAGCAGATAAAACAGAGTTTGCTTCAAAAGTTGTTATAGATACGCGCGGGATAATGTAAGTTAATATGATTACCAGTAAGTTAAATGAAAGTAATATATATGGATGCTCTTCATGCAATTTAAGTCTTTTATTAATAATGAATTTAGTAATCTGTTTTATAAAGAAGAGCTATGCCTAAACAACATGTAGTGTTAATTATGCCCCTCTCAACTTATGAGTGGGGTACAGAAAATTGTGGTGGAGTCGATAGTGTTTGTCAAATGTTTGCCGAATATTTGGTTAATTATTCTGACACTAACTTTAAGTTTACTATCATTGGGCTCGATCCGCAGAGTAAAAAATCCTATACAGCTGAAGTTATTAATTTAGCCGATAATGTGGACTTTATTTGGTTGCCAGCATCTAGTAAGCAAACGGGTTTAAAAATTCCAGGTATTCTTTGGCAAAATTGGCATATTCGTAAATTATTAAAATTACTCAAGCCAGATTTAGTTCATACACATCTTTGGAGTTTTTTATTGGGCTGTGGCTACAAAGGAAAGGTAGTTGTAACTGTTCATAGTTATAAAAAAATAGCCCGTCGTAATGTTGGTCTAATAAATAATTTATTATATGAAAAAGTTATTCCTAAAATAGTGAAAAAACGAAAGGATTATGTAGTTGTCGTTGGTAAGCAGTTAGAGAAAGCATTACTAAAAGATGGTTTTCAACCAGAAGTGGTTCATAACCCAATTGATCAGGAATATTTTAAAGCTGACTATATAAAACGTGAACGAAAAGAAATAAAGGTTGTGACCTGTGCATTATTAACACCAAGAAAGAGGGTCGAAGATTCTATTGTTTTATTCAATAAATTAGTCAAAAGTGGTCTTGGGTCGTCTCTAATTATTATCGGGCCAGCCGCCGATAGATTATATACTGAGCAACTTAAAAAGCAGGTGACTTCTTTGGGCTTAGAAGGAAAAGTGAGCTTTTTAGGTAAGCTAAACAAAACCCAAATTGTTGAGCAATACCTTGATGCAGATTTAGGTGTTTTTACTTCTAGCGAAGAGACCTTTGGCTTAGCTCCTTTAGAGATGTTAGCTGTTGGTCTGCCTCTGGTTGCCACTGAGGTTGGTATACTTGAAGATGAGAAAGCTTTCTTTGAAAAAATGGGGGTTTTATATTTCTCAGACTCGTTGAGCCCCGACAGAATTAATAATCTTGTTGTAAAGCATAACGTTGACTACTCGAAACGCGCTCTCGAAACTAAATTCAACATTAAATCGATTTTTAGCCAATATAGTAATTTATATGTAAGAATTTTAGATGAAGTACAATAATGCTTAAATCATTACTCAAATATGCGCCAGTACAAATTTTTGCAGCGATCAGTGTTTTTGCCTTAATTAGCATACATACAAAGTTATTAACGACGACGGAATACGGTATGTTGGCACTAATGCTGCTCACTGTAGAAGTTGTTAGGGCAGTGGCTGCTCAGTGGGTTAATTCTAGTATGCTGCGTTTACTCCCTAGTAAAAAAGAAGAAGAGTATGAGCACTTTGCTGCTATAGCCACTTCAATTATTTTTTGCTGTACGTTACCTGCACTAGCATTAGTCATTTTAGGTTTGTATTTAACTGATTTATTAACGTTTTACACTTTTATAGCTACATTTTTACTATTTTTAACGAAAGCTTTTTATCTGTTCTATTTAGAATTAGCACGAGTTATGGAACGTTTAAATCAATATAGGGTGGCTGTACTAACTCAGTCCATAATGGCTATTGTATTTACAGGAGGGTTGTTGTTTTTTTATCCTGATACATTGTCTGCACTGTGTGCCTTATTTTTAAGTTATATTGCTGCGGGTTCAATCGTATTTAAACCTTTAAAGTTTAGTATAAGTAAACTTAGAACTGCTGACGCTCAGGCTATTTTTTCATATGGTTTACCATTAATGGCAAGTGGGTTGGTAGCAGCCATATCAAGTCGGTTAGATCGTTACTTTATTGCAGATCATCTTAACTTAGCACAAACAGGTATTTACGCCGCTATTTCAAATATTTTACTTGGTATTGGTGCACTTATTTTTATGGTTGTAGCTTTACCTAGTTACCCTGAACTAACAAAAAAAATTAATAATAAGGCTGAATTATATAAAGCTCATGGCGAGTACTTAACTTTATTATGTTTAATTGCATTGCCAGCATTAGTTGGTTTTTGTCTATTAGCAGAACCGATAATGCAACTATTACTTAGTGAAGAATACTTATCGCAAGGTTCAACAATCATTTATATTTTATGTGCAGGAGTATTTGTTGTAAATTTAAAAGCACATTATATAGACCATGGTTTACAGTTTTCCTTAAATACCAAGTACCTCCCAAGAATTAGTGTTTTTTCTTTAGTCGTTAACCTTACTTTATTAATTACCTTAATACCTATTTACGGTTTAATCGGCGCTGCAAGTGCTTTTTTTATCGCGAGTCTGATCTCATTTAGCGTGGCTTTATTTTTATCTATTAAAAAAGGATATAGGTACTCTGTACCACTGCAGGTATATAAAATTATTATTTCAACGGTATGTATGGCTATTTTCCTACCTGAGCTTCGTACCTATAAATTTTTAGTAATGAATATACCGATTTTAAATATTATTTTTGATGTGGTTATTGGTTTATTTTTATTTTTATTGGTACTTACCTCGCTTAATTACAAAAAATGTAAAATATGGATATTAAATAAATGAATAGCCAAACTATATACAAAGTAATGTTTTTTGTTTTTATATCTTCTTTTATATTAGGAGGATACTTATTAGAAAATTTAGGCATAAAATATGTGTCGGAAGGTGGGAACCCTTTAGTGAAAATTCATATTTATAGTTATGTGTTATTATTATCTGTTGCATTTCTTACGCTAAAAAAAGGTATTAGTAAACCGCTAGATAATTTAAGAGAATTAAAAACAGTATGGCTGATAAGCACCATCAGTGTTTCTATTGTAATTATGTATGGATTATATCGATTTGGTACATCAGGGATGGCATACTTAATAGATACAATAGTGTCTGCACTGTTTGCTATATATCTTTTAAGCCAATTAACAAACGAACATAAAGACAAGCTATTAAAATTAGTGGCTTATTTGTTATTCATTAATGCCGTAATTGCTATCTTAGAATTTATATTAGGCAAAACTTTGGTTGAGGCAAGCTTTTTAGGCTTTTCCCATTTTCGTTCAACGGCATTATTAACACACCCATTAAATAATGCATTAATCACTGCTTCTTTAGCTTTATTATTAGTAAATAAAATAAAGGTCCCTGTATTTATTTATTTTACAGCTGTATTAATCTCGCTATTTGCTTTTGGTGGAAGAGGAGCCGCAGGCATGTTTTTAGTTGGTTTCGCCATAATTACTTTACCAAAATCGATGCGCTTTTTCACAACAGGTATTAAAATATCAAAACTTAAGTTTGCATTAGGGCAAGCATTTTTTTTACTTACGTTAATAGCAATAATTTTAATTCTTACACTTACACCAGTGGGTGAGCGGATTATAAGTAAACTGTATATAGATGGCAGTGCACAAGCGCGTTTTGATGTGTTTATTATTTTAGAACAATTAAGTATTAGCGAATGGCTGTTAGGTGCTTCAGCTTCAATTATGAATAATATAGAGTTTTATATTGGTATTAATGTAATAGAAAACTATGTAATAGGATGGGTAGTCAGCTTTGGTTTGTTTGGCACTATTTTACTTCTTTTTTCTAGTTTTTTAATATCAATAAAAATGGCTTGGAAAAATGATATTTACATGCAAGTTTCACTACTCATTTTATTCGCTGTATCGTTAACAAACAACGCACTGACCACTAAAACTCCTGTCATTATGTTATTTATTTCGTGTTTATATTTAGTTTATTCAAGGAAGTACAAAAATGATGTTGTATAAAATAGGCTCTTGGTTTTATAAAAATAAAATCCCACTTTTGCCAAAGTTTTTTAATGCTTTAATCCGTTTTTTTCACAACAGTGCTATTTTTTCAGAGTGTGAAATTGGAAGTAACACTATATTCGCTTATGGTGGAATAGGGGTAGTAATACATAAAAGATCCATTATAGGCAAAAACTGTGTCATAGGTTCTAATGTCACTATTGGGGGGAAATCTAAATCGATAAACGTTCCTATTATTGGTGATAATTGCTATATAGCAACAGGCGCTAAAATTTTGGGAGATATTACAATTGGAAATAACTGTGTTATAGGTGCAAATTGTGTTGTTGTTAAAGACATTCCAGATAATAGTGCTGTGGCTGGTATTCCAGGTGAAGTTATAAAGTCAAATATTAACCCAAAGAATTATTACTAATGTTTAACAGTAAATTGTATCAAGCGAGTCCTGTTTTTATTCAAAATATAATGCTCAGTGTTAGGGCGTTTATAAGAAAAAAAATGCGGGAAAATAAAAAATGTAACGAACTTACGAATACTCTTATTACACATGAGTATGATGCTGATGCACTGAATAAGTATACAAAAGCCGCGCTTAGTCATGTGATAAAAGAAGCAACTAAAAATGTATCTTTTTACACGTCTGAATTTAGTCAGATAAAAGACTTTCCTTATATAGATAAAGCTATAGTTAATAAGCATAAAAAAGAATTTGTATCCTCTAAAAGAAGTGGACTAGTTATACAAGGCGCAACAAGCGGGACAACAGGGACTCCTTTGTCTATACCACAAAATATGGAGTCTGTAATTGCTGAACAAGCTTTTGTTAATAGAATGATGACATGGGCTGGTTTGGAGTCAGGTGATAAAAAAGCTTGGATAAGAGGGGATATGATTGTTCCCTTAGAACAAAAAAAACCTCCATTTTGGCGATATTCTTATTTTGAAGATACTATTATTTTATCATCTTTTCATATGTTACAAAAAAACTTAGATAGTTATATTAAAGCTATTTATGATTTCAATGTGCAAGTTATTCAAGCTTACCCGTCTTCTATTGTGGCATTGGCAAAATATTTAGAGTCAAATAATAGGTATTACCTAGGTGAGTTAAAATCGATAATCACTTCCTCTGAATCCTTAAGCCAAGAAGATAAAGAGCTTGTTGAAAAAAGGTTTAAATGTACGGTATTTGATTGGTATGGTCTTTTCGAGCGTGTAGCTGCAATTGGTAGTTGTGAACATGGGCGATATCATATTTTAGCCGATTACTCTCATGTTGAATTACTGGATGCAGGCGAAGGTCGTCACGAAATTGTAGGCACTAATTTTAATAATGAGTTATATCCTCTCGTACGTTATCGTACTGGAGATCACGTTTATTTATCTGATGAAGAATCGTGCCCCTGTGGTCGGGTATTCCCGATTGTAGACAGAATTGAAGGGCGAGTAGGAGATTATCTTGTTGGTGAGGATGGACAAAAAATCCATATTCTTAATCATATTCCTAAAGGCGTAGAAGGTTTGTTAGCTACACAATTCATACAAAGCTCACATTATGAAATAAAAGTACTTGTTGTGGTTATCCCGTCTTTATTTACCGAAGCTCAACAAGAGAAACTTATTAACAATACAAAAAAACGTTTAGGTAAAAGTATTGCGGTTTCAGTTGAAATAATAGACGCAATTCCTCGTACTAAAAATGGCAAAGTACGGCAGGCTATTTGCTCAATTTAGTTGGAATGCACGAAAAATCACGAAACTATTTTTATTTTTAGTACTAATAATCATAAGGAATTCTAATTACTCTTACTTAATTATAAATACTAACTTCGGCTATTTATATTAAGAATTTAACAAAGAGAAT
This sequence comes from Pseudoalteromonas sp. SWXJZ10B, assembly GCF_015864475.1. Lineage (NCBI taxonomy): Bacteria > Pseudomonadati > Pseudomonadota > Gammaproteobacteria > Alteromonadales > Pseudoalteromonadaceae > Pseudoalteromonas > Pseudoalteromonas sp. SWXJZ10B. Next base: position 32,944 of record NZ_JADYXD010000002.1, read on the forward strand.
TAGTTCACGGGAGAATCTCATTGAGTAAGAAACATAACTTGACAATAGCTACAGACCTACGTGGTAAAGGAGGTGTGTCGAGTGTTATTAATGTATTGAAAGACGAAGGATTCCTTGCGCGAACCAACTCTAAATTACTAGTTAGCCATGCTAACTTTAATAATTTTAGCGTAGTAAGCCAATTGTTTGTTTTTTCTATATGCGTGATTAGGTTATTGCTTAACTTAATATTTCAAAGCATAGGTGTTGTCCATATTCATATGTCCTCTAGAGGAAGTTATATGCGTAAATCAATACTAATTAGAATTGCTAAATTTTTTAAAGTGAAGGTGATCCTTCATCTTCATAGCGGTGAATTTAAAGATTTTTATAATGATGAATGTAATACACAAAAAAAAGAACATATCCGTAATACATTTAACATGGCTGATAAAGTAATTGTTTTATCCACTCAGTGGCTTAGCTGGTTAAACACTATTTTAAAAGATAAAGGTAAAGGTATTGTTGTTCACAACGCAGTTTCAATTAAACCCATTGAACCTGCACAACGGAGCGAGTTTTTTAATTTTGTATTTTTAGGAAGGTTAAGTGACAGAAAGGGAGTTACTGATTTAATTATTGCCTTTTCTAATGTTCTAAAGCGTTACCCACACTCTCGTTTATTACTAGGTGGTGATGGAGAACTTCAAAAGTTTAAAAGCTTAGTTATAGAGTTGAACTTAAGTCCTTATGTAGAGTTTTTGGGTTGGATATCTGGTGAGGAAAAATTTAATCTACTAAAAAGAGCTGATTCTTATGTACTGCCTAGCTATAACGAAGGCTTTCCAATGGGGATTTTAGAGGCTATGTCTTGCAAGGTTCCAATTATAGCTACGATCGTTGGCGGTATACCAGATGCAATTACATCAGACGAAGAAGGTGTTCTTATCAAGGCCGGCGACGTCGATGAACTCACTCAAGCGATGCTATTTTCAATTGAGTCACCACTTGAGATAAAACGCATGCAATTAAACGCTAAAAGTAAATATCTTTCTAAATTTAGCCCTGAGATTATTATCCCTCAATTAATTACTATTTATGAAGACTTAGATGTAATTTAATGTTCAAACAGAGGGGCTAAAGAAATCATCAGGCAGAGTTAAAAAATAATGATAATATTTTTAGAAACATAAATATTATCATTTACTCACCTAAAAATAGATAGCTCTATGAATATAAGAACTTTTGTAGAACACACTATAATTTTTATCATTATTTAACCAGTTATCGTACAAATCGGCGCTTTAAATATTACAGATAATTGACTAGTAAAAATCAAAGGTAATTAATTATACTATTAATTTACAGAGATAATTTTAGCTGATTGAAGGGTTGCTATTACTCAAAATGATATATTAGTAATAGATATAAATATTATGTTTTAGATTGACCATACACAGGCTAGAGAGGGTGATTTGAAAGTTTTTTGTTAGTGGCGAACTGAATTTTTAACAAAAAATAGCAGTTTTAAAAGCAGTCTTATGAGTGAGGAAACCTCAGTTGTAAGGCTAAGGTGTGAAAGGCTGAGTAGGTATGCCTTTACCCCTAATAAATTCGAAAATGAGATTGTATAATTGAACTTCGTACCTAATAATATTAAAATTTAAATTGTAATAATTAATGTGTGTACTATAAAGGATTATAATGAAATTTTTCACTTTTTTTAAGCATAAGTTAATTGAAAATGTAAGATGTTTATACTTAATTAACTTTAATTATAGATATAAAAGTAATATGTATCGCTATAGGTTATCTAAAAATACAAAAAGTAAAGTAGTAATAAATTTTGAAATGAAAGAATTAAAAAGACACTGGGGTTGTTACCCTCTTCAGTATTTTAATCATGACTTTTATTTGAAAGATTGCACGCTTAGCATCGAAGAGATGAAACAATTTATTCCTAGCTACTACTTTTATAGGATCATATTTCCACAATATGATGATTCAAAAGCATTACTTAATATTGTAGAAGATAAAATAGTAATGGATGTTTTGTTTGATGGTATGAATTTTCCAACGGCAAGCGTTATAGCGAAGAAAAAGACTCACTATATTTTTAATTCAAAAGGTATTTCACTTAATAACAACAGTTTTGCAGAATTATTAAGCTTCTCCCATAGTGCTAAATTATTTATTAAACCTGCTAATGGGCGTGGCGGTAGCGGAATTTTAATTGCTAAAAAGCAAGATGGTATATATAAAATTAAAGACTCGGATTTAGAGTTAAACTTTAATTATGTTAGTAAGTTGAAAGGTGATTTTGTTATTGAAGAAGCCATTACTCAACATTTGGATATTGCTGCCGTCTATGCCCACAGTGTAAACACTCTTAGAGTTATTACAAAAAGAAATGCTCAAGGGCAAGTAGAGATAATAGCTACGACGCTTAGGATGGGTTCGAAAGGGAGTGAAATAGACAATACATCTGCAGGAGGGCTTGTTATAGGTGTTGATCTATTGACCGGTTGCGCCTTTAGAGATTATGCGACTCATGAATATGGCCTAGAGCGTTTTTATGAGCACCCAGACTCTGGTTTTAAATTTAAAGATTTAGCAATTCCTAATTGGTTAAATATCCATAATGAAATATTAGAACTTGCGAATAAAAATATAATTATGAATTTAACTGGTTGGGATATTGCTATAACGCATGATGGTATTGTAGTTATTGAAATCAATACATTATTTGGTATTGATGGATTGCAGTCAGCTTTAGGTGGCCTAGAAAAAAAATTCTCTGAAAATAGAACTGTTAAAATGTGAGGAATTAAATTGAAGAGTAAAGTATTGGTAATTAGTGTGTCAAATAAAGGGGCGGGTGGTGTAGCTAGTGTTGTTAGCACATTTATGGAGAATGAATTTTTAAACTCAAAGTATAAAATTAGCTATTTTTTTACAAATAGACCAGGGAGTAATGCTAGTAAATTTATAAGTACGTTGTTTGCTTTTATTTATTTTCCCTTTTTATTAATTTTTAATAGTTATGAAGTGGCTCATATTCATGGCGGCAGTGTGCTCCGTAAAAGCTATTATGCACTTTGGTTAAAGCTTTTTAAAATACCAACTATATATCAAAACCACGCTGCTAACCTTGATACATACTATAAAGGTGCAACAGGTATTAAAAGAGCATATATGGATTATATTTTTAACCTTTATGACCTTCGATTATGTTTAGGTAGTTATTGGAAGCAAACGTTAGGCAAGGTTATGGGAACAAAGTGGGAAGTCCTATATAACCCTGTCCCTGAATTACTATTAAAAAAATCACACCATAATACGTGTAATTTTACATTTATGGGCGAGCTTAGTTCACGAAAAGGGGTTAAAGATTTAATACATGCATTTGCAAAAGCAGAAAACAAAAATGCGCGATTGCTAGTTGCGGGTAACGGTGATGTTGAATGCTTAGCTTTACTCTGCAGCGAACTTGGCATTTCTGAAAAGGTAGAATTCTTGGGGTGGATTAACAAAGAGCAAAAGCTTGATTTGTTAGCGCGAACAGATGTTGTAGTGCTACCAAGTTTTGCAGAGGGCCTACCAATGAGTATTCTTGAAGCTATGTCTGTTGGTTTAGCTGTTATAACGACACCTGTTGGTGCAGTAGAAGATGCTATCACACATAATGTTCATGGCTTATTAGTGCAGCCTGGCAACATCGAACAGATTTCTGATGCGTTGAGTGAGCTGGCGCAGAACTCAGATAAGCGAACTAAATTTGGTGAAGCAGCTAAAGCTAAGTTTTTAGAGTGTTTTCAAGATGATGTAGTAGGTAATACGTTATCGGGTTATTACCAGCAACTAATTGCCAAGGCCAATAAATGAGCAGTCAGATTAACTTAATAACAAAAACCATGTTCAGTAAGGCAAAAAGTAATAGCTATGCAGGCCAAGACCCGTTTGATGGTCTAAACAGTAAACTATTTGAATTATTTCCTCGGTTTAAGAAAGGCATTATAGGGCTTGCTTGGATACAACTTCATAAACGTTTAGCAATTAACTTGCGGCCATTATGTGCTGTGCCCCAAAAGCGCAACCCTAAAGGAATTGGTTTATTTATTTTAGGTTTACTGGAAGACTATAAAGCAACGAACGAGCAACTTTATTTAAATGAAGCGATAGAACTAGCTGATTGGTTGCTAACTCAGCAAAGTGATAAAGCTACTTGGTTGCATAGTTGTTGGGGTTACCACTTTGACTGGAATGCACGCGCTTTTTTTGTACCTAAAGGAAAGCCGAATGTAATTACTACTATTTATGTAGCACAAGCTTTGTACGCATTAAGTGAAATAACCGGCGATAATAAATATAGAGAGCCTGCGCTTGATAGTGCTCACTTTATAGTAAATACGTTATACAAAGAATATGATGGTAAGCAGTTTTTTGGCTACATTCCAGGTGAAAATACATTTGTGCATAACGCAAGTTTGTGGGGCGCTGCATGGGTTGCAAAAGTGGCAACACTTACAAATAATGAACCTTATAAACAGCTTGCTTTAAATGCTGCGCGTCAGTCAGTAAAAGGTCAGGGAGCTGATGGCTCTTGGGTTTATGGATCTCGCCATCATCATCAGTTTATAGATGGCTTTCACACAGGTTACAATTTAGAAGCATTACGCTTATTGAGTAACGCTCTGGATACAGATGAATTTGAAGAATCTATTAAACTAGGTTTGCAATATTATAAAAAGCATTTATTTGAAGAGGACGGCACATCTAAATATTATCATAATAACCGCTACCCACTTGATATGCATAGTGTATCCCAAGCTGTATTTACCTTATTAAAAGTAGGTAAAACAAAGGATGATTTTGCTATGGCAGAGAAGATAATTGATCGTTCTATTCAAACCCTATATATGCCTAAAAAGCAGCGTTTTATTTATCAAAAAAATAAGTACTTTACTAATAAGGTTGATTACATACGTTGGACTCAAGCATGGGTTTATTATTCATTTGCTTATTTTAATCGTCAAAAAATGAACAGCACAAAAAGTGCGGCTATTGAACAACTTTAAAAACGGACACAGCAATGAAACGTATTGAATTTTTAAAAGCGCCTATGGATATAGCAACAATGGAAGAAACAGTTTCTTTTATTGAAAGTAGAATTGAACAAAAGCAATTTTTGCAGCATGTAGTGGTTAATGTGGCAAAAATTGTAAATATGCAAAAAGATCTTGTTTTAGCTGATTCAGTTAAAGCGTGCGATTTAATAAATATTGATGGTATGGGTGTTGTATTTGGCGCACGTTTTTTAGGGCACAATGTAGCAGAACGTGTTGCTGGTGTTGATTTATTCCATGAACTATTAGCCATGAGTGCAAAGCGAGACTTCCCTGTTTTTTTACTCGGTGCTACCGAAGAGGTTGTAAGCAAAACAGTAGAAAAAGTTAAAGCACAAAATCCAAATTTAAATATAGCTGGATACCATGATGGCTACTTCTTTGGAAATAAAGAGGGGAATGACGAAGAGGCCGTTGTTAATAAAATACGTAAATCTGGTGCAAAGTTATTATTTGTGGCAATTACCTCACCCAAAAAAGAAAACTTTATCAATAAATGGCAAGACAAGCTTGGCGTTGACTTTGTTATGGGGGTAGGCGGCACATTTGATGTGGTTGCCGGTAAAGTAAAACGTGCACCACAGTGGATGCAAAAAGCAGGGCTTGAATGGCTTTATAGAGTAATACAAGAACCAGGTAGAATGTGGAAGCGCTATTTAAAAACAAATACAAAGTTTTTAATACTTTTATTAAGTGAAAAATTTAAAGCTAAAAAAGGAAGTTAGTATGTTTAATGTTATTAATAAAGATAGGGTGACTTATCTCTATAATGAATTTATTGTCAAAATGCTTCACGATAAGGAAAGGAAGCCATTATTACAACAAGTTAAAGAGCTTTACTTGTTGGCGCGAGCGATAAAATATTGGCCTCATAATTATTTTAAATATGATGGATACAAAAAAGGTAAAGGTTTAGACGAAGTTAAACTATATTCAACCGGATTACTTTTTGGTGACTTTAGACAAAAATACTTAAATGATAGCAGGTATACAGTATTTGCTGACGATAAGTTTTTATTTCATAAGTTGATGGCTGATTCTAATATACCAACGGCTAAGTTAATAAATGTAATTTCCCATAATACATATACAAATGAGTCAATAGGTCTCAATGGCGCGAATGCTAAAGATGTTTTAGACGCTATCATTACGCCTGCGATTGTTATTAAACCTGTAATTGATTCATCCCAAGGTGTTGGAGTTAATGTAATTAATGTAAATATAAATGCTATAAAAAAGTTTGAAATGTCGGGTGTTACTTATACCTCAGTAGAGTTATTAGAAAAAATATTCTCTGAATCGCCTTGTAGTTATTTAATTGAAGAAAAGATACAGCAGCATTCATTTAACCAGAGCCTTTATCCTGAGTCAGTAAATACAGTAAGAGTAGATTCCTTACTTTCAAAAGCAGGTGAAGCGATTATCAATTCAGCCTATTTACGCATAGGCAGGAATGGCCGTAAGGTCGATAATTGGTCTGGGAAGTCTGGTGGAATAGGCGTAAATGTTAATACTGAGACTGGAGAATTAAGTTCATTAGGTATCGACTATTGTAAGAATCTATATTCAGAGCACCCAAATACAGGCGCTGTCTTTTCTGGTCTAACGGTTCCATATTGGGATGAAATTATTAATATTGTTAAAAAAGCTGCTTTACAGTTTCCAAACCTTAAATCATTAGGTTGGGATATTGCTTTAACTGAAAATGGCCCTCTAATATTAGAGGTAAATGCCGATTATGATATTTTAGCGCAACAGACTTGCACGCAGGCTTTTGGGGGGAATAGTGTATTTTATTCTGAGCTGATTAGCTACACTGAAAATACTAAATACTTAAAGCATTATATATTTAGTCGCTAATGATAGTGGTACGAAAAATTAATTTTAAGTAAAATTTTATTTTATCTATAAAAACATAGAACAATAGAGGTTATATTTAAACATATACGCTTAAATTTTCTCTCAGGTATGTTGAGTGTTATATCTAAACTAAATTTATACTGTAAAAAGGGCTAGGAATTGTTTTTGTCTTGGCCCTACCTTGAATTTTCGTCTTTATTGCATTTAGTATTTTCAATCCTCCTTCACGCATATATTATTTGTTACCTTATTTGTAATCCGTTTTTTTGATTTTGAAAAAGAGAGTCAAAAGCTATATGTTTGTGTTTGACAACTTTTAACTTCACGTAGATCGTGCTGCTGGTGATATTAATTTAAAAGGTTTGTATAGTGTCAGCTATAACCGCTAACCTAGCTGGTTAAATAGTAATACTTATCACTCAATTACTATCAAGTGAATGTTGGCTTTTTTATTGTTTATATTAATAAAATTATATAACGTTTTTATATTTTAAGAATAAGTAAGGTTTACATTTGTCGAAATTAAAAGCAGATCCAACTATCCGTAGTTTACTAAATCGTATGCCTAGTGATGTGCAAGATAGCTTTACTGAAGATCAGCTAGCTCATTTAAAAGTGGCAATAGGTGCAAGGCAGTGGGGTAAGCATGCTGTTGATTGCAGAGGGGTATTCAAGTTTTTTAAATACAGATACTATTTTGTTATACTGGCTGGTCGAAACAGGCGAGAACTTAGTAAAAAAGAGCAAAAAATAGCAGCTATATCGCAGGCCATCACCGTATCTATATTTAGTTTATTTGTTATTACAATTTTTCTGCTTATTATTTATTTAGTTAAGTCGGCTTTAGGTATTGATATATTTAGTAATTACTCATTTGGAGTATGGGTGTGGTTTAAGGAGCTGTTTAAATAAAAATAATATGCTTCTGTTTAGGGGTGGTTTGCAAATGTTTACTGAAGTTTATATGAGTTTATATTTGTTTTTTTGTGTGTCAGCTCCTCGCTACTTAAAGACATTTTGCATACTATTGCTATATAAATTCATCCTTAAAGTTGAATACTTTAGTATGATGCTGTAACATTTGCCGCATAGTTTTGTGGAGCTAAGTTCACTTTTAAAGATAGCTATAGGGAATTCATAGTATGACATCTTCAAGGACGTTTAAGCCCAATGGCTCGTCGGATGCAAATTTTTATCGTTTGTTCGATATTTTTGCACTGTTTTTAGCCTTTCAATGCTCAGCTTTGTTCTACAGTTTTGAGCTCACTCCTATTTATATGGTTTCAGTCTTAACCGTTGCTTTAAGCTTTTTATACTGTGCTGAAATATTCTCCGCTTATCGCTCCTGGCGTGCTGGTAAATTTAGAACTATGGTGCTTTGTGCTTGGGGCTCCTTATTTGCTGCATTTTTTGTTTTATTAGTTATATCGTTTGCATTTAAGTTTACTGAGTCGCTTTCGCGTATTGGCCTAGGATTGTGGTTTTTGTTAAGTGTAACTTTTTTATATGCTTGGCGCCTTGCTGCATACTTATTTAAAAGAAGTAGACGTAAACTAGGGTTAAATTTGCGCAATGTTGCCATTGTTGGCGCTACCGAGTCAGCAGTACATTTATATAACGAGATTACTAAAAATGACGAACTTGGCTTTAATTTTTTAGGTTTTTATGACGACAGGCAACCAGAACGCCTTTTTGAAAACTCCACAAAACACGATGTTGCAGGACGTATTCAAGATGCGGTTAATGCAGCGCGTAATGGTGAAATAGGCGTGTTGTATATTGCATTGCCAATGAAGGCTGATAAACGCATTGCCGATATTTTATTACAGTTAGGTGATACAACGGTTGATGTGCATATAATTCCTGACTTTTTAATATCTAACTTAATACATGCTCGTATAGAGCATGTGGGGGATGTTGACACATTAAGTGTGTTTGAATCACCGTTTATAGGTGCTCGTGAATTTATAAAGCGTACTGAAGATATCATTGTTGCCTCTATTATTTTAATGCTGATTTCTCCAGTAGTTATGGCGATTGCATTTGCTGTTAAATTTACTTCAAAAGGCCCTGTGATTTTTAAGCAAGACCGATACGGGCTTGATGGACGTAAAATTAAAGTATGGAAATTTCGTTCAATGAGTGTTACCGAAAACAGTGCAGTGGTAACGCAAGCCACAAAAAATGATGCGCGTATTACACCTTTAGGTAGTTTTTTACGCCGTACAAGCCTTGACGAATTACCGCAATTTATAAATGTTTTAAAAGGCGATATGTCGATAGTTGGGCCAAGGCCTCATGCGGTTGCCCATAATGAGGAATACCGTAAAAAAGTAGAGTTTTATATGTTTAGGCATAAAACAAAGCCAGGTATAACAGGCTGGGCTCAAATTAACGGATGGCGCGGCGAAACTGATACGCTGAACAAAATGGAAAAACGTGTTGAATTTGACTTACATTATATTAAGCACTGGTCGTTATGGTTTGATATAAAAATTATTTTTATGACAATTTTTAAAGGATTTAAGAATGCGAATGCATACTAAAACACTTGCACCTATATTTGCTTTGTTAAGTGTAGGGGTTGCAGCACCTGCAGCTGCTAATTTAAAACCAGGTAGTTTTATAACTAAAGATGGCGCCGAAATCACGCCAACGTTACAAACGGGTATAAGCAGTAATAATAACTTTTTTAGCACTCCAGAAAATGAAGAGTCGCGTACAATTTGGACCATTACGCCTAATATAAAGGCAGCTATTGAAGACGGCCCCGATAGTTATAACCTTGATTTAGGTACGAGTAGTTCGTTACATAATAAAGATTCTGACGATAATTTTACTCAAGTTAATATAGGAGCTGGTGTACATAAGGAGTTTACTAGTCAACATCGTTTAGATGTTAATGGCAAAGCCGACTGGCTTTATGAACCGCGTGGTAGTGGTTTAACTGAAGGTCTTGGCGATACAGTCAATGAGCTTGTGAAATATCAGCAGCAAAATTTTATAGCACGCTACGAATACGGTGCGCTAAGCTCAAAAGCGCAAGTTGCTTTAAATGCTGGCTTTTATAGTAAAAAATATCAAAATTTTAGAGCCGTGTCGCAGTTTCGTGATTACGATAAATCATTAATTGGTATTACTGGTTATTATAATACTCAAGCTGCTACACGTACCTTTTTAGAAGTTAAGCAAGAAAATTACCGTTACGACTTTTTAGCTAGCAGCGGTATATCACGTGACTCAGATGACGTAAAAGTGTTAATTGGTATGGAATGGGAAGCAACCGCACTTACCTCAGGTTCATTTAAATTGGGTTATCAAAATAAAGATTTTAGCGCCAATGAGCGAGAAGGCTTTAGTGGTTTAAGCTGGGAAGCCGGGGTTAACTGGCAGCCACTTAGTTATTCTACAGTGCAATTAACAACAAGTCGCTCAGCTAAAGATCCGCTAGTACAGGGCGATTATATTAAAGAAAGTACTTACGGTATTAATTGGACACATAGCTGGAGCGATTATTTAAGCTCACTTGCGGGTATTAATTACATTGATGAGCAATATACGGGTGATATTGGCCGTAAGGATAAAACTAAAAGCGCACGCTTAGGGTTAAACTATGTTGCGAGTAACTTTGGTATGGTTTCTACTTATGTAGATTTTATTGATAAAGACTCTACCCAATCTGCTATTGAGTTTGACCGAGTAGTTGTAGGTATTAATTTTACGTTTGCTTTAAAGGCTAATTAATGAAGTTTATTTTTAGTTTAACGCTGCTATTTTTAAGCAGCGTATGTTTTGCTCAATCTGCGCAAAGTTATGTAATAGGCGCAGGAGATAAGGTTGAAATTAAAGTGTTTGGTCAGCCCGATCTAGAGGTAACTGCACTTTTAGGTAATAGCGGAGAAGTTAACTACCCATTTTTAGGTAAAGTAAAACTTGCGGGGCTTAATACGTCTGAGATTGAGCAAGTTATAACGCAAGGCTTAAAGCCTGAGTATTTAATAAATCCCAATGTATATGTTCAGGTTATTGAGTACCGCCCTTTTTATATTCATGGTGAAGTTAAAGAGCCTGGCGCTTATCCTTATCAACCCGCGATGACAGTTAATCAAGCGATTGCGCTTGCCGGTGGTTTAACTGAGCGGGCCTCGATTGATAAAATATACATATTTAAAGAGCAAACTAAACAGCAGCAACAAAAAGGGAATTTAAATAGCCAAATTGCAGCGGGCGATACCATAAAAATAGAACAACGCTTGTTTTAAGCAGTTAACAAGGCAGTAATTAATGAACCAAACAAATGAAAACCTGAGCAATAATGAAGAAATTATTGATTTAGGATCTTACCTCAATGTAATTAAACGTGCCAAATGGCGTATTTTGGGTTTTGCGACTGTAGTTACCTTACTAACTATAATGGTAGCCCTCACGTTAATACCTAAATATGTAGCGACGGCTACTTTACTTATCGAAGCGGAGCAAACTAAGGCAGTAAGTTTTGATGAAATTTATGGGCTAGATTCGACTAAAAAAGAATACTACCTTACTCAGTTTGAGGTTATTAAATCTGACAGTATTGCTCGTGAAGTAATTACTAAGCTTAATTTAAAAGCGCATACAGACTTTATAGCAAAACCCTCTCTTTTAAGTGAGCTTAAAGCTACAGTAAAAGAGCAACTGCCTTTTTTAAATAAAAAAGAAGTAACTGTATACGCCCCTGAAGAGCAAGCTGAGCGCGAAATGTTAGATTTGCTGGCTGCCTTTAAATCGCGTCTTTCGATATCTCCTATCACTAAAACTCAATTAGTAAGAGTGGGCTTTGAGTCGAGCGACCCTAAATTAGCAGCACTTGTGGCTAATACTATTGGTGAAGTGTATATAGAAAGCCAAATGCGCGCAAAAATGGGGATTACCCAACAAGCTTCTAGTTGGTTAAATACACGCTTATCGCAATTACGCATTCAGCTTGATGACTCCGAGGTACGTTTACAAGAATACCGAGAGCAGCAAAAATTAGTTGATATTGAGGGGATAGCAGGGCTAGCCACGCAAGAGCTTGAGCAAATATCTCAGCAGTTAATTGTTGCCCGTAACGAAAAAAATAACCTTGAAAGCATTAACCGTGTAATAAGAGAGTATGGAAATAATAATTTAGAGCTTTTAGGCAGTATGCCAGAGATTACATCGCATAGAGTAATACAGGACGTAAAACGTGAAGTTATATTAGTTGAGCGTAAGTTAAGTGACTTAGGCGAAGTATATGGCCCTAAGCATCCTCGTATGATTTCCGCTAATGCTGAGCTTGCTACTGTAAAAAATAACTTAAATAAGCAAATTAAGGGACTTATTACCGGTATTGAAAAAGAGCTAAACCGTATAACACGTACGGTTAGTGCGCTTGAGCGTGATTTAGTTAAAATACGTGCTGAATATCAAGATATCACGCGTAAAGAAACTCAATATAACCAGCTAAAGCGTGAAGTAGAGACCAATCGTAATATATTTAATACGTTTTTATCTCGCTCTAAAGAAACCGAAGTAACAAGTGATTTTAGCTCGGCAGCTGCGCGCTTTACTGACAGAGCTTATGCCCCGAAAGATCCAAGTAAACCGAATAAAAAGTTAATTGTTATATTAGCTTTTGTAGCAAGTTTTGGTTTTGCAGTAGTTATGAGCTTTATATTTGATGCACTTAACGATACAGTTAAAACTAAAAACGATATTGAAAGTAAGTTAGCGCAGCGTATGCTTGGGCTTTTACCACATGTGCAAACACCAAAAAATAGCGTGTTTCCGATACACGCTTATCTTGATGATAATTATAGGCGATTTGCAGAGTCGGTACGTACGTTCAGAACTAGTTTACTATTAACTCAGTTAGAGCGCGATCATAAAGTAATAGCCGTAACATCAAGTGCTCCGGGTGAGGGTAAAACCACAACCTCAGCTAATTTAGCTATGTCGCTTGCGCAAATGGGTAAAGTTTTATTAATTGATGCTGATTTACGCAAACCAAGTATTGCTAAACGCTTCGATATACCGGTATTTCATCCGGGGTTAAGCAATTTAATTATAGGCACTGAGCAGTTAAGTGAGTGTGTACATATTGATGGGCAATCGGGCGTCGCTATTATGCCTAGCGGCCAAATACCAGGAAACCCGCTAGAGCTTTTATCTAACTCGCGCTTTAGTGAGGTGCTTACTATATTAAAAGCTGAGTACGACCATATAATTATAGATACACCGCCTACACAGGCTGTAAGTGATGCTTTAGTGATTGCACAAAGTGTAGATTCGGTAATTTATGTGGTTAAGTCGGATATTACGCGAATTAAACCTATTAAAGCGGGTATTGAACGTTTGTTTGAGTCTAAGGCTCATGTTGCAGGTATTGTGCTTAACCAAGTAGATATGAGTAAAAGTAAAGACGAGCATAGCCATGGCTACTACGACTATTACGATTATTCGCAAAAGCCAGAACAACCTAATACATAGTCAAATGCCAAACCTATGATTGATATCCACTCCCATATTTTGCCAGGAATAGATGATGGCGCTAAAGATTTAAGTGAATCTTTAGCGTTATTAAAGATTGCGCAAAATGATGGAATAACCCATATGGTTGCCACGCCACATATACATATTGGGCGATTTAATAATTCGGTTTCGCAATTGTATAGCGAGCTTGCTAATTTAAAAGCACAGGCATTAGTAAATAATATTGGTATTAAACTAGCAGTGGCCGCTGAAGTTAGGCTTGATGTAGAGCTAATGAGTTTAGTGCTTGGTAATAAACTCCCGTTTATTGGTACACTTAATTCAGTAAATTATTTATTATTAGAACTCCCGCATTCGCATGTCCCCCAAGGCTACGATAAGTTTATAAATTGGCTAGCTAAACAAAATATAAAAGTAATTATTCCTCACCCTGAGCGTAATCGCGATATTCAAGTAAATCCTTTTTATATTGATCGTTTAAAGCAATTAGGTTGTGATTTTCAATTAACAGCTTCAAGCATTGAAGGTGCATGGGGCGAAACTGCAAAAAATATTAGTATAGATATGCTAAAAAAGGGTTTAGTAACTTATGTTGCATCTGATGCTCATTCAGTTAAGCGTAGGCCGCCCATTTTGAGTAAAGCTAAAAAAATAGTGAGCGAGTTGATTGGTGAAATTGAAGCGCAAAATTTGTTTTTTAATAATCCACAGCGTTTAACAGAGTCTTTATTTAATGAATAATTTAAATATGAAACGACTTACTCAAATAATTTTGCTTGCAGTTATTACTTTAATTATAAGCTATCAAAGCTTACAAAGTATGCGCGCAAATACATGGTACTTTAATGCGCTCAATATTTTAAAGCAGCCGGTTAGCTTAATTACTTCTGAAGAGTTAAAGCTTGCAGAGAGTGCAATTAACCTTTCAACAGCAAAAGAGCCTACACACCCTCATTACTGGCAACTTAGTGCATATATAAAAATGCTAAACCTAGCTGTAACTAGCGAGCAAAATAACAATAAGCTTTTGGTTTATCAACAAGCAGAAAAAGATCTATTAAAGTCATTAGAGTTAAGGCAAACATGGTCAGAAACTTGGATTGCACTAGCACAAGTAGTTAGTTACCAAGAAGGGCCGACAGAGCGCGTGTACGAGTATATTCAGCAGGCTAAAAAATTCGGGCCGTACAAGCTTGATGTGCAGCTTGGTATTATTCAAATAGCGCTAATGAACTGGCAGCGACTCCCTCCAAAGTATAAAGCATTGTATATTGCTGAACTAAATTTAACCGTTAAATATGGTTATAAATTTTATCAAATTTTTGATGTGGCTAAGCAAGTTGATGCTCTACCTATTTTATGTCTGTCGCTTAAATTTAGCCCCGACTTTGAAGCCGTTAGAACAAGATGGATGTTTAAAAAACATTGTAATTAGGTTGGTTTTGAAAGTGTTTAGCCTGTTTACGTTAAAGCGTAAACCAATTGCACAAAGAGAAGAGAATGAGGAGTAAATGAGAAGACACCAAGTGATCTATTCAACTGACTGATTTTTCACTTATCTAAAAGCGCAGCGTCTCAAAACCTCTTTGTGAATACTTGTTTTATTGGTAAAAGCGTTGCTTTAAACGGCAGCAAGCAGCTCGTATTGTATCCCTACAAGAGTTTTGTGCTTACTTGTAATCGTTTAGCTTAATTACGTTAAAGTTAAATGTGATAAACCAATTGCACAAAGAGAAGTGAATGAGGAGTAAATGAGAAGACACCAAGTGATCTATTCAACGAACTGACTTATCACTTCTCTAAAAGCGCAGCGTCTCAAAACCTCTTTGTGAATACTTGTTTTATTGGTAAAAGCGTTGCTTTAAACGGCAGCAAGCAGCACGTCTTGTATCTCTAGAAGAGAATTGTGCTTACTTATAATCGTGAAGCGGGTTCACGTTAAAGTTAAATGTGATAAACCAATTGCACAAAGAGAAGAGAATGAGGAGTAAATGAGAAGACACCAAGTGATCTATTCAACTAACTGATTTATCACTTCTCTAAAAGCGCAGCGCCTCATAACCTCTTTGTGAATACTTTTTTTATTGGTAAAAGCGTTGTTTTAAATGGCAGCAAGCAGCTAATCTACAGGAGTTTGATGTTTACTTGGTGCGACAACTAACTTGAAAAACTCCGCTTGTGATCGTTGAGCTTACTCGCGTTAAAGTTAAATGTGATAAACCAATTGCACAAAGAGAAGTGAATGAGGAGTAAATGAGCAGAGACCAAGTGATCTACTCAACTAACTGATTTATCACTTTTCTAAAAGCGCAGTGCCTCATAACTTCTTTGTGAATACTTGTTTTTTTGGTAAAGCTGAATTGTTATTATACTGCGCAAAAAATTGCCCAGTGGTTTATAAAAAACCTCTGGGCAATAAAATGACTCTAAATTGAGTCTAGCGTTAACTAAAAACTTTCTGGTTCATTAGGGAGAAGAAGAAAGTATTTAAAAGTGTAGTAAAACCACCTAAAAAAGCATAACTAATTTTGCCACTTAGTTACATTTGGCAATAAAGGATTAGATTAATTATGCATACTCTATACTTTAGTTTAACCCCAGCTTATTAACTGCGTATTTTGTACGAGATCGCGAGGGAGTGAATTTTTGATCTTATTTTTTTGCCATTTACCCAGCCCAATAGGGCATCCACACAATGTTAATACTACTTCACCTATTGTTTGGGTTGCCTCAGCTAAGCGTATATCTTTACCTTGAAAATAATCATTTGCTTGCTCGTTATTTAACGCGTAAATATTCGTTTTGCACTCGTTGCCAAACACAGTAGCAAATTCGTGCGTTAGTCTTACGCCATTTTTATGAATAATGCCAATTTGAATACCTAAACGTGCGTACTTAATTTTATTTTGTATGGCTTCAAACCCCTCAGGAAATAACCACAGCTCTTTGTCGCGCTGCATTAAGTTGCCAGGTATATTAGTTAACCCAAAGTGCTTTTTAAGCGATTGCATAAACGCGGCACTTTGTTTTTTATCAAACTCGTTAAACGGGAATGCACCTTTTTTAACTGTTTGATTTGGATTATTACAGCTTGCGTGCTTTTTAAATTTAGCGATAAAAAAGCCTTCGCTATCGAATGTTTGCGGCCATACATGCAAATAGCCTTCACTTGTGGTGGCTTTGCTTGCACCTTCAAATAAGTCGCTTAGGGATTGCGGTGCTATGTAGTCACCAAATTCATTGAGTAAATAATCGCATACTTGTTGATTTTCGAGCGGGGTAAGTGTGCAGGTTGAATACACTAACGTGCCACCTGGCTTTAATGCATAAAATGCGCTTTTAATTAAGTCTTTTTGTACTTGAGCAATTTGTATGTTTGATTCTATTGACCAATTTTTAAGAGCGTCGGCGTCTTTACGTACTGTGCCTTCGCCAGAGCAGGGCGCATCTAGTAAAATACTATCAAAGCATTCAAACATGTAGTTGCCAAATATAACGCCATCAAAGTGTGAGAGCGCACAGTTACCAACGCCCATGCGTTTAAGCGTGGCGCTAAGTACTTTTAAACGTGAAGACGAAAGCTCGTTAGCAACTAATACACCTTGGTTATTCATAAGTGCTGCAAGTTGCGATGTTTTAGAACCCGGCGCAGATGCCATATCAAGTACGGTGTTATTTTGAGGGTCTGCTAGTTCAATACTTTGCTTTAAGGCGATAGGCGGCAGCATTGAACTTGCTTCTTGTACGTACATAGCCCCGCTTAGGTGTAAGTCGGTATTACCAAGGGCTAGATTTTGCTCTTCATCGCTTGGGCGCTCTAGCCAAAAGCCTTCACTGCACCATGGGATTGGGGTTAGTAGCCAATTTTTTTTAGCTGCACGTTTTACAAATTCTTCAATGCTAATTTTTAATGTATTAACGCGAATAGATTTTCTGAGCGGCCTGCGACACGCATTTAAAAAGTCATCTAAGCTTAGATGCGCTGGTAAATAGGTTTTTACGTCATCAATAAAGTGCTCAGGAATAAAAGTGTTGGCGTTCACGCGTTAGCTCATACTATAAAAATAAAGCGCGATAATAACATTTATATAAGGTGTTTTCAGCGCTAAAAAGCATATTAACTACTTTGAAGTTGTGTCGACACTTTACTGCGGCAGCTTATTTTAAAACCAGTTATATACGACTTTAGATTAATAGTGTCGACAATCGGGGTGTTTTTTAGTCTTTTTATTGGCTTTTAGGGTTGACATGTTTTTTTAATAAGCACATAGTGACCACATGAATTGTCGACAATCTAAAAAATAACTTATGACACACACATTTTTAAACGAAGCGCCTATAACTACCGCATCAGATCAAGTATTTGTAGATATGCGCCGTGAGATTGTTGAAGGCACTATAGTTCAAGGTAGTAAAATATCAGAGCCAGAACTTGCAAAACGTTATGGCGTAAGCCGTGCAACACTTAGAGAGGCTTTAAATCGTCTAGAAAGTTGTTACCTTGTTGAGCGTAAGGCCAACGTAGGTTGCCGCGTAGTTGCCCTTACCGCTGAGCGCTTGATTGAAGTTTACCAGGTTCGTAGCTCTCTTGAGGGCTTAGCATGTAGGCTTGCTGCCGACAATATGGAACCCGAAGAAGTAAAAGGCTTGAAGCAATTACTTAATCAGCACCTACAAACGCAACGTGTTAAAGAGGGCGAGTCTTATTATCAAGAAGCCGGCGATTTAGATTTTCATTACCGTATTATTAAAGGCAGTAAAAACGCGCATTTAATTCATTTACTGTGTAATGAGCTTTATCAATTAATACGCATGTACCGCGTTCAAATGGGCATGGTGGGGCCGCGTGTATCAAAAGCGTTTGATGAGCATTTAGCCATTATTAACGCCATTGAAAACCACGACGGTGAACTGGCCGAAATGTTAATGAAGCGCCACATAAGCGCATCGCAAGCAAATATTCAAACCAAATTCGACTTATTAGCTAAGCAAAATGCATAAGCTGCTCAAATTAAGCAGAGCAGTTAAACAGTTATAATTACAGATTAAAACTATAAGTTACTCCACGTAGCAACCGTTCAAAGTGAGGAGAAAGTAATGCCAGCAGGATTAAAATTTAAACAGGCTATTGCCAATAACCGCCCGTTACAAGTTGTAGGCACTATTAACGCATATACAGCGATGATGGCAGAAAAGATGGGCCATCAAGCTATTTACCTCTCAGGTGCCGGTGTTGCAAACGCCTCTTTTGGTATGCCTGATTTAGGTATGACAAGCCTTGATAACGTGCTTGAAGATATTCGCCGTATTACAGGCGCGAGCGATTTACCGCTGTTAGTTGATGCCGATACCGGTTGGGGTGGCGCGTTTAATATTGCACGCACAGTAAAAGAAATGACTAAAGCTGGTGCAGCGGGTTTTCATATAGAAGATCAAGTAGCACAAAAGCGCTGTGGCCATCGTCCTAATAAAGAGATTGTAAGCCAAGGTGAAATGGTTGACCGTATTAAAGCGGCAGTTGATGCAAAAACCGATAGCGATTTTTACATTATGGCCCGTACCGATGCATTTCAAAAAGAAGGTTTAAATGCCGCTATTGACCGTGCAGCTGCCTGTGTTGAAGCCGGTGCTGATGCTATTTTTGCAGAAGCCGTACACGACCTTGCTGATTACCAAGCATTTGCAAAAGCGATTAATGTTCCAATTTTGGCAAACATTACTGAGTTTGGTCAAACACCTATTTATACTAAAGAGCAGTTAAGTGATGTAGGCGTTGAAATGGTGCTTTACCCACTAAGTGCATTTAGAGCCATGAACAAAGCAGCACTCAACGTGTATTCAGCAATTTTAAATGAAGGCTCGCAACAAAGCCAAATTGAAAATATGCAAACGCGTTCAGAGCTTTACGACTTTTTAGATTACCACACGTACGAGAACACACTCGATACACTTTTTTCATCAAAATCTGACAAATAATAATTATTAGAACAGATATTACACACAAATTTAAGATAGGAGAAAATCATGGTAGATAAAGCATTAGGTGGCGCGGGTTTACGCGGACAAGTGGCTGGTCAAACAGCATTGTGTACTGTAGGGCAAAGTGGTTCTGGTTTAACGTATTGTGGTTACGATATTAGTGAACTGGCCGAAAAAGCGCAGTTTGAAGAAGTCTCATTTTTACTTTCACGCGGTGAGTTACCAACCACTAGCGAATTGGCTGAATATAAAGCAAAGTTAAAAAGCTTACGCGGCTTACCAGATGCACTTAAAACCGTGCTTGAAAATATTCCTAAAGACGCGCATCCAATGGATGTAATGCGCACGGGCTGCTCAATGTTGGGTAACCTTGAAATGGAGCTTGATTTTAACCAAGCCAATGATGCAATCGACCGTATGGTTGCTGTGTTCCCAAGTATTATTTGTTACTGGTACCGCTTTACACATGATGGCGTACGCATTGAAACACAAACTGATGACGACTCAGTTGGCGCACATTTTTTAACACTGTTACATGACAAAGCACCTAGTGATTTATTTGCACAAGTGATGAACGTATCACTAATTTTATACGCAGAGCACGAGTTTAATGCTTCTACATTTGCGGGTCGTGTGTGTGCATCAACGCTTTCTGATATTCATTCTTGTGTAACAGGTGCGATTGGTACGCTACGTGGTCCATTACATGGTGGTGCTAACGAAGCCGCTATGGATATGATTCAAGGCTTTACAAGTGCTGAGCATGCTGAGCAAGAAGTAATGGGCATGCTTGAACGTAAAGATAAAATAATGGGCTTTGGTCATGCTATTTATCGCGAATCTGATCCACGCAATGTAATTATTAAAAAATGGTCTGAAAAACTAGCGGCAGAGGTAGGCGATACCGTGCTTTACTCAGTGTCTGTTCGTTGTGAGGAGATTATGTGGCGCGAGAAAAAACTGTTTTGTAATGCCGATTTTTTCCATGCGTCTGCTTATCACTTTATGGATATTCCGACTAAGTTATTTACGCCAATATTTGTAATGAGCCGTGTTACGGGTTGGACTGCGCATGTAAAAGAGCAACGCGCTAACAACCGTATTATTCGCCCAAGTGCCGATTACACAGGGCCTGATGCACGTAGTTACACACTAATAGAGTCACGTTAAAAAATGGGTGAGCACGTATGTGCTCACTTTTTTATTGCACATAGCCACTAGCGAGCAGTTTTTCTCAAACTTTTCATTAAACACGCTAGCTGTGAGCAAACACCGTCACCAAATTAGCGAACCCTTACCATGACCATAATTAATAACACCCAATACCGTAAACCCTTACCGGGCTCAAATGTCGACTACTACGATACCCAAGAAGCCGTAGATGCAATTAAGCCAGGTGCATACGCCACGCTACCTTATACATCGCGTGTATTTGCCGAAAATCTAGTACGTCGATGCGACCCTGCCATGTTAACCGATGCACTTAATCAGCTAATTGAGCGCAAGCAAGATTTAGATTTCCCTTGGTATCCGGCGCGCGTAGTATGCCACGATATTTTAGGCCAAACGGCACTTGTTGATTTAGCAGGGCTTCGTGATGCAATTGCAGCTAAAGGCGGCGATCCGGCAAAAGTGAATCCGGTAGTCCCTACGCAGTTAATAGTTGATCATTCGTTAGCGGTAGAGCATGCCGGTTTTGATCCTGACGCATTTGAAAAAAATCGCGCCATTGAAGACAGACGAAATGACGACCGTTTTCACTTTATAAATTGGACAAAAACTGCCTTTAAAAATATTGACGTTATTCCACCGGGTAACGGCATTATGCATCAAATTAATCTTGAAAAAATGTCGCCGGTTATTCAAAACCGAGATGGCATTGCATTCCCAGATACACTAGTTGGCACCGACAGCCACACGCCACATGTTGATGCGCTAGGTGTTATTGCTGTGGGTGTAGGTGGGCTTGAAGCTGAAAGCGTAATGCTGGGCCGTGCTTCTTATATTCGCTTGCCCGATATTGTCGGTGTTGAGCTAACAGGCAAGCGCCAACCCGGTATTACCGCAACCGATATTGTGTTGGCCATTACTGAATTTTTACGTGAGCAACGTGTTGTTTCTACTTATTTAGAGTTTTACGGTGAAGGTGCCGACGCGCTTACACTTGGCGACAGAGCAACCATTTCGAACATGACACCTGAATTTGGCGCAACTGCAGCCATGTTTTATATCGATGATAAAACAATAGATTACTTGCGTTTAACAGGCCGTGAAGAAGAACAAATTGCCCTTGTAGAAAACTACGCAAAAACAGCGGGCCTTTGGAGCGATAGCTTAAAAACCGCAAAATACGAGCGTGTACTTAAGTTTGATTTATCAAGCGTGGGACGCAATATTGCGGGTCCGTCTAATCCGCACCGCCGTGTATCGACAAGCGATTTAGCTAAAGAAGGTATTTCGGGCGTTGTTGAAAATGAAGAAGGCTTAATGCCAGACGGCGCATGTATTATTGCCGCTATTACTAGCTGTACTAATACGAGTAATCCACGCAATGTAATTGCCGCAGCATTACTTGCCCGTAACGCAAATGCAAAAGGCTTAACGCGTAAACCTTGGGTTAAAACTTCATTAGCACCGGGCTCAAAAGCAGTGCAATCATACCTTGAAGACGCAAACCTACTAACAGAGCTTGAGCAACTTGGCTTTGGCATTGTTGGTTTTGCGTGTACTACCTGTAATGGGATGAGCGGGGCGCTTGACCCTGTTATTCAAAAAGAAGTAATCGATCGCGATTTATACACTACAGCGGTGCTTTCGGGCAATCGTAACTTTGATGGGCGTATTCATCCTTACGCTAAGCAAGCATTTTTAGCGTCGCCTCCTTTAGTTGTTGCGTACGCCATTGCAGGTACTATTCGCTTTGATATTGAAAAAGGGATACTAGGGCAAGATCAACAAGGCAACGATATTACGCTTAAAGATTTATGGCCATCAGACGAAGAGATTGATGCAGTAATTAAGCAAAGCGTTAAGCCTGAGCAATTTAGAAAAGTATACGAGCCAATGTTTAATTTAACCGTAGATTACGGTGAAGATAACGACCCACTTTACGACTGGCGCCCAGAAAGTACGTATATTCGTCGCCCTCCTTATTGGGAAGGTGCACTTGCGGGTGAGCGCACAATGACCGGTATGCGTGCGCTTGCAGTTCTTGGCGATAACATTACAACGGATCATTTATCGCCATCAAACGCAATTATGGCAAGCAGCGCTGCTGGCGAATACCTGACCAAAATGAACGTCCCAGAGGAAGACTACAACTCGTACGCAACGCACCGGGGCGATCATTTAACAGCGCAGCGTGCAACATTTGCAAACCCTAAACTACTTAATGAAATGGTACTGGACGAAAACGGCGAAGTTAAGCAAGGCTCTTACGCACGCTTAGAACCACAAGGCACTAATACTCGTATGTGGGAAGCAATCGAAGCTTACATGGAGCGTAAACAACCGCTTATTATTGTAGCCGGTGCCGATTACGGGCAAGGTTCGTCGCGCGATTGGGCAGCAAAAGGCGTAAGACTTGCAGGCGTTGAAGTAATAGCAGCTGAAGGTTTTGAGCGTATTCACCGTACTAACCTAATTGGTATGGGTGTTTTACCGCTTGAGTTTAAAGCGGGCACAACGCGTAAAACTCTAAAGCTGGATGGCAGTGAAACGTACGATGTAGCAGGCGATTTAAAACCAGGTGCCACCGTTAATTTAAGTATTACTCGTAAAGACGGTGAAGTACTCACTGTGCCTATGAAGTGCCGTATCGATACCCAAGAAGAGCTTTCTATTTACGCGGCTGGTGGTGTGTTACAACGCTTTGCACAAGACTTTTTAGAAGCAGCACAATCTGCATAAGGGCAAGCATTATGTTTAAACCGCAAATTAAAGTGCCTGCAACCTATATGCGTGGCGGCACCAGTAAAGGTGTATTTTTTAATTTAACTGACTTGCCAAAGCCTGCTCAAGTAGCAGGCGAGGCGCGGGATAATTTATTACTGCGTGTTATTGGCAGCCCCGATCCGTATGCTAAGCAAACGGATGGCATGGGTGGTGCTACATCAAGTACTAGTAAAACTGTAATTTTAAGTAAAAGTGGGCAAGCTGACCACGATGTAGATTATTTATTTGGTCAAGTGGCAATAGATAAACCTTTTGTAGATTGGAGCGGTAACTGCGGCAACTTAACCTCAGCAGTGGGTGCTTTTGCCATTAGTAATGGTTTGGTCGATAAAAACCGAGTGCCCGATAACGGTGTTGCTATTGTGCGTGTGTGGCAGGCTAATATTAAAAAAAGCATATTAGTGCATGTCCCCATGACAAATGGCGAAGTACAAGAAACCGGCGACTTTGAGCTCGATGGCGTTACTTTTGCTGCAGCTGAAGTAAAACTTGAATTTATTGATCCCGCTGATGGCGATGGCGCGTTATTTCCAACAGGTAATGTAGCTGATGATTTAGAAGTACCGGGTGTTGGTACTTTAAAAGCAACAATGATAAATGCAGGTATTCCTACCATATTTATTAACGCCACTGATATTGGTTATACCGGCACAGAGCTGCAAGACGATATAAATAACGATGTTGCAGCGCTTAAAAAGCTTGAAACCATTCGTGCTTATGGCGCTGTTAAAATGGGCTTAATCACTAACATTAGTGAAGCGCAAGCTCGCCAACATACGCCTAAAGTTGCGTTTGTTGCATCGCCTTTAGATTATAAAGCGTCTAGCGGAAAGCTTATTGAAGCTGCAAATATCAACTTGTTAGTACGCGCTATGTCGATGGGTAAACTGCACCATGCCATGATGGGCACAGCTGCTGTTGCTATTGGCACGGCTGCAGCAATCGAAGGCACACTCGTAAATATAGCCGCTGGTGGCGGCGCATTGAGTGAAGTTAACTTTGGTCATCCGTCGGGCACGCTAAAAGTAGGTGCTGAGGCTAAAAATAATGCTGGCAACTGGCTAGTTACCAAAGCAAGTATGAGCCGAAGTGCACGCGTATTAATGGAAGGGGTTGTAAGAGTCCCTCAGTAATTACTAAACATTTACTTTAGGTAAGTAAACAAGTTTTATAAACGTTTGCTTAGCTAAAGTAAAACCTACTAACATTCATTATAAATAATCCTTTTTCATTAATTTTTCGAATTATCCTCTTTTTTAGCTCTCATCCATCGCATTTACTTGAAGAATATAATTAACAAACTAGATTGTATGTAATATTCATTTAATAAAGTGAATATATTGTATCAATATGTGCTGGTTCTTTATGAGTGTCTATAGGTTATTGAATAATAGAGATGCTGATAAAGAAGTAGCTCATAGAATAAAGATAAATACTTCTATAAAACGTATAAATATGTAGCATAACTATATAGCTTAATGGTATTTTTAATGTTCTGGTAACAAAGGTTATGATTGTGTACTTTTTTAATGCTTTTTAAACATAAAAGCTTACACAAGCCACTATCAACTAAACTAATTTCTGATACTCATTCCAGGCTATCAAGGAGAAATAAATGGTAAAGCGTACGATCAAATTTACACCTATTGCAGCTTCAGTTGCACTTACATTAGGCTTAACAGCATGTGGTTCGGACAATGACAGAAACATTCCTGTTACACCTGTAGAATCTTTTACTGCAACAGGTGATGCACAGTTCAACATTGAAGTAACTGGTAAAGCAGTTAAAGGTTCAATGAAAAGTGCAGTAGTAACTGTAATGACTTTAGATGCATCTGGTCAAAGCGTTCCTGTTGCGTTTCGCTCAGCTGCTTCAGCAGAAGCAGAGTCTTTTTCTGAAGAAGCACTATCACAAAGTGCTGCTGATGCTGCAGTAGAAGCAAGTAAAATTGCTGCTAACCCTGAAGTATTAACTGATGAAAGCGGCCGTTACAGCATCTACTTAGATGATGACTTTACTGGACCAGTTTACATTACTGTTAAAACGTCTGCAGAAGGCGATGATAGCTTTTTACGTTGTGATGCTTACGTAGGTTGTGGCGATTACGATGTAGCGCCAGAAGAAGATGACGTAAATGATGGCGATACTGCGATTGAGTTTGGCGAATGGTACAAAACGGACCTAGAGCTTTCAGTTGTTAAATTTGTTCCAGCTGTTGAAGCAGATACATCTGGAGTAAGTGGTGCAGCTGGCGATCTTAATGTTGCTAGTTCTTATAAAGCTAATGTTACTTTCTTAACATCGTTAGTGGCGGCTCTTCTTCTTGACTCAGGTTCAAGTGTAGATGAAGACGCAATTGCTAAAGCAAGCTTAGATACTGTTGTACAAGTAATGGGTCAAGACGCTGCACTTTTACTTTCAGCTATTATTGGTGATTTATCTAACGGCGGCGCTGTAGATTTAAGTGATGTTGATGGCGAAGAAGAACTAACTGACGGTATTTTAGCAATTGCACAGCTTTCATCTTCAATTCAAGGTTTACCTTCAATTGGTGATGTAATGAGCAGCATTAAAGCTGGTATTAAATCAGGCCAGTTTAAAGGTAATGCTGATGCTAGCATTGCAGCAATAGCGACAATGTTACAAACAGCTATTACAAATACTGCAAATGTTTTTGTTGCCATTGCTACTGGTACTGAAGATGACATTAAAACTGCATTAGAAGCCGCTTTCGCAGCAAAAATTCCAGCTCCTACTGCTGGTGAGATAGTTGCATTTGCTGCTAACTCAGCTGATGTTGCTAAAAAAGCAAAAGCTGCTAAAGATAAAGCTGTTAAAAATGGTGCAGCAACTGATGCGAGCCTTGCAGCCGCTGCAGTGAAAATTAAAAAAGCACTAGAAGTAATTGGTTGTACTGGCGCAGAATGTACAGTTGGAGATGACTTTTATACAGCTCTAGCAGCTGCTTTAACATTAGAAGTTACTGCTTCTCAAACTGCACTTACTGCATTAGAAATGAGCATTGAAACAGCTCAAAGCTCACTTGTAGATGTTCAAGCAATGGGTGGCGATGCTCTTACCGCTGATAACGCAGCTGCATTTGTAAGCGCTGTTACATTACTGAAAAATGAAGCTGCTACAGCTGGTTTAACAGCTAAAGCGGGTTCTATTTTTGTTAAATCACAAGGCTATGTAACTGCAGCAAAAGCGTTAGTTACTCAAAGCTCTGATTACCAACAAGTTCTTGATTCTGCAACGTCGTTGCAAACAGACGCATCTGTTGCTGTAACTGACACAGTTGCATACGACATTGCATTAGCTGCACTAGTAGCAGAAGCAGAAACTGCGATTGAAACGTTTGATATTGCTCTTGCTGCAGCAAAACTAGTTGCTGAAGACACTGCAGACGTTGCTGATGAGAAAAAATCAGTAGCAGACACAGCTGAAGCGGCTTCTACTAGCGCACTTGCTAACGCAGAAAATGCAATGGTAGATACAGCTGCAAACGCAACAGAAGCTCTTGAGCTTGCAATGACTGCCGTTACTGCTGCGTCTGATTTTGCTGCTGCTGTTGATGCACTTGAAATTGCTATTGAGCAAGCACTTGTTGCTGCGAATGAATACTTAGCTCTTGAAGGCGAAGGCGCACAAGCAATGATTGATGCGCTTACAGCTATGCAAACAGCTGCTGTAGCTCAAGGTGAACTAGCTAGCGAGCAATTTGTAACAGCTTATAATCTACAGCTTGCTGCTGAAACTGCAGTTGCAAAACTTGAAGTACTAACTTCTGTTAAAGCTACATCAGAGTCATTATCGACTATGACTGTGCTTACAGGCACTGGTGCTGATGCAGTTGCTGATGCAGCAGATATTCTTGCAGACGTAATTGATGAATTAGCTGAAATGGGTAATAACTCAGGTACAGGCACATCAACTCGCAATGCTGATTGGGACTATGCTTACAGCTTAGATGATCTTACGCTAATGCTTAGCAATGCTACTACAGGTGAGATGATTAATGCAGCGGCTTCTTATGAAGGCGACAAGCTTGTTGTTGCTTGGGGCGCTACATTAAAAGGTGAGAATGACGTATCTGTTGAGCTTGTTACTGCTGCTACACAAACACAAGCACTTACAGATTGTGTTGATTTTGCAGCCGGTACAATTGATGCTACTCAAATCGATTCATGTTTAGTATTTACTTTTGATGGCGCAGTAACTGCTGATAATGTAGATGATGCAGAAATCATAATGACTGAAACGGCTAACCATGTTGAAATCATGGATGGTGATTCTGGCTTCACTGGTATGTTAAGTATTACAGCTGATGATGCAACAGATTCAGGCTCTATTACATTAGAGGGTGTTTCTGGTGATGTAGACTTTAAAGTAATGACTACATACCTTGACAGCGACATGGAAGAAGCAAGTGCTTTAGATATTACAGTAAATAATGCAATGGGTTACACGTTGTCTATTACTGGTAATGAAAGTGCAGGTTACACTGGTGACGTTATGGCTATGTACAATGAGATGATGATGTCTTTTGGTACTGCAGCTAAAACAACAAACGGTCTTTCAATTACTTACATTGATGGTGACGTAGTTGATTACACTGATGTTGATTTAATTGATTCATCTAAGTAATATTTAAACTATAAAAGGGGAAAGCAGCGCTTTTCCCTTTTTTTATAGAAAGCGATTAAATTATGAAAAAAAAAATTCTCTTGTTAGGATTTTCAACAGCTTTTATTTCTCCTCTTGCTTCCGCAGATAACCAATTTCAAATTTTTACCCACTTTGACGCAGAAATTTATACAGAAGCACAACCAGTACAAGCCTTTGTAGATGATTTTGATGCTCCATTAAAATCGGGTGACAGTGCATTCACCTATAATATATTTGAAGTAGGTGTTGGCTACGGTAATTTTAAGGTCGGTTTACAAAGTCGTTACGACTATGTTCTTAACTTTGATCCTGATACAGCCAAATATACTCATACCGAAAAAAATGATCTAGAGTTTGAAGATAGATTTTATACATATTACCTTGATGCTAAACAAGCAACGTCTAACGGTGTATTTGTATCTTATGATTTTAAATTTTTAGATAAAAATGCATTAACAATAACACCTAAACTTTCTGTTTTTGCCAGCTCGCACTATCAAGATGCCACTGTAAATGGTGAAATTTATAGTGATGAAGTTGAAGGCGCTGTAACTGTCGATTACAACTTTTCAAAAGACATATTATTTAAAAAGTTTTCACCTTCACAAAAACCTGAAGGGCTTGGCTATAGCCTAGATATTTTTGCTGATTGGCAAGTAAATGATGAGCTTCAAGTTGGTTTTAGCGTAAAAGATTTGCTCTATAAAACAGAGTACGAAGACAGCGGCTCTGTAAAGGGTCAAACTACTGAGATCCCATTTAGCGAAGATGACAACGGCGATATTATTACTCAGCCAACAGTTTCATTAAAAACATCTGCATTTGGAAATACGGTATCTCATGATTTAGAAATGGAAATGCGACTACAAGCATTTGCCGATTACAGAATAAACGACCGATTTTCGACTCAGTTAACTTTAAAACGTTACGACAAAGACACGTTCAGCCAATTAAAAGGCCGTATACACTTTTGGGATCATTGGAAAGTACAGGCAGGCTATGAGACAAAAAGTGAAGCATTTTTAGTTGGTATAGAAAACGAGTATTTTGGTCTTAATTTACAAACTGATAGCCTAGATTTAGATAAAGCCTATTATGCTAATGTGAATTGGTACGTGAACATTAAGTTTTAAGGAATGAAGATGTTAAAACAAATTATACCCTTAGGGGTAGCTATTGCATTGGTAGGTTGTGGTTCTTCATCAGACAGTGACAGTTCAGAATCTGTTGCAGTGAGTGAGATTGCTACATCTTCTTCTGTGAGTTTTTATGTATCTAATTGGCAATCACCACAGGGCACGCTTAATGTTTTAGATAGCGACGGGGTGGTGCAAGAATCAATTGAAGTCGAAAACATCAATACTGCGAGTGTAAGTGTAACTCCACTTACTTTTAATAGTTTTGAGTTTATACCGAGTGATACTGCTCTACCTTGTCCTCGCTTTACAGGTTGTGGCAGAACAGTTCGTGGTGATGTAAATGACTTAAACGCAAACCGTTTAATAGACTACCAAGAATTGACAGCCGTTACTCTTAATTACAAAGCAGATGCATTTAGTGCACTAGGTGTAAATACGGTTTATTTATCGCCATTGAGTAAAGCAATTACAGATGAAGGCTTTAGTGCTACGCAAGCTAGTTTATCAGCCACGCCTTTTTATCATTTAACGCACAGCAATTTAAATGCAAGTGTTGAAGCAGAAATGGTTACTAATGCATTTACTTACGCGGCAATTTTAGCTGGTGTTGCTGATAGTTCGTTTAGTGTTGAAAGTGCTTTTAATGCATTTACTAACTTAGAGACTGACCAGCAAGCATGGCAAGATTATAGCGATTTAGCAGCGCAGTATGTTACAGATAACTTATTTAGCGACCAAGGTAATGCTTTACTGCAAAATGTAGCTGGTCAAGTTAAGCAAACGATTGCAAGTGTAACTACATTTACAAATTGGCAGGCTCGTTCAACAGAAGTTCAAAGCTTAGATTCAAGAGAGTTACTTGTTGATACACGAAATATTATAGGTGCAGCAAGACTTCAAGAAAAAAGCTATTCAGATGAATTAGACGCAAAATTCGCTGAGCTTGAAAGTGCGTTTGATGAAGACACACAAAGAACACTTGATGCACTTACTAATGCTTTAAACGAAGTTATTACAAATTATTCACCACTAGCTGATGGCTCTACACCATCAGGACAATATAAACTTCGTGACTTAGATATTGATTACAGCCAATCACCTTATACTTGGGCTATAACTGGCACATATGATGATTTACCTATAACAATTGATTTATCAATTCCAACATTTAGAGTAAGTGGTGTATTAGGTAATAAAATTGAAGGTGTAATGAGCGCAACAGTCACAAATGGTGCTACGGTTTTAAGTGTAGATGTAAGTGAGTTGCTAATTCAGTTTGATGGTATAGATGCTCAAAGTGAATTAAATCCAGAAGCCGACACAGGTATTACACAGGTAACTACCAATGTAATTATCAATAAAGCCGCTGGTAAACTTGAAGGTGACTTATCACTAAACTTAAATCGCTTTGTTAATTCATTAGGTGAAGAGTCTACGACGTTATCTACTTTTGATTTTAATGGTGATTACGTAAGTGACATTCAAGACACTGCATTTCATATCACTGCAGTAGAGGCTTCGCCTTTTATTGGTGAAGATAATGACGATTTAGCATTTACTTTTGAATTAGATTTTCCGTTGAGTGGTGCAAGCGATTTTAAGTTTGCTTACGTGGGCGATGTTGAAAACTTATCAGAACTTACCTCTACAGATATATTTGTTAGCATAAAAAACCGTGCGTTAGATTTACGTATTCGTGATGTTAGTGGCAACATTAATCTAATAGCGAAAGGCGAAAATGGACGTTGGTTAGATGTAAAGCAAAAGGGCCGTAATTACAGTGGCGGTTTATATTTTGGTGATACTAAACTAGCTGATGTTACTGCAGTACGTGGTATTCCTGGTGTTTTATTTCCAAATGGTGAGTTTGAATCGTTATTTTAACCATTAGTTAAGTAGTTTTAGAAATATTCAAAATCCGATATTAGTTTTCTAGTATCGGATTTTTTAATGCTTGTTATATTAGTTAAATGCGCCTGAATCAAGGTAGCTGCCGATCCCGAGTGTAAACATCCATATCCCCCATAAACTATGCTCAATAACACACACGACGGTTGAGCGGCTTTGTGCATAGGTATAAGCAAACAGTAAGCCACCTAAAAAGGCTAAGGCTACTGCAATCCAATTTGCATACACAATATGCGCCAACGCAAATACACTCGCACTAACTACAATACGCACTGCTTTTTTGGGCATGATGCGTTTATAACGATGAAAAAAATACGTTCTGAATATTAACTCTTGAGGAATAACCGACAGTATTGGGTAGAGTAGCAACAGTAAAAGCCAATCATTAAACGAGTTGCGGGGAAGGGTAAACCAGTTGCCCTGATGAATAATCCCGTAAAACATACCTGAGAACAGTGCACCTAAAAAAAAGAAGCTAAACACACGTTTTTTAACAGCAGAAAATTGCCCAAGGCTTGTAAGCCTAAAACGTTTAAAGTGGGGATCGCCCAGTAGCAACATACAACACACGCTCATTAAAATAATAAGCGCAGGAATAAGCCAGTTAGCTAAATACTCGCGTAATACAAAACCCAATAAGGGTAGTAACACAAAAATGAGGGTAAATTCAAACCAGCGATATTGATTGGCGTTCAAGGTCGTCTCAACTTGTTTTTTTAATAAGCTATCAAGCTAAGACGACATTTTTATGACGAGATTAGTAATCTACAAAGTGATCTATAAAATTATTTTGCAGGTTCTTCTTCACTAGGGAGGTATTTGTACAAGGCAATAATAGTGGCAAAAATACTCACAAAGGTAATACCCATTAAACCAAACACTTTAAAATTAACCCAAAAGTCGAGCGAGAAATTATATGCAATATAAATGTTTAGTGCTGCGATGCCAGCAGTTATAGCAACCCACATTAGGTTAAGCTTATCCCATAATGGTTCTGGGACTACAATGGCTTGTTTTGTATCATTAGCATTTTCGAGGATTGAGCTAAGCGCTTTTTTAACGA
Organism: Pseudoalteromonas sp. SWXJZ10B; assembly: GCF_015864475.1. NCBI lineage: Bacteria > Pseudomonadati > Pseudomonadota > Gammaproteobacteria > Alteromonadales > Pseudoalteromonadaceae > Pseudoalteromonas > Pseudoalteromonas sp. SWXJZ10B. Next base: position 65,116 of record NZ_JADYXD010000002.1, read on the forward strand.
GATTTTTCTTAAGTACATAACGGCTAACAAGTAACGTTAAGCTTAAACCTGCGTATATGAGTGTTGCTTTCCATTTTATGTATTGCTCATCATGAAGTACCAGCGTTAACGTACCAAACACGGCAGCAATGCCAAAAAATATCCACTGACGAGTTGGCACAGAGCCATGTTTAAAGTAGCTATAAGCAACTTGAATGAGTGTAGTTGCCATTAATAAACCGGTAGCCCAGTAAATATCGACTAGCTTAAAAACTGCAAAAAACAGTATGAGTGGGATGTATTCAATTAATGCGTGCATAGCTTACCTAAATTATACAAAAAAGAGTCAAAGGCTTTTTACCACATAAAGCTTAACAACTACAAGGTTGACTTGTTGCCCTGTAACCCTTAGCCTGCGTGGCTTTATTGCCAATTTGGTTTGGTATTTTTTATATCATCATATTCCCACGCTTAACCAACACTGATTTGGCGTGTATTTAGGAGCCTAAAATGAATAAAGCAGAACTCGTTGCTGCCATTGCACACAAAAGTGAATTAACAAAAAAAGATTCTCAAGCGGCGCTTTCAAGCTTGCAAAAAGTAATTACTAAATCGCTTTCTGAGGGTGATCAGGTTCAAATAAATGGCTTTGGTACGTTTGCACTAAGTTATTACCCAGCGCGTACTGGACGTAACCCGCAAACAGGTGCTGCAATTGAAATAGAAGGCGCTAATAAAGCGGTTTTTAAGCCTGCTAAAGCGTTAAAAGATCTACTTTAATTCTATTTAAGGTTTTAAACCCCGTATTGATAGATAAGTTACATGAGCGCGAAGTAAATTCGCACCTACGGGTATATGTTGTAGGTGAGGTTTTACACCTCGCGTTTGGTGGCTTTAAATTATATGAGCTGGAAATAAATTCGCACCTATGTAGATTATTCATAATCTCTAAATGATTTACATGGTATTATAAATCCCACTTACATTAAATCCTTTATTTTCAATTGCTTGCCATCGGCATGCATTATGCTGTTTAACTGTGTGTTTCGAACATATTTTTAAATAATACCAGTCCGCTTATATATGGGGTCTATTGAACGTTAAGAAAATTACGCTAGAACTAGGCAAAAATTTTTCGTATTTAGTTGTTCTAAATGAAAGGTTTTTAACGACGTTATAGTGCGATTTAATTCGTTAAATTGCTCAAAGATTTATGCAGGTTGGTATCAAATAAGGAGATCTCAATGAGTACATTACAAACAAGCACGCGTTTACAAGGCAAAAAAATTGCAATTTTAGCCACTGATGGGTTTGAGCAAAGTGAGCTTTTATCTCCACGCAGCGCATTACTTGATGCCGGTGCAAACATCGAAATAGTATCAATTAAAGAAGGCCAAATTACGGGCTGGGATGAAGATAAGTGGGGCGATAAAGTAACAGTAGATAAACTAGTTACAAACGCAGACCCTGCTGATTACGACGCGCTTATGCTTCCTGGTGGTTTATTTAACCCAGACAGTTTACGCCAAGATAAAGATGCTAAAGCCTTTATTGATGGCTTTTTTGGCGCAGAAAAAAACAAACCCGTTGCTGCTATTTGCCATGCGCCGTGGCTGTTAGCTGAAATTAATAAACTGCGTGACCGTACCATTACCTCTTTTCCAAGTATTAAAAGCGATTTAATTAATGCAGGTGCCAATTGGGTTGACCAAGAAGTATGTGTAGATAAAGGCCTAGTAACAAGCCGTAGCCCAGCCGATTTAGAAGCATTTAATGCTAAATTTATTGAAGAGATTTTAGAGGGTAAACACCAAGCTCACTAATTTTTTTAAAACGTTTGGATATTGCTATAGCGTTTGATTTTTAAAAAACAAAAAAGGGCATTTTAAATGCCCTTTTTTAATGCGTATAAAACACGCCCTAGTTAACTTATAGCGATGTCGCTGCTTTCATATCAGCTACAAATACTTTTAGTTGCGCGGTCATTGTTGGTAAATCATTAAGGTTAGCTTCAATAATTTTAACCACGGCAGAGCCTGAAATAGCACCGGCTGCTCCTGCATTAAGAGCCGCTTTAACATCATCTGGCGTTGAAATGCCAAACCCTAAAAGAGCAGGCGCTGCATGGTATTCTTTTAATTTAGTGACAATATTACCAGCAGGCATTTGTGCCTTAGTATCGGTACCGGTAACACCTGCGCGCGATAGTAAATACGTGTAACCACGACCGTAAGAGGCGCACTGGCGAAGTGTGTCGTCATCCGCATTTGGTGTTGCAATAAAAATTGGGTCTACACCGTTATCCATTGCTGACTTTCTAAACATTTTAGATTCATGCAGAGGCACGTCAGCCACTAAAATTGAGTCTACGCCTACTGCTTTTGCATCTTTATAAAATGCTTCTATACCGCGTTTAAACACAAGGTTTGAATACAATAATAAGCCAATTGGAATATCAGCATTATACTCACGTATTTCTTTAATAATATCAAAGCAATCTTGTGTGTTAATGTGCACATCGAGTGCGCGAATATTAGCTTTTTGAATTACTGGACCATCTGCAATTGGGTCCGAAAACGGGATACCAAGCTCAAGCGCATCTGCTCCGCCGTCAATTAGACTTTTAATAATCGCAATACTTTGCTTTTTACCTGGGTCGCCAATCGTTACAAATGGTACAAACGCACCTTGTTTTTGCTCGTTAAGCGCTGCAAACATTTTGCCGTAACGATCCGTTTTTACTTGGCTCATAGCTGACCTCTTTCAGTTAGTACATTGTGAACGTGTGCTAAATCTTTATCGCCACGACCACTCAAATTAATCACTATAACACTCTCCTCGGTTAGCTCCTCTGCGTACTTAAGCGCATAAGCTAGCGCATGGCTTGATTCAAGTGCCGGAATAATACCTTCATTTTTAGCAAGCGACTGAAACGCATCAAGCGCTTCTGTATCGGTAATACCCACGTATTGAGCGCGACCAGTTTCGTGTAGAAATGCATGTTGAGGACCAACAGCTGGGTAATCAAGACCCGCTGATACAGAGTAAGACTCTTCAATTTGGCCATCGTCATTTTGCATAATGTACGTATAAGTACCGTGCAATATGCCTTTAGTGCCTTTACAAATTGTTGCACCGTGTTCATTTGTATCAAGCCCTTTACCAGCTGGCTCAACACCAATTAATTTAACGCCTGGCTCGTCAATAAAGTCAGTAAACATACCAATCGCGTTTGAACCACCACCAACACAGGCAATAACAGCGTCAGGTAAACGACCTTCTGCTTTAAGTACCTGTTGCTTGGCTTCTTCACCAATAATTTTTTGATACTCGCGTACAATTGTTGGGAATGGGTGAGGACCCGCAGCTGTACCTAGTAGGTAATGTGCGTCTTGGTAGTTTGCTGACCAGTCACGCAGCGCTTCATTTACTGCATCTTTTAATGTGCCAGAACCCGCTGTTACCGGAATAACCTCTGCGCCCATTAACTTCATTCTAAATACGTTAGGTTGCTGACGATCAACGTCTTTTGCACCCATATAAATACGACATTTTAAACCCAGTAAGGCACACGCTAGCGCTGTTGCAACGCCGTGTTGACCGGCACCTGTTTCAGCAATTACTTGTTTTTTACCCATACGCTTAGTAAGTAACGCCTGACCAAGTACTTGGTTCGTTTTATGTGCGCCGCCGTGTAGTAAGTCTTCACGCTTTAGGTACAGTTTTACTTTTGGATTTTTAACTAAATTGCGCGTTAAAGTAAGTGGGGTAGGACGACCCGCATACTCGTTTAATAATTTACTTAGCTCTGCCTGAAACTCAGGATCTTTTTGTGCTTTGTTAAATTCATTTTCTAACTGCTTAAGCGCAGGGACAAGTAACTCGGGTACAAACATACCGCCAAACTCGCCAAAATAAGCTGGATTTTGCATTTTAACCTCAATAATTTCTGATGCTTGTGAAAGCATTATGTAATTTGTTAGGGCACTTTTTACCCGCAGATTCTTCAACGCCTGAGTTTAAGTCAAGGCCTAAGGCACCTTTAAAAAGCGCATCTTTAATATTGTCTGGATTTAAGCCTCCAGCGAGCATAAATGGTGTAGTTGCGCCGCTAAGCACCGACCAATCAAATGCTTTACCAGTACCGCCAGCTTGTGTATCACTGTGCGTATCGTAAAGGTGTCGATCAACCCCATTTACAGGCGTTGGCAATGCATCTTTTATTGCTTGGGCTTTCCAAATTTCGCAATTAGTTGGTAACTGTGTACGCAACTCAGCAATGTAATCGTCACTTTCTTGGCCATGTAATTGAACTGCCGCTAATTTTAGCACACTTGCGTATTGAGCAACTTGCTCAATGGGAGCATCTACAAATACACCAACAAAGTTAAGTGGTGCGCTTTGGCTCAGCTCTCTTGCACAATCTAAATCGACATAGCGAGGCGATTTAGGATGAAAAATTAAACCACCATAAACAGCACCGTTTTGATATGCCGCTTGTGCATCTTGGCTACGTGTTAAACCACATACTTTATTGTCACCTAAAATAACACGGCGACATGCTTGCTCTAAATCACGCTCGCCCATAAGTGAGCTGCCAATTAAAAAGCCATCGCATAATGGAGCTAAACGTTTTACGTCTTGATGGGTGTAAATACCCGATTCCGAAATAACCACTTTATCAGCCGGAATAAGCTTTCGTAGTTTTTCAGTAGTGGCTAAGTCGGTGCTTAAATCGCGTAAATCGCGGTTATTAATACCAATAATTTGTGCATCAAGTGCAAGTGCGCGGTGTACTTCTTCTTCATTACTTACTTCTGTTAACACCGACATATTAAGTGAATCGGCAACAGCATGCAGTGCTTTAAAGCTTTCGTCATCGAGTACCGAAAGCATCAGTAATATAGCATCGCCGCCATAAATTCGTGCCATGTACACTTGGTATTCGTCTATAAAAAAGTCTTTACAGATAAGCGGTTGTTCTACTTGGCTGCGCACAAATTCAAGATAGTCAAAACTGCCTTGAAAATATTTAGTATCAGTTAACACACTCATGCAGGTGGCATATTTTTTATAAACCGATGTGATTTCGGTTAAATCAAAAGGGTCTCTAATTAACCCTTTTGAAGGCGATGCTTTTTTACACTCTAAAATAAACTGAGTGCCAGGTGCTGCAAGTGCTTTATAAAAGCTACGGCTTGTAGGCACTGCAAGGTGCTTAAAGCTTTCAAGTGGGCGTGCGGCTTTACGCTCAATTAGCTCTAATTTTTTATCAGCAACAATTTTGTCTAATACATTAGCCATTACTTACCTCAATAATTGCACTTAGTGTGTTCATGGCTTGCCCTGAACTTAATAATGTTTGTACTTGTTTTGCCCCTTCTTTTAACGTTTTTGCTTTACCTGTTAGGTATAAAAGGGCAGCTACGTTAACCACAATAGCAGCATTATGTGCATCTGTGCCTTTGCCTTGCAAGATGGCAAGGCTAGCATTTGCGTTGTATTGTGGGCCTTCACCAGCGAGTTGTTCAAGTGAATAGTTTGCAAGGTCAAAGTCGCTTGGGTTTAGTGTGTACTGCGTAATCTCGCCATTATTTAGCTCAACTACCGTTGTTGGGCCGTGTAGGGCTATTTCGTCAGTGCCCGAGCCGTGAACAATCATAGCGCGCTTTGTGCCAAGGGTTTTAAGTGTTTGTGCCATTGGCATACACAACGCTTCGTTATAGACGCCGAGTAATTGCACTTCAGGTGCTGCAGGGTTAGCAAGCGGACCTAAAATATTAAAAATAGTGCGTGTTTTAAGCGATGTTCGTACGCCCATCGCATGGCGTACGCCACTGTGATAGTGCGGTGCAAACAAAAAGGTAAAATTGGTTTGCTCAAGACATTTTGCTGCTTGCTCTGGGCTCATATCTATATTAATGCCCAGGGCTTTGAGTAAATCGGCTGAGCCTGAATTACTCGATACACTGCGATTACCATGTTTTACCATGTTAATACCAGCAGCAGCGGCAACAATTGCAGCCGTTGTACTTATATTAATTGTGTTTGAGCCATCGCCACCAGTGCCACAGCTATCGGCAAGTTGCGTACTGCTGGTAGTAAAAGCAACGGCGTTTTCGCGCATTGAAGCTGCAGCGCCTGCAATCTCGTCGCTTACTTCGCCTTTAATTTTAAGGCTTATAAGTAGGGCGGTTAGCTCAATTTCACTCATATTACCTTGCATTATTTCATCAAAAAGCGCTTTGGAGTCTGCGTAGCTTAATGATTGCCCCGTAATTAGTTGCTCAATAGCGTATTGAACATTTATGGGTTGTTCTGGTTGTGTACTCATAATGTCCTCTTTTATTTAGCGCGTGTTAAGTAAGCGACACTTTGCTGAAGTAGCATTGCGCCGTTTGGCGTTAGTATTGACTCTGGATGAAACTGGTAGCCCAATGCGTTGTCATCATGATGATAAATAGCCATAGGGATATCTTCGTACTGGGCAATAACCTCAATATTATCAGGTACTTTTGTTGCCATTAATGAATGGTAACGTGCCACAGGCATTGTATTTCCCATACCATCAAATACAGGGTGCTCGCCTAAATTAATAATTGAAGACTTACCATGTACGGTTTCACCCGCGTGACCGATTACTCCGCCGTAGCTTTGTGTTAACGCTTGTTGGCCTAAACAAATGCCTAGCATTGGGAAGTGGCCTTTAGAGAGCTCAATAAGCTCCATTAAACAGCCCGCATCGCTTGGTGTTCCAGGGCCAGGCGAAAGTACTAATAGCACTTGGCCTTGCTCTTGGCGCATTTTGTTAAAAATAACCTCAGCGCTAATGTTGTTTCTGTAAACAACCAGTTCGCAGCCAAGCATCGTAAGCTCATCAACAAGGTTATATGTAAATGAGTCAAAGTTATCTAAAAAATAGATTTTAATAGGATTCGCTTTACTCATTTTATACCGCCTTATACGTAGATTTTATGGCGGTGATAACCGCTTGTGCTTTAGCGCGAGTTTCGTTTGCTTCTGAAATAGGATCTGAGTCAAACACCACACCGGCACCTGCTTGCACATACGCTTTGTTATTTTTAACAAAAGCTGAGCGAATAACAATACAGCTATCCATTGCGCCATCACCGGTTAAGTAACCTACTGCGCCGCCATAGCTGCCACGGCGTTTACCTTCAGTTTGACGAACAAGCTCAGCAGCACGAACCTTTGGTGCACCAACAAGCGTGCCCATGTTCATACACGCTTGGTAAGCATGCAGTGCATCAAGATCGGGTTTTAGTGTGCCAACAACGCGTGACACTAAATGCATTACTTGTGAATAGCGGTCTACTTTTAATAGCTCTTTGGCAAAACGAGTACCTGCAACACTAATGCGGGCTACGTCGTTACGGGCTAAATCGACAAGCATTAAATGCTCGGCGCGCTCTTTTTGATCGTTTCTAAGTTCAAGCTCAATGCGGCTGTCTAGGTCTGGATTTATTTGCCCATTAGCAAATTTGCCACGTGGGCGAGTGCCAGCAATTGGGTATACTTCAACTTGCTGAGATTGCACTGTGTATTTAAGTGCTGATTCAGGCGATGCGCCAAATAAAGCAAAGTCTTCATCGCGCATATAAAACATATACGGACTTGGATTTTGCTTTTTAAGCTGGCTATAAGCATGCAAAGCGTCAGGACAAGGTAGTGAAAATGTACGCGACGGCACTACCTGAAAAATATCGCCATCAACAATATTCTTTTTAAGCTTTACTACTTGCTCACAGTACGTTTCGTCACTTATATCAACGCTTACGTCACACTCGCCGCTTTGCATATCGGCACTAAATTCAGCAGCGTTATCACATAGTGTATTTAAGCGCTCAAGCTCTTTACCTACTTCAAAGCAGTTTGCATGTACGTCTGGCCCGTTAAATACATTACCAATAAGCTCAGTTGTTTGTTTTTGATGATCAATAACCACTAAGGTTTCGGCTAAATAAAATACGTAATCTGGGCAGGTGTTTTCGCCGTCTGGCACGTCACTTAACTGTTCAAAATTTGCCACCATGTCGTAGGCAAATACACCGCCTAAAAACACCGAGAAAGGATTGTTAGTAGTACTTTTAATACTGTTAATACAAGTACGTAATGCGCTAAATGCATTATCGGCAACCAGCTTGCTCGCCTCGTCAATATCATTATTAGCGCTTAAGTACTCAAGCGTTAATGTTGTATCGTTTAGCGTGGCTGTACAGCTTTTAACATTAGCGTGTAAGTAGCTAAGCAGTTGCTGCCCGTTATTTGACTTTGCAGTAACGGTTACCGTTTTACCTTGACATACAATGCGCAGGGCACAATCGACTAAAATTAAACTTTTTACACTGTCTTTAGAATCAATCTCAGCCGATTCAAGCAGTAGTGAGTTAGGCTTATCAAGTGCCGCGTATAATGCAAGAGGGCTACTAATATAGTCGCGTACTTGCGTAATACTTGTTACTTCGCCTGGTGTGGTAGTTATATGACTAAAAATCAAACCTCATTCCCTCAAAAAATTAAACCCCGCAATGCTTTTGCAATGCGGGGTTTGAATAACGATATCTAAATTACAAACAGATCATTACCGTCCCGCTATATCAGGCGCCACCACCAACGATGTGTAAGAGTAAGACCGTTATTCATGTTTTTCTGCCTCAAAATTTGTTAAATATTTTTAACGTATACGTTTCGTAAAATTTAGTTATAAAAAAACCCGCATAGTTGCGGGTTTTGAATTTTTGTTAGACACGACAATTCATCACCCGATAATTACGAGTGCCACCACCAAATAGTGTTTAAGTTTGAATTGATCATTATTGTTAATTCTTAATGTGTCTGAAAGTGGCTACAGTAAAACGTATCTTATGCTTTTGTGTCAAGTGTTTATTTAAAACAATTTAGTCAAAAAAGTTGTTATACTTACACAAACACCAGTAACCCTTAATTTTAAGCAGTTTTCTTTTGATAAAATATGATTTACATAGCCATACCACACATTCAGACGGGCGTTTAACGGTTGAAGAATTATTGCATCGCGCTGTTGATAAAAATATTGATGTGTTTGCTATTACCGATCATGACACTGTGGCGGCTATTAAGCCTGCGCAGCAATTTATTAAAACCGAAAACTTACCGCTTTCATTAATAACGGGTACCGAAGTGTCTACTAAATGGGAAAGCTTCGAAATTCATATTGTAGGTTTAAATATTGATATTAATAATATTGACCTTACCTCTTTATTATCAGCTCAGCAGCAAAAGCGAGAAGAGCGTGCACTAGAGATTGGTGTTCGCCTTGCAAAAAATGGCTTTGATGGCATTTACGAGCAAGCTAAAGAGCTGGCAAAAGACGCGCAAATAACGCGTGCACATTTTGCACGCGCCCTTATTGAGCGTGGTGTTGCTAAAAATTTCCCGGGTGTTTTTAAAAAGTACTTAGGGCGTGGCAAAACAGGCTACGTACCAAGTTGCTGGTGCACCATGCAAACCGCTATTGAGGCCATACATGCCGCTGGTGGTGTTGCTGTACTTGCGCATCCAAGTAGCTATCAAATGTCAAACAAGTGGCTACGCAAATTATTAGTAGAATTTAAAAGTGTAGGAGGGGACGCAATGGAAGTTGCACAACCTCAACAGGCGCCAAGCGAACGTCAATTTTTAGGTGAACTCAGCCGTGAGTACGAACTACTTTGCTCGCAAGGGTCTGATTTTCATTTTCCGACAAGCTATTTAGAGCTTGGCAAAAATTTATACCTACCAAAAGATTGCCAAGGTGTTTGGCAAGCTTGGGAAGGAGAAGAAGGGGCATTAACATGAGTCAATTATTTCATATTCATCCTGATAACCCGCAACCGAGACTAATTAGTCAAGCCGTTGATATTATTAAACAAGGCGGCGTTGTTGTTTACCCAACAGATTCGGGCTACGCCATCGGTTGTAACATTGGTAATAAGCAAGCCAAAGAGCGCATAGAGCGTATTCGTGGTATTGAAAAAAACGATAATTTTACGCTAGTTTGCCGTGATTTATCGGAGTTATCTACTTATGCACGCGTAGATAATCAGCTATTTAGACTCATTAAAAATAATACGCCAGGGCCTTATACCTTTATTTTTAAAGGCACAAAAGAAGTCCCTAAACGTTTATTAAACGACAAGAAAAAAACCATTGGCATGCGTGTAATTGAGCACCCAATTGCTTGTGCATTGCTTGCCGAACTTGGTGAGCCGTTAATGTCGTGTTCTTTAATTTTACCAGGTGAGCAGTTTACAGAATCAGATCCTGATGAAATATTAGAGCGATTAGATAAACACGTTGATTTAATTATTCACGGTGGCCACTTAGCCGAGCAAGCAACCACGGTAATCGATTTGTCGGAAGATGAAGTCAAGATTTTGCGTGTTGGCTGTGGTGATACAAGCCCATTTGAATAATAAATAATGAGCGAAAGTACTGCGAATACAAAAAATAGTGAAAAGCCAGTGCAGCAAAAGCTGCCACTGGCTTTTTTGCATGGTAAAGCGGTTGTAGACAAACCAGAAGATTTATACATTCCACCTGACGCGCTCGAAATAATATTAGAAACCTTTGAAGGCCCGCTCGATTTACTGCTCTATTTAATTAAAAAGCATAAGCTTGATGTACTCGAACTTTCTATTTTTAGTATTACAGAGCAGTACGTAAGTTATGTAGAAATGATGACAGAATTTCAACTCGAACTTGCTGGCGAATATTTAGTAATGGCTGCGTTACTTGCGCAAATTAAGTCGCGCTTATTATTACCTGTACACGAAGAGCTTGAAGAGGAAGAAGATCCTCGCGCTGAGCTTATTAAACGCCTGCAAGAGTATGAGCTGTTTAAACAAGCCGCCGAAAACCTCGACGATATTCCTCGTGTTGGTCGTGATATTTTTATAGCGCATGCCGCTATGCCAATAAGTGAAGATACAAGTCAAAATCTCCCCGATATTGAACTTAAAGACTTAATGCTGGCGCTGAGTGATGTAATGGCGCGAGCAAAAACGTTTGAGCATCATCAAATTACTGCTGAAGTACTCTCAACCCGAGAGAGAATGAGCCAAATATTACAGCAACTATCGCAAGCAAACTCGGCAGTGGTATTTAATGCGCTTTTTACCCCAAATGAAGGGCGAAGTGGTGTAGTGGTTAGTTTTATAGCTATGCTTGAGCTTATTAAAGAAGGACTTGTTACCTGTTTGCAAGTAAGCCCTGAGAGCTTAATTTATGTCAGCTTAAGCGAACAATCCACCCTATAAACTTATCTGTTTAATCATCTATTTGCAAAACTGACTTTAAATAATAAAGTTCTGTGCGTATACGCACGTAAAGTGTTTGTAAATGTTATTTTCATTTACGGCTGTGCACTATATTGTAACGTCATAGCATTATAGGAACTTACACATGTTTAAAAATACACCTTCATCTTACGGACTTGTCGCCATTATTTTACATTGGCTCATGGCGCTGACTATTTTTGGCCTGTTTGGTTTAGGTTTATATATGGTTGAGCTTACTTATTACGATAGCTGGTATAAAGGTTCACTCGATTTACATAAGAGTATTGGTATTACGCTTGTGGCCGTATTTTTATTTAGAATTTTATGGCGTGCTTTATCTACACAACCTAAACCATTAGGTGAGAGTAAAGGCATGAACCAATTAGCGCATACGGCGCATATTGCTATGTATATTATTTTGGCTGTTATTGTTGTTGCAGGGTATTTAATATCAACCGCAGACGGGCGTCCAATAGAAGTATTTACTTTATTTAACGTATCAGCGCTTGATTTTGCCTTTGATGACCAAGCCGATATTGCAGGAAAAGTACATTATTACGGCGCGTGCACATTAATCGGGTTTGCAGTATTGCATGCACTAGGGGCGTTAAAACATCACTTTATCGATAAAGATAAAACCTTAATTAGAATGATCAAACCATTAAAGGATGATTAAAATGAAAAAATTATTAGTAAGCACAGCCGTTTCGGCTGCAATGATGTTATCGGCAACAGCCGCCAATGCAGCTGATTATGTAATTGATACAAAAGGCGGGCATGCATCTGTTAACTTTAAAATTAAACACTTAGGTTACAGCTGGTTATATGGTCGTTTTAATACTTTTGACGGCACATTTAGCTACGATGCTAAAAACCCTAATACGTCAAAAATTATGGTAAACATTGATACTACAAGTCTTGACTCTAACCATGCAGAGCGCGATAAGCATTTACATGGTAAAGATTTTTTAAATGTAGATAAATACCCAAAAGCGACATTTAAAAGCACGAGTATTAAATTTGATGAAGACGGCGAAGAGGCTGATGTAACCGGTGAGTTTACGCTGCACGGCGTAACTAACACTATTACCTTTGAAATAGATAAAGTGGGCGAAGGTAAAGATCCGTGGGGCGGCTACCGCGTAGGTTTTGAGGGCGAAACCAGCCTTAAACTTACCGATTACGGTATTGATTACAACTTAGGACCTGCATCTACTCATGTTGATATTATTTTATCAATAGAAGGTGTTCGTCAGTAATAGCATTATTAAATATAAAAACGCCACTTACTGTGGCGTTTTTTTTGCTTAACAGAAACTCAAATTAAGCGACTTCGAATTTGCTTATTTTGCGCTATTAATACGTGACTGTAATAGCGGCCTTAAATGCTCGGGCAACCAGCGCATGAGTAAATCATTATAAGCCTGCGTTTTTTTAATAACTTTAAGCTGCTTATTAAGAGTAGCAATGTTTTCTGCGCCTTGCTCGTTTTTAGTACAGCCAATAAAACCATAACTTAACGCAGGTGATTCGGTTAATGGACGCTGCGTTAAGTTCTCTTCAAAGTGCATTGATTTAGCTAAATAGTAATGCTCGCTTGGGTAACCCAGCAAAATATCAATTCGTTTTAGGTTAAGCATATATGTGAGGCTCGCTAGGCTATCGCGAGTGGGTCTAATTACTAAATCTATATTAGGCGTACTGTTTATCAATGTATCTATCTCTTGGCCATAAGAGCGGCTCATAGAGATCCCAAGAGTTAGTTTTTTATCTTGTATTAAATCTAATAGTGATACTTCTTTTGATTCCGCTATATTTAGCGCTTTGGCGAGCCTTTTGTGCATTGCTATTGAAGGCGAGAGGCCCGTTGTTGAGCTTTCGTCTGTAAAATAAATATGCTCTTTTCTGTAATCATTTTTATAAAGCGATAACGCACAAACATTATTTGAAGTATTAGACAGCTCTTGGATTACCTTACCTGAGGGGATAAGCATGCGGTTAAAGGTAATATTAGGAAGTTGTTTTTCAAGTAAATAAATTATGCTTTCGTCACGGCCTTGGTGTTGATATTGACCATTTAAAATATAATAGGGTGCAAAGTCGTGCGCTAGCCAGTTTATGGTTCTAGCATTGCCTATTGAGGTCAGACAGAAAAAAAGTAAGAAAGTTAAAAATATACGGAGCATTACAACAGCTGCCAGTAATTATTATTGTAAAACTATTGTAACCAATAAAGAGCTAAAAAGTAAAATGCCAGCAACGAGGCTGGCATAATATCTTATCAATAATTGCAATAATAAAAGGGCAATTAAAGTTATGTGTTGCTTAGTTAGCTTTTAGCCACTTAACAAACTGGCGTGCATCACTCGCTTTTTGAAACAATGCATTTTTTAAACCTTGTGTATCACTAAAGATTACACGATGTTTGTTTACTGAAATTGATTGCACTGGATGTGCGATTTGGATCATAGACCCATTATATTTATAAGACATAATAAAACTCACTTTATTCTTGTTATTTATTCTGCGCTATATTTTTATAGCAAATTGCAGTTAATAAATTAACGATGTTGTGTTTAGCTTCATTACAGTGTTGACGATCTTTATGACACTTTTGCGATGATAGTAAAAAATCATCTCGGTATTATTCAAGGGGTTCTCGCCGTACAATAACTTAGCTTTCAAATATACGTTTTGCGGGGCTTACTGGATCAGGGTAAATGGTTAACCGCGGCGGTTTCTTTAAACCAGAGAAGGAAGGTAACTTATATATAAATTGTGTGCAAGCTATTTTTGTAAAAATATTTATAATAAATCTTATCAACTGCTTACAAAGCCCGTTTTTAGTTACCAAAGGATAAGTATGAATTACCTAATAGTGAGTGATATTTATGGTTTAACCCCTGCTTTAAGGAGGTTATCACAGGCAATTAGTTCAAATTTAGTTATTGTTGACCCTTACAATAACAAGTATCAAGCCATTGAAAGTGAACAAGATAGTTACAACAATTTTATACAGCAGTGTGGCCATGATAAATACACCGACAAACTTCAAAAATGCTTTGAGAGTTTAAAATTGCCAACGACGTGTATTGCTTTTAGTGCAGGGGCAAGTGCAGCATGGCGGGCACAGTTATTAACAGGCAATACACACCTTAAAAAGTTAATTGGCTTTTATCCGTCGCAAATTAGACATAACTTAAATTTAAGTGCAAAAGTACCCTGTGAGTTCATATTTCCAGCAAGTGAGAGTCACTTTAATGTTGATGAAGTTATTAAAGCTTTAAGCACCAAAGCGGATGTTAAGTGCTATAAAACCAATTTTTTGCATGGTTTTATGAACGAGTACTCAACCAATTTTAATGCGCAAGGGCTTGTTGAATATAGTAACTATATAAAACTGAGCAGCCGTTAAAGCGTGTTTAGCTGCTCTTTACTAATATCAGGAAAATCGGTGCGGGTATTATATTTTGCATACAGCGTTGTAAAAACGCTACTACCGGATAGCTTATCTAACTCTTTTATAAAGGTTTTCGCACTAGATCGAGCGGGTCTACAGCATACTTGATACTGTTTTATTATACCCGCGACAGATAAACCTTGTTTTTGTAGCTCCAAATCGGCCTGTGCAAAAAAAGCCGCACCCGTCCAATAAACACGTTGCTGGGCTTGTTGTTTCCACATATCAGCAGAGAGCTTATTAAGTGGCTGTGTTTTAGTTTTAGTTTGCAGGCGGGCACGATCAAATCCTGCATTTAAACGTTGTACAAATTGCGGCTGGGTAATTATACCGCTGTCACGCATTATTACGTTTTGCATGTAACTAGCAAAACCCTCGCTTAGCCAAAAACCGGAGTAGGGAAGTAGCGGCAAATATAAATGCGAAAGTTCATGGTATAGCGTCCAATCTTTAGTGAATGCATTTAAACTGGCATAGCGATCTATATGTAGTTCAAGCCCATCGGGGTTATTGCGCTTAACTGTAGCCCAAGGTACAGGCTCAAAAGCAAAGTATTGCGGTTTTAAATAAATAGGCAATGTGGTTTGTTTTAAAGGTCCCAGTGTATTTTGTGTTTTTTCAGCACTTTGATTAACCCATGTAGACACCGTATTTTGAGCATTACTTGAGAGCGAGCTAAGGTTATGTATGACTACTTCAACGGCTAATGCGTTAAAAGAGCTGATTAATAGTAGCAGTACAAAAAAGAATTTCATTAAAATGCTCCACTGTAATTTAATAACTGGTACGAAAATTCTAATATACAAGACCAACTAAATGGATAAATAATCACGCCTAATTCTTTATTTTTTAAAATGATAGTAACTATAAAAGTACAAATACAGACACTCCTAGCTAAGCATGGTTTAATCAATTAATCGTTATTTTAAGTTAGGTTTAGCCATGACGTATCAGCATATTCAAGTTCCTGAGCACGGCCAAAATATCACTATTGATGCACAAGGACACTGGCAAATACCGTTAGAACCTATCATTGCTTTTATTGATGGCGATGGCGTGGGGCTAGATGTTATGCCGGTAATGCGCCATGTTGTTGATAGTGCAATTGAACATTGTTATAAAAGCGCACGGAAAATTCATTGGATGCAGGTTTATAATGGCGAGCAGGCCGCAAAGCTGTATGACGGTGACTGGTTTCCACAAGAAACAATTAACGCAGTACGTGCCTGTAAAATTGCCATAAAAGGGCCGTTAACCACACCACTGGGTGGTGGTTTTCGATCGCTTAATGTAGCCCTCAGGCAAGAAATGGATTTGTTTGTAAATATGCGCACTATAAAAGGCTTTAGTGCGCTCCCTTCTCCTTTAAAAAATCCATTTTTAACAAACATAACAGTGCTTCGTGATAGCAGCGAAGACGTGTACTCAGGTATTGAGTGGCAAGCAGGCAGTGTAGAAAGCGAAAAAATGCTCGACTTTTTATGTGAGGAAATGGGGGTAACCCGCTTAAGGTTTTCACAAGAGTGCGGAATTGGTATTAAAAATATATCTAAAGAAGGCTCTGAGCGACTAATGCGTTATGCCATTAACTATGCACTTAAAAACGATAGTGAATCTCTAACGCTAGTACACAAAGGTAATGTACTTAAATTTACCGATGGGGCATTTAAGCGTTGGGGGTTTGCACTTGCACAAAACGAGTTTAATGCCACTGCACATGAAAATGGGCGTTGGTTGCAAATAGAGCGAGCACACCAATCGCCCTTAATTATTAAAGAAGTCATAGCTGACAACATGCTGCAACAATGTTTAATGCATCCAGAGCAATTTGATGTAGTGGTGACGACTAATCAAAATGGTGACTTTTTAGCGGATATGCTCAGTGCACAAGTTGGTGGTGTTGGCATAATGCCTGCTGCAAATTTAAATAACGATGTCGCATTTTTTGAGCCTACACACGGCACGTTTGAACGTATAGCAGGGCAAAATAAAGCAAACCCCAGCAGTAGTATTTTAAGTTCGGTATTAATGCTTAAATTTATGGGCTGGGACGAAGCCGCATTACTCATAGAAAATGCGTTAGAGCAAACATTTAAAAGCGGTGAAGTAACCTTTGATTTAGCACAAGAGCACACTGATAGCTCAAGTATTCATAACTCGACAACCTTAACTTGTACTGGCTTTGCAAAGAAGGTTATCGAGCACTTTTAAATACATCCATTATTAAGCTGCTGAGGCAGTTTTTACTCTGTGCATACAAGGGCGGTTGGTTAACTGCGCTGCACGATGGTAAATCTCATGTGCTTGGGGTTCATCGCACTGTGTACCACTAAGCGTATCCATTAACGCAACAACAATAATTGCAGGAACCTGGCAGCAATATTCGTCTAAAACGGCTTCCGTAGTTTGTGCATCTACATGGCAAAGTGGATGATTTTTAAGTTGGTATGCATTTAATAATGTATCAACTTCTAATACATCATCTGGTTGATGCTTTGTTTTACGGCATTTACAACCAAACTCATCAACTAAAGTAGCTAACGCTTGGTAAGTTTCAGTGGTGTTAGCTTTAGTGCATAACTGCTCTTCAATGAACTGATGCAAGTTAGCATCGATGAATAATCCGTCTTGGCGTGTGAAAGAAGCTGTTGTCATAATAATTACTCTTAGTTTGTTGGCTTAACTTCACTCTAGCGCTAAGTGTATTATTAATAAAATTGTTGTTTTCAATAACTGATATTGATTTTATCAATAGTAAGTTTGAAAACTAAATAAAAAATAGAAAACATATCTAAATAATACTAATTAATTTGGTGCAATGCGGTGAAAGTGTGCACAAAACTGGAACAAAGGGAGGAGTTGAGGAATAAAGAAGGAATCTTAGTTAATTGTTTTTATTGAATTTTAATTATTTTATGAAGTTGGTACTAAGCTTGCTAATAATACACTGTAGGTAGATTCCTATATCGACGATTTCCAAAAGCGCCACGGTATTTTCCCAAAGTTGAATACCATGGCGCTTTTTTATTTTTCGCGTGTATTTTATTTAGCCGTCACAATAGCAATAACAATGGTAATGTTAAATTTTAACAAAGTAGGGAATGGCCACTAAAATAGCGCCTACAATCAGTAGCATGCTAACACTGGTCATAAAGTACGGAAAAACCAATAATGACAAACCAATACAAAGTGGCACTACGGCTTTTTTTCTTCGCCCGTAAGTAAGGTAGCCAATACCTATGCCGCCAAACAAAACACTCCACGCAATTATTGATGCACTATCCATTTATAAATTACCTATTTTGAAATACTGATTTAAATTACGACCGACATAGCCAGTTTTTCAATACCATGTGAAGGAGTCCATCTTTTGAATTCCACGAAACCATGCTTTTTATATAAATTTATTGCAGGAGTATTAGCAACTGCAGTCTCAACTCTTGCATGAGATAAATCACCGATTGCTAGAACATAATTTATTAGCTTACTTGCGATATCTTTTTTAAAATAGCTAGGATCAACGGTTAAACTACAAATATCTAAACACTCGTTGTTTGTATCTACTTCAATAACGGCTGCTAAACATTCATTTTCGCTGTAGCCATAAAAAGTTGTTTCTGACTTTTTTATACCTTTAATATTACGCGCTAAAGGAGGGAAGTTATGCGCGCCGATCAGTTTAGCCTCAATAGCATAGGATTTTTGAAAGACAGCAAAAATTTTATTTGCAGTATCGTTATTCTTATTATTAAGTTTGTTTATCATTGTCTTCTTTTTTAGAAAATAAAGCATGAATACCATATGCCGTAATAAAACCTCCGGCACCAATTGTGAAAAAAAGAAATAAATAAAACTTTTTCGGGTTATTTTCTAAAGATGCCACTGCCGGCTCATTGTATCTCTTATAAATAACACCACTTTCGTAATTAAAATAGCTGCGCAAAAGAATAAACAAACCTAGAACAATACACAGGAGCGCTTTACTTGTTTTCTTAGTGTTCTTTTTAGCTATTACTATTTGTTGCGCAGCTTTTGGCTCAGTACGACTTGGTTTAGCTAATTCATCTTTAAGGCGTTTGTAGTTCTCTGGATATTTATGTGAGTCAATACTTTCAATTGCTTCGTTTAATTCACTAAGTGAATAAGCAGAGTAATCAATATTTATAATAATCTTCCTTAAAAGGCTCTTAAATAACACTTACACAGCAAGGTTTTTAAATTGTTGTTATTTAATGGTATTTTTATAATCCGATTAAGTTTATTTTAATGTAGCAAAGACTTGAGGTTAGTCACTTTTACTTTCATATTTAAACTCGAATGAAACTATTGCAGCCAATATACCTCCAGTCGCTAATATAGCAGCGCTAAATAACATCTCCCATAATAATTTTTTCAACAGTAGAGTCTGATGAATATTTGTAAATATTACGCTCCAAGTTTGTTCAAAGTTGTATAAATTAACAACTTCATGAACATCATATAAAAAAGTACCTAACCCATTCAAAAAGTATGCAAGAGCTATATAAACAAAAAGTCGTGCAGTAAATAAGAGGGTTTTTAAATTATCAGTTTCAACTTTAGAGAAAGGAAGAAAGCTAATTTTGGTGACCTTGCTCATTATAAGTGAACACTTCAAATATAGGTATTGGTACATAAAATTCCATTTTTTAATATGTCTTAGGTTATTGATAACGAGTATCTAAAGTTATTGACTTTATATTACTAATTAAGAATAACGCAGTACCTATTTTGATTCAATTCTTCAGCGAACATTGTATTTGAGTTCTAGCTTTTTCATTAGGTAGTTTTTAACTCAATGTATTTAAAATGCTAACCAAGCTATTAGCTCAAAATAAGATGATTCAGTACATAGCACAGGCACTCTCATTAGGCTCTTGAGTACTAATCAAAGGTTTGCTCTTAATTACCTATCTGCAATCGTTTTAGCAAACGCTAATAATTCACGCCTTAACCATTGGTGTGCAGGCGCGTGGTGTAGTAGCGGGCTCCATATCATTTTTACCTCAATAGGCACTATTTGAAATGGCACAGGGCTGATTACTAAATCAGTATGAGAAGTTAATAACTTAGCTTGCCTGCGCGGTAGGGTGGCAATAAGTTGCTCTGATTGGCAAAGCAGGCTTGCGACCATGTAGTGGCGAGTAAAAACACGTATTTTACGAGTTTGCTCTAGTTGCCAAAGCGCTTCGTCTACCCAGCCTAATTTTTGCTTACCTGATTTATTAGTAACAGCGGCCTCTGGTCCCCAGCCTGCACGGTTTACCCAAATATGTTCTTTTTGTAAGTAGTCGTCTAACCCTGAATGTTGTAAAAATGTATTTTTAGGATGCGTTAAACAACAGTAGTTATCGCGCCAAACACTGGCCTGATGAAACGAGCGAGGGAGACCGTTAAAGCGGTTTATAGCTAAATCTATAGTGCCTTTTTCCATGTCTTGTAGGTTTACGTCGCTTGGGCTCAATACATCAAAATTAATACCGGGGTTTTTACTAAGCTGCGCCGTTATAAAAGGGGCTATTAAGGTCGACTCTATATAGTCGTTTGCCATTATTCTAAAGGTAACTTCAGCGGTTGTAGGGTTAAACTGCTCACTAGGCTGCGTAATAGCTTCAGCCATTTTTAATAGGGCCTCAACTTCAGGCTTTAATGCAAGTGCCTTTGCCGTTGGCGTCATAGAGCCTGCGGCACGCACAAGTAGCGGGTCGTCAAATAAATCGCGCAAACGTTTTAGCGCATTACTCATAGCCGGTTGCGTAAGAGCAAGTTTATTTGCAGCTTTTGACACACTTTTTTCATCTATTAACACATTTAAATAAACGAGAAGGTTAAGATCGACATTTCTTATATTCATATGGGCGTGTTTGCCTTTCAGGGTTGAAATTTGTTCAATCTAGGGGCGATTTAATCGCGGCGCGAGGTTTGCCACCTAGTGGGCTAAGTAAAAATCGAGCAAAGCTTCCGCGTCCTGCTCACGCCCCTTACCTACATCCATGTAGGCAACAAAGAGTTAATTGTCCCTAGAAAGAACCCTATGGGCAGTGTGTATTTGGCCTTTATATAGCGTTAAAGTACATTTATGGGGAGTCACAACACTACATGTACTTTGCCTTGCTTAAAAACCAAATACACGGCTGCAAAATTAACCTCGAAAGGTCAATACGCCCAATAAATTCTATTTATATGCTTTATTAATTATCTAAATTAAAGCCTGCTTGCTAAGGTGTAAACCATTAATAAAAAATAACCGCCATAACTGGCATCAATATAAGTGCTGTATTTATGCAAAATAAGCTAACAAATCAATCTAATAATGCGCTACAACACGTTGTAGCCAGTAAGCTTGCACGATCTGTTTTTGCTGGATTTGAGGCGATGTTTTCGCAATTTTTAAATATTACACTGGGTGCACAAAGCCGGTTTGAGCAACGACAGTATCACAGTGTACAAAGTGCTATGCGTGAACGTTTACAGGTGTATGAGCGCGAAGTTAAAAACGTGAGTGAAGCCGTCAGAGTTATTGCTTATGCTGAACTTACTTGCCCGCAAACGTGGCAGTTAGCTAAAAATATTTATGGCGATATGGTAGAAAATCACGAAAATAAACCTATTGCGCATACCTTTTTTAACTCAACGTTTGGCGCAATTTGGGACGATAAAAAAATTCGTACTGTGCATTTGTTTGTATTAAAAGCAAAGTATCGTAGTGAGCCACGCTCTTATGAAAGCTTAGTGAGCAGGGTATCGCTACATAATGGGTTTAATAACGCCGTTAAAACGCTTATCACTAATCAAGTATTTAGAGTGCCGTTTAGTCATTTAGAACGCGATGTAGCCACATTACAAAGTACGTTAATGCAAGGCTCTAAGCAGCAATGCAAACAGGTGTACGAACTTATAAATTTAAACGATGGGTATATTGAATACGCCAACTCATTATTTTTTAGAAACAAAGCCTGTTATTTAATTGGGCGCTGCATTGCTAAAAATGGCGACAATATGCCTTTTGCTATCGCTATTTTAAATACCGATGAGGGACTAAAGCTTGATGCTGTAATGATGGGCGCCGATCAATTAAGTTTATTATTTGGTTTTGCACGCACCTATTTTATGGTTGATACCGATAAGCCCGCTCGTTATGTAGATTACTTAAGTGTGTTAATGCCACATAAACAACGCTTTGAGTTATTTAACGCCATTGGTTTTATAAAGCACGCCAAAACTGAGTTTTATCGACACAAGGTTGATACGACTAAAAATAGTCCAGCCAACTTTAAGTATGTTACAGCACCAGGGACGCCAGGTATGGTAATGCTGGTATTTACTATTGAAGGGCTAGATTACGTTTATAAAGTAATTAAAGACAAATTTAGTGCGCCAAAAACAGCCACCAAAGCACAAGTGAAAGAAAAGTATAACTTTGTAAAACAAGCCGATAGGGTTGGTCGTTTGGTAGACACACACGAATTTAGATATTTAGCGTTTGATTTAAGCCGTTTTAGCGACGAGCTGCTTGAGCAGATGAAAAGCCAAATTGGTAGCAGTATGGTTATATCGGGCAAGGCACTTATTTTAAAGCACGTTTACGTTGAGCGTAAAATGACCCCACTTAATTTGTATATTAACCAATGCGATAACAAAACCTTAGAAAGAGTGATGCATGATTACGGTAAAGCAATTAAAGAGTTAGCCGGCGCTAATATATTTCCGGGCGACATGCTAATGAAAAATTTTGGCGTAACGCGATGGGGGCGAGTGGTATTTTACGACTTTGACGAAATTTGCCCACTGACCGATTGCAACTTTAGAGAGGTGCCACAAACCCAAAATGCACTTGAAGAGCTAAGTAGTCACACGTATTTTGATATAGCCGAAAATGATATATTTCCGAGCCAATTTAAGGTGTTTTTTAGTGCTAACGAACTTGCGTTTAACTATTTTAATAACGAGCACAGTCATTTGTTTTTAGCGCCATTTTGGCAAGGCTGCCAGCAACAAATACATAATGGCTATCTACCCGATGTTTATCCTTATAAACAAAGTTGGCGATTTTGAGGTTGTTTGAATCTGTGTTCATCCCCATCTATATGTTATTACAGTTTTTAAACTTGGAGCGACAATGAAATATATTTCTCATGAAGATGGCAATCTTGCATTTAATGAAACCGAAAAACCGGTTTTAAAGAGCCATGAAGTACTCGTAAAAGTAGAAGCTATAGGTGTGAACCGTGCAGATAGCATGCAGCGTCAAGGAAAATACCCAGCTCCTGCGGGAGATAGTCCAATTTTAGGTTTAGAATGCGCTGGTGTAGTTAGTGATATTGGCGGTAAAGTTGATAGAGTTTGGCTTAATAAACGTGTTTTTACCTTGTGCTCAGGCGGCGCTTACAGTGAATATGTAGCCGTTGATGCAAAGCAGCTTATGGAATTACCCGATGATGTAACAATGGCAGAGGGGGCTGCAATAAGCGAAGTGTACCTAACAGCATTTGGCGCTTTATTTGAGCTTGGTAAATTGCAAAAAGGGCAAACAGCACTTATTCATGCAGGTGCTAGTGGTGTGGGCGGTGCAGCAATTCAAATGGCTAAAAGCGCAGGTGCAACCGTTGTTATTACTGCCGGTACGGATGATAAATGCCAACACGCAAAGGAACTCGGTGCCGATCATGCAATTAACTACAAAACCACTGACTTTGTAGAATACATGAAAGCAAATGAGTTAACAGCGAATGCAATTGTAGATCCTGTTTCGGGGAGTTACTTAAATAAAAATGCCGCTATTGCAGCGATGGATTGCCAAATTGTAATGCTTGCATTTTTAGATGGACGTTTTGCAGAAGTTGATTTTGCCGCGCTTTTACGCAAACGTATTTCGTTTCATGCCTCAACGCTTAGAAATCGTAGTATTGAGTTTAAACGCCAGGTGCGCGACGACTTTGTAGCGCGTTTTTACAATGATATTGCCACTAAAAAGTACGACTTTAACCTGTATAAAACATTGCCTTGGAGCGACGCAAACGAAGCTCATGCTATTTTAGAGCGTAATGAAAATGCTGGTAAAGTTGTTTTACTTGTAGAGTAACTCTTTAATTTTAGGGTTTAGTCCATATACTAAGCCCTATAAAAAACACTTAAGGTTTAATAATGAATCCAATACTAGCAATACTTAAAGAGCACAATGTAAGCGACGAAAAAGTAAAAGCATTGTTTGAAGCGTTTACTCAAAACCCAATGATGGCAATGGCGCTTGTTCAAGAGCTTGGTATTCCGCCAGAAAAACTACAGCAACTAATGGCAGTCGTAATGACTCAACCGCACCTTATTAAAGAAGCGACTGACGAACTTGGTTTAGATTTTGAAAAAGTAAAAGAAGCGAAAGAAAAACTAAATCAATAATTTTTTATGTGATGAAACAAAAATAAATAAAAGAGCATAAGTATTTACTTATGCTTTTTTATTTGACTTATTCTTTTATGACTACTCTTTTGGAAGTAGTACGGTGTCGATAACATGAATTACGCCGTTGCTTGCTTTTACATCAGCTTTTACAACTTTAGCATCATTTATCATTACGCCCATGCTGTCGGCTTTAACCATAACTGATTGGCCTTGTAGTGTTTTCGCACTGTCTACCTTCATTACATCGGCTCCCATCACTTTTCCAGACACTACGTGATAAGTTAATACCGCCGTTAGCTTGTCTTTGTTTTCAGGCTTGAGTAGCATTTCAACAGTGCCTTCAGGTAATTTAGAAAATGCAGCATCTGTTGGTGCAAAAATAGTAAATGGTCCTTTACCTTGCAGTGTTTCAACTAAACCTGCGGCTTTAACAGCAGCAACAAGAGTAGTGAACGAACCATTTTCAACGGCTACTTCAACAACGTCTTTTTTCATACCATGATGATCAGCATAAGCCATTGTAGTAAATCCAAGGCTTGCAGTTGTAAACAATAATGCAGTAGTAATTTTCTTAAACATTTTATTTTCCTTTAAGTTAATACCCGTTGGTTTCGTTAAATGTTACGACGCTCTAAATTTAATCGATCAATTAAAATTAGTAGTCAACATGTTTTGTTACATCATTGATTGAACTGCAGCTAGTTAGCAAAGTCATATAAATAGTTACTCAATTAAAGACTTGTTCAATTGAAGGGAATAGGCATGAAATTAGTTTATAAGTTTTGGAAAAATAACCGCTCTCTTATCGTATTTATTGCACTGATGAGCGTATTTAGAAGCGCTGTTGCCGATTGGTACGAAGTGCCAACAGGCTCAATGAAACCGACAATTCAAGAAGGTGACAGAATACTTACCGATAAAATGGCCTACGATATTCGCGTCCCATTTACGCACATAAAATTACTTAAATTAGCGGATCCACAAGCTGGTGATATTATTGTTTTTGACTCACAAGCTGCCGATAACCGTTTAATTAAACGTGTAATTGGTGTGCCAGGAGACACCGTTGCGCTTGAAAATAATGAGCTCATTATTAATGGTAAAAAACTTAATTATGCAGATCAGCGAAGCAACATAGACTCGCTTGATAAAATTGAAAATTTAAACGGATTAGAGCATTCGATAAGAGTGGCAAATATTCCTTCACGTTTATCGGGGTTTGATGCAATTACAATTCCTGATGATTATTACTTAGCAATGGGCGATAACCGCGACAATAGCGCTGACTCGCGTGTAATAGGTTTAATTCCGCGTAACGAGTTATTAGGAAAAGCAGAACGCGTTATAGTGTCACTTGATTACGATAATTATTACCTACCAAGAAAAGATCGCGTATTGAAAAAGCTGAATTAATTAGTAGTAATTAATTTTGTATAGCGCCCAATCAAATTTTATGAGCACACATTTGGCTATTTTATAAATAAAATAAACTGCCTATTTAGGCAGTTTACTTATATAGTTTTTTACAAGCTTGGTAAGGTGGCTACGCTCTTGTTCGGTATTTAATACCTTACAAAAATCGCCACTTACTGCCGCGCCACAAGCACCTGCTTCAAACCATTGTGATAAATTATCTAAATTCACACCACCAACAGGTATTAATTGTGCTTCTGAAAATGGACCTGTTAATGCTTTAAAGTAACCAACGCCCATACTGCCCGCAGGAAATACCTTAATAATATCTGCCTTATATTCAATTGCATTTGCTACATCGGTAGGTGTTAGCGCGCCCATTAATACCGGCAACCCGTGCTGGTGGGCAAGTTCGACAACCGATTTGTTGGTATTTGGCGTTACAATAAACTGCGCGCCTGCATCAATTGCTTGCTGAGCAAGGGTGGTGTTAATTATTGTGCCTGCACCAATAAGTGCGTTTTTATGAGCTGCGCGTGCTTTTGTTATTTCTTGCTCAAAGCCAGGCGTGTTTGAAGTGATTTCGAGTGCGTTTATGCCTGCATTAACTAAGCAATCAATTAATGGAGCTACGTCGCTTTGTTGTTTTAAGCGTAAGATTGCGAGTAACTTATATTGCTTGATTAGCGCACTGGTATTTAGTCTTTGGGTATCAAGGTTGCTGGTCATGGTTGTTGATCTAAAAAATATTTTAATACACTGATATTATTTAAATAATGCTTATAAAGCAAATAGGGAAGCCCATAAAAAAACCGCTGATGTATCAGCGGTTTTTATTGTATGAGTAATATTACATTACGCGCATACCAGGCTCTGAGCCGTCATCTGGGTTAAGAATATAAATTTCTTTTCCGCCAGGACCTGCTGCTAATACCATGCCCTCAGACATACCAAAGCGCATTTTACGAGGCTTAAGGTTAGCGACCATAACGGTTAACTTACCTTCGAGATCCTCTGGTGCGTAAGCTGATTTAATACCTGCAAACACTTGGCGAGTTTCGCCGCCTAAATCAAGTGTTAGCTTAAGTAGTTTATCAGCGCCTTCTACGTGCTCTGCTTTAGCAATTTTAGCTACGCGTAAGTCTACTTTTGCAAAGTCATCAAATTCTATTTCGTCGCTAATCGGCTCTTTTGCAAGTGGGCTGTTAGGGTCAATAGTTACTTTTGGCGCTAAGCTTTCTTTAGATTCTTCAACCATTTTATTTACTTTATCCATTTCAACACGCTGCATTAACGGTTTAAATTTATTGATAGGGTGGCTTACGAGAGCATTTTGAACGCCGTCCCATGCAAGGTCGTCATTTAAAAATGCTTGTACGTTGTCGGCCATTTCTGGTAGCACTGGTTTTAAGTAAGTAATTAAAACGCGGAACAAGTTAAGACCAAGAGAACACACTTCGTGTGCTTCTTGTTGCTTAGTTTCGTCTTTAATTAATACCCAAGGTGCTGCGCCATCAATAAATTGGTTTGCTTTGTCGGCAAGCGCCATTATTTCGCGAATTGCGCGGCTGTAATCGCGGTTCTCATAGTGTGTTGTAATGCTAGGTGCAGCCGCTTGAAACTCTGCTAACAGCTCTGGTTGCATAATAGTGCTGCTTAGCTTGCCATCAAACTTTTTAGTAATAAAGCCAGCACAACGGCTCGCTATGTTTACTACTTTACCTACTAGGTCTGAATTTACGCGTTGTGCAAAGTCTTCTAGGTTTAAATCAAGATCAACAATACCGCTGCTTAATTTTGCTGCGTAGTAGTAACGTAAGTACTCTGGGTTTAAGTTATCTAAATAAGTACGCGCTTTAATAAACGTACCCTTTGATTTAGACATTTTTTCGCCATTTACAGTAACAAAACCATGAGCGAATACGTTAGTTGGCTTTCTAAAATTAGCGCCTTCTAACATTGCTGGCCAAAATAAGCTGTGGAAATAAATGATGTCTTTACCAATAAAGTGATAAAGCTCAGCGTCTGAACCTTCAGCCCAAAACTCATCAAAGTTGATGCCTTTTTTATCACATAGGTTTTTAAAGCTCGCCATGTAACCAATAGGTGCATCTAACCAAACGTAAAAATATTTGCCCGGTGCATTTGGAATTTCAAAACCAAAGTAAGGCGCATCACGGCTAATATCCCACTGCTGCAGGCCATCGGTAAACCATTCGTCTAGCTTGTTAGCCATTTCTTGTTGAATAGTGCCCGAGTGTAACCACTCTTTTAGCATGCCTTCAAATGCTGGCAGGTCAAAAAAGTAATGTTCAGAATCTTTAAGTACAGGCTCTGCACCTGACATTACAGAACGCGGATTAATGAGTTCGGTAGGGCTGTATGTAGCACCACACGAATCACAACTGTCGCCGTTTTGGTTTTCAGATTTACACGTTGGGCAAGTACCAGTTACAAAACGATCGGGTAAGAAAATACCTTTTTCTGGATCGAATAATTGCGAAATAGTGTGCTTTTTAATATGACCGGCATCGTTTAGGCGGTTATAAATAAGTTCGCTTAATTCTTTGTTTTCTTGGCTATGCGTGCTGTGGTAGTTATCAAATTTGATATTAAAGTCAGCGAAGTCGCGTTGGCGCTCTATGCTCACTTGTTTTACCATTTCTTCAGGCGTGATCCCTTGCTTTTGCGCATTAAGCATAATTGGCGTGCCGTGGGCATCGTCTGCGCAAACATAATAAGCTTCGTGGCCCTGTAGTTTTTGAAAACGTGACCAAATATCAGTTTGAATATATTCCAATAAATGACCTAGGTGAGTAGGGCCATTTGCATAAGGTAATGCGCTGGTAATCAGGATCTTTCGCTGCGTCATAATCATTCCGAATTGAGGATAAAACGCCGTTTTTATTATACAAACGGCAATTATCATTAATTTATCTACAAGCTATCTGCTTAGAGTGCGCACAGCTTATGGATTTTTATTAATTGACTGGTGTTAATGCCCTGAATGTTACATAATTCCGTGGCACTTTTCATCAAAGAAACGCTATTTAATTGCTATGTTTGGACTGTCGAAACTATTCTCTTCTAAATCGGTGCAAAAACAACCGATTATTACTGCCTTAGCGGCATATCGTAGTGCGGCTTTTGCCGTCGGTATTGACGAAAGCTTCATTAATACTATTACTCAAAATGACGATAAATCACTACAAATCAAATTAACTCTGCCATTTGCTGGGCAATCAGAAATGCCTTTAGTTGAGCAACACGTATGTGAAAGCTTAAATGTGCCTGTAACTATTAGCGCCAAGGTTATCATTAAAGAGGCGGCTAAGTTTAAAGCGATTAAACATATTGTACTTATTGCCTCAGGCAAAGGTGGGGTAGGTAAGTCGACTACTGCTGTTAACTTGGCAGGCGCGCTTAAAAATGAAGGCGCAAAGGTGGGTATTTTAGATGCTGACATTTATGGCCCATCTATCCCAATGCTTTTAGGATTAGTGGGCGCAGAGCCCGTCACTAAAGATAACAAACAGCTACAGCCTTTTGATGCCAATGGCATTAAAGCGCAGTCAATTGGCTTTTTAGTCCCAAGCGATGATGCCACCGTATGGCGCGGGCCAATGGCTTCAGGCGCGCTTAGCCAATTGCTTAACGAGACTGATTGGGGCGAGCTTGATTACTTAATTGTAGATATGCCACCGGGCACTGGTGATATTCAACTTACAATGAGCCAAAAAGTACCCGCGAGCGGCACTGTTATTGTCACTACGCCGCAAGACTTAGCCCTAGCCGATGCGCAAAAAGGCATTGCTATGTTTAATAAAGTAAACGTGCCAGTGCTGGGCTTAATTGAAAACATGAGTTATTACATTTGTAGCCACTGCGGTGAAGCTAACCACGTATTTGGTAAAGACGGCGCACAAAAACTGGCGCACAAGCACGGCGTACCCGTACTTAGTCATATTCCTCTTGCAATAGATATACGCGAGTATTCTGAGCAAGGAAAACTTATTGCCAACGATAACGACGCGGCAATAAGCAAAACATACAGCGCAGCAGCGAGGCTTATAGCCAGCACGCTTTATTATCAACAGCATCACAATGCGATTGAAATTGTGATTACAGAAGATTAGTAAATAATGAGACTTTCAGATACACATATTAATGAATACCTAAGCGATGGTCGCATTGTTATTGAGCCTGCGCCAACAAGTGACATGATTTCAGGTGTAACTGCCGATTTGCGACTAGGTAATAAATTCAGAACTTTTAATGCACACAACGCAGCATACGTCGATTTAAGTGGTCCAAAAGATCAGTTAAATAAAGCCATGGAATCAATCATGAGTGAAGAAATAGTGCTTGATGAAGGTGAAGCATTCTTTTTACACCCAGGTGAACTTGCACTTGCTATAACGCACGAAAAAGTAACTCTGCCAGCAGACATAGTAGGGTGGTTAGATGGACGCTCATCGCTTGCGCGTTTAGGTTTAATGGTGCATGTAACTGCGCACCGAATCGACCCAGGCTGGAG
This sequence comes from Pseudoalteromonas sp. SWXJZ10B, assembly GCF_015864475.1. NCBI lineage: Bacteria > Pseudomonadati > Pseudomonadota > Gammaproteobacteria > Alteromonadales > Pseudoalteromonadaceae > Pseudoalteromonas > Pseudoalteromonas sp. SWXJZ10B. The sequence continues at coordinate 95,240 of NZ_JADYXD010000002.1, forward strand.
CGGTAATATTGTTTTAGAGTTTTACAACTCAGGTAAATTACCACTGGCGCTTCGCCCACTGATGAAAATTGGTGCTATGAGCTTTGAAATGCTATCGGGCCCGTGTGAAAACCCATACAACATCCGTAAAGATGCAAAATATAAAGATCAAAACAGTGCAGTAGCAAGTCGTATTAGTGACGATAAGTAACCACTAAATAAAGCTTTTATTCGTCCATTTTATGAAGCGCATAACCCAGTAGTGCAAAATACTGGTTAAGCGCTTCATTTGCTTTATTAAGTGGGTGCAACAAGTTTGCTAAGTATAAAGATGAAAGCTTTATACCTTTAATTCAATATTTACAATAATAGCCATTTATTTTAATAGTGAAGTGAGAATACAACGGTAATTAATGATTCTTCCCTTTGGTACTATCTATTCAAACAAATCTTTCTTTAAACGCCGTAGGGCTTAATCCGATTATCTTAATAAATACTTTGCGAAAACTGTTTACATCGTCATAGCCAATATTCAGAGCCACTCGCTCAAAACTGTGAGTGGTCGATTCTAATAGCTCACATGCCTTTTGCACTCTTATTTTTTGAATATACTGTATCGGCTTTAATGTTGTGGCATGGGTAAATTGTCGAAGAAATGTTCGCTCGCTCATACAGGCCAAAGCTGCTAGTACAGAAACATTCAGTGTTTTACTATAATTTGCTTGAATGAAATGCTGAACTAGTAATATTTGTTTATTCCCGTGATTAAGTTTTGGCGAAAAACTACCGTAATAGCGTTGTTCTCTTCTACCCGTATCAACGATAAGAAACTTTCCAAGTGTACGCATAACGTGTGGTTTTGTGAATTGAGCCACGATTTCTAGCCCTAGATCAATCCATGACATCAGCCCACCTGCGCTAATAATATCACCGTCATTAATTAGTAAACTTTCAATCTCAAGAGATACTTTAGGGAATGCCTCATGAAATTCATCAGCTAATTGCCAATGTGTTGTAGCAACACGATTATTTAATAAGCCTGTTTTGGCAAGTATAAATGCACCAGCGCAAGCAGAGCATAATATAGTCCCTTTTTGATGAGCCTCGTTGAGGTATTGCAACAACTTGGGTTGAGGCGTGAAGAAATAATCACCATCTAAGTTTGGTGGGAGAATAATAATATCATTTTGGCTCATCCCATCTAAATCTATATCGGGCTGAATGACCTTTACAGAGAACTGAACTTCAAGCTGGCTTTCTATAACTATCCTGTTTGCCAAAAAAAATAACTCTTTAAAGCCTTGTACTGCACTTTGTAGGGCGTTGGGGTAGTCGATAATTGTGATCTGAACATGCTTTGTCATTTTTAAACTGATTTATGGCTATTTCGCCATCGGTGTAATGAGTTGATGTTTTGCATAATAGTCTCAACAGATAACCTAAACAACATAAGAGAGATTATTATGTCTAACATAGCATTACTACTTATTGATTTACAAAACGATTATTACTCTACATTCGAAGGAGCTAAATGGCCTCTGTCTGGAACTGAAAAAGCCTCAGAAAATGCAGCAATACTACTAGCTCAATTTCGTGATAATGGTATGCCTGTAGTTCATGTTCGTCATGAGTTTCCTTCTGACGAGGCTCCGTTCTTTGTGCCTAACTCTGATGGTGCGAAAATCCATCCTACGGTTACTCCAATTGAAGGTGAGCCGGTCGTTTTAAAGCATCAAATAAATAGTTTTCGCGATACAGATTTACAAAGAGTACTAGAAGAGCTCAACGTTGAAAGGTTGATTATTGTTGGTGCTATGAGCCATATGTGTATTGATGCTGTCACTCGTGCTGCAGTAGATTTTGGCTATGAATGTCATGTAGCACATGATGCTTGTGCTACATTAGATCTTGAATTTAATGGGGTGGTAGTATCTGCACATAATGTTCATCATGCATTTATGGCTGCATTGAGCTTTGGTTATTGTAATGTTCAGAGCACAGACAAATTACTAGATTTAGTTCGCTAACCATTAGTACAGGTAATGGTTTAGCTAAGCATCACTTTAAGAGCTGATTTAATCCATTTTATGAAGCGCATAACCCAGTAGTTCAAAGTACTGGTTAAGCGCTTCATTTGCTTTATTAATATGCCCAATATTTGGGTATATTAAATTACTACTTTGTAAGCCCCCCACTAAAAAGCTATTTTTTATATTTGAATGCTGCTCAATACAGGCTTCAAAACACCGTGCGGCAAGCTCCTCTGGCATGCTCATATAATTCATATTGTGGGCTTTATCGTGTTCTATACACGTTTGTACAAAGTTATTTGCATCAACGCCGTGCTCATCTAAAAATACATGTTTATAAAAACTGTTCAAAGCATTATTAAGTGGATGCGATAAATTAGGCGTGTTTGAAAGCCATAATTTTGAGGCAAAACCAAATCGTGGTTTTGCTGCAAATAAATGCTCGCTTATATGATGGTCAAACGCATGAAACCATTCGTGAGCAAGTGCACCACCGCCTGCATTTTTTGCAAGGGCAAGCGTTTGAGAAGCTGCATTATAATGCGCTTGTACACCTTTTTGACCGCCATGCCCAAATGCAAAATTAAGTTTGCCACGAAGACCAATAGCTTTGGGCGGTAAATGCAGTATTTGTGCAAGGTCGGCCAGTGCATCGTAAATTAAATTAGCGCTAATGTAGCGCTCTTCTTTAGTTACCCATTTACCGACGACCATTGATCTAAAGCCAAAGGTATCTCTTATATCGCTAAAGTCGACTTGGTCGTCAAAGCGATAGTCGGGGCCTTGGCGAGTAAAGCCACGTTTTAGCCTGTTAGGGTAGTTACGCATTGCAAGTTTCATATAGTAACGAATTTAATCTAAGTAACGTGCTTTTACGTGCTCGGGCATGTGTTGGGTTTGTTTTTGTATTAATTCATCAAGCACATTATAAAGTGGTGCAGGATTTAGCTGCTCTATTAAAAACAAACTATGCGCTACAGCTTCAAGTGTGGATAGGCTGTCAGCCCTAGGGGCTTTACGAATAGCATAACGATTTTTAGGTAACTGTTTAAAACTGACCGTTTTGAATTGATTTAGCAATGTGGTGAGCTGCAAAATTTTGTAGGCTTTTTTCCATGTACCATCAACCACGATTAAATGGGTGATGTTTTTTATATTAGATTGCTCAGCGCTATCGTCTAAATTAATAGCGTTTTCGTTAGGGTAGAGCAAAACAGTTGAGCTTACGGGCAGTGATTTAAGAATAGAAAAGTCGTCATTATTTTCGCCTTTGACTATTTGGCAATCAGTTAGACACAAATTGAGTAGTTTAGCGGTATTTTTTGCTATTTTTTCTTCGCTTGGGTGCTGTAGAATAATAACCTTAACTTTGTTGTTTATATTTGTAATTGCGCTGCAAATACAGGTGTTAAGTGCAAAGTTACAATGATTACAAAGTGTGCGTGCCATTTAATAAACTTTTTGTTGCCAGTATGATCCTCGCAATTATACATTTATGAGGTAATTAAGTTGGTTTTTTTTACGCATCAATATAAAGTAGTACTATTAAACTGTAATTTACATGGATTGTTTTAAGGGCTTAAAATATGACAGAAATAAATATTGATACATCAGCATTAGAGAGTATGGAATCGTTATTGGGTGAGCAGTTTGCTGATACACTTGATTTTTGCTGCTCGGAGTTTGAGCGTTTAGGCTCTGAAGTTTTAGCAACCATTGGAAAAGACAGAGAAGCGGCGATTCGTCATTCTCATAGCTTAAAATCTAACGCTGCTCAGTTTGGTGCTTCAAGCCTTGCTGAAGTATCTCGCGTTATTGAACAAAATTTAAACCTAGATAACTTAGCTGAAGCCATCGACGCATCTAATAGCTTAATGGCTCAAGTAACAGGCTCTCAAGCTAAGCTAAATGAATGGTTAGCATCTCGTTAATTATTGAAACTGAAACGTGAATTTATTTCAGTATTAAGCGTTTAAATAGGCTGGCATTTTACGCCTTTACTAGGTTAGTCTAAAGACTCACTAGGGCGTGTTGATCTTTCGGGATTGAATTTGCAACGAGTGTTTGGTTTTTAGGTTAGGCAGAGCCTATGCAGTGTGGTTTTCCCACATAAATAGGCGATAACAACACATAAAATCCAAACACGCATTGCCCAGAGGGTTCTTCCTAGGGGCTATTTTCTCTTTGTTACTCAATTTTTACTTAGCCCACTAGGTTACAAATCTCGCGCCGCGATTAAATCGCCCCTAGGTTGAACAAATTTAATCCATAAAGTCAATACGCCCTAAAGAGGTAAAAATGTCTGATATTAAAAAGAGTCACAAATTAGAAGGTGTATGTTATGACATTCGTGGGCCGGTTTTAGCGCAAGCTAAAAAAATGGAAGACGAAGGTCAAAAAGTATTAAAATTGAATATAGGTAATCCGGCTGCTTTTGGTTTTGATATGCCAGAAGATATGCACCGAGATATTATCCGCAACTTATATTCAGCCCAAGGTTACTGTGACTCTAAAGGCCTCTATTCTGCCCGCGTGGCTATTTATCAACACTATCAACAACGTGGATTACATAATTTAGATGTAGATAACATTTATATTGGTAATGGCGTAAGCGAACTTATTCAGATGATCACCCAAGCGCTATTAAATAATGGCGACGAAGTGCTTATTCCTGCTCCAGATTATCCACTTTGGACTGCTTCGGTCACGTTATCGGGTGGTAATCCCGTGCATTATTTATGTGATGAAGAGCAAGATTGGTTTCCGGACATTGCAGATATAAAAAGTAAAATCACGTCTAAAACTAAAGCTCTGGTATTAATTAATCCTAATAATCCTACTGGTGCGGTTTACAGTGATGATTTGTTAATGCAATTAATTGATATAGCGCGTGAACATAAACTGCTGTTATTGAGCGATGAGATTTACGAAAAGATTTTATACGATGGTATAACGCATACTTCAATCGGCTCACTTTGCGACGATGTGCCTATTATTACTTTTAATGGTTTAGCAAAAACATACCGTGCAGCGGGGCTGAGAATGGGGTGGATGGTTCTAAGCGGTCGTACCTCGGTAATGGATGATTTACGCAAAGGCCTAGAAATACTTTCATCTATGCGTTTGTGCGCCAATGTACCTGCGCAGTATGCGATTCAACAAGCACTTGGCGGCGTGCAATCAATTGATAGTCTAATAAACCCGGGTGGGCGCTTATATGAGCAGCGTGATATTGCATGGCGTGGATTAAATGATATTGAAGGCATTAGTTGTAAAAAACCTAAAGGCGCACTCTATGCGTTTGCCAAAGTAGATACAGCACTTTTTAACGTCAAAGATGATGAAAAGATGATGTACGATTTGCTAAAAGCCGAAAAAATATTACTTGTGCATGGCAGGGCGTTTAATTGGCCAGATCCTGATCATTTTAGGTTGGTCTTTTTACCAAGCAAAGATGATTTATCGGATGCGATGTTAAAAATGAAGCGCTTTTTTAAAGATTATCGCCAAGTATAGTTATTAAAAAATAATAAAAAAACGAGCCAAATTTGGCTCGTTTTTTACTTTAGTCATGAATATATTAACAGGGCGTGTTGATCTTTGTGGATTGAAATTTGTTCAATCTAGGGGCGATTAAATCGCGAAGCGAGGTTTGTAACCTAGTGGGCTAAGTAAAAACCGAGCAAAGCTTCCGCGTCCTGCTCACGCCCCTTACCTACATCCATGTAGGCAACAAAGAGTTAATTGCCGCTAGGCAGAACCCTTCGGGCAGCGCATGTTTGGCATTTATGCTGCGTTATCGCCTATTTATAGGGAAAAACCACATTTCATAGGCTCTGCCTTGTCTAAATACCAAACATTCTGCTGCAAATTCAACCACCAAAGTTCAGCACGGCCTAGTACGCTTTATCTACACGCACTGTGTTGTCGTTCAAGTACACTAATCTTACGTTATCGCCTTTGCTAAAACGCATTGATTGGTCCTGATCTTGAACAACCATAAACTGGTCGCCATTTTCAACTTGTATTAATAACTCTACAAAGTGATTTTGCTGATAATGACTTTGCTGCTGCCTATTATGTGCAACACTGCCGCCAATTACCGAACCTAATATTGTTGCTACTGTACGGCCGCTACCACCACCAAACTGGTTGCCTACTACGCCGCCGAGTAATGCACCGCCGAAGGTTTTCCAGCCGTTATTTTTGTCTTGAATGATTTCTTGTTCGGTAATATTGCGTACCGATTTTACGTCACCAAATAAAACTTGCTGCACAGGGACTGCTTTATTGCGCTCGTATTTAGCAAACGTAGGCGCGCTTATTGTAAGTAAAGCGCACATAATTACAGCAATTGCTTTCATAACTTGCTCCTTTTATACCAACCTGCATAAAACTTTGATCAATTTAACGAATTAAATTGTGCTATAACGTCGTTAAAAATTTTTTATTTAGAACAACTAAATACAAAAATTTTTGCCTAGTACTAGCGTAATTTTCTTAACGTTAAATAGACCCCATATATAAGCAGATTGGTATTAGCTACCAGCCAAAGGTTGATTTTTCTTTCGTTTTACGAATTTCAGTTTCGTCTGCCCATTCAACTAGGCCGCTTTCCATATCCATTAAACGCATCGTAAATTTATAGTATACGTCTGATTTGTCGGCATTTGATTTAACGATGCTTGATAAGTTTCCGTATAACATATATTGCGCACCAACTTGTTTACCAAATGCAACGGCTGTTGCAGGGTTAACAAGAGCATCTTCATTTTGAAACGTTAATTGCTCACGTACTGACTCAACACGGGTCATATCTACAAAACGGAACTTACCGCTGCGTAGCATTTGTGTTGAGATTGAATCGGTGATTGATTCTGTATCAATGTGCTCGCTGGTTTTATTTTTAATACGCTCAACAAATACTACAGGGCGTTTATTAGCGGTCATTGTGCCAACAACAGGTGAGCTGAGTAATGAGTCGGTCATTTGGCTCGCTACTTTTTGTAAGTCGGTAGAACCAAAATTAATATCTGTTGTTTCTACTGCTTGTGCATCGCCATAACTTACTACAGCTTTATTAGCACAGCCACTTAATACTAAAGCGCTCAAGCCAACTAAAGCGTAAGTTGATGCTGTTTTAAATTTGTTACTGATGATCATGGTTGTTTCCTTTAATCTTTAAATTCTTGTGATTCGGTAGACACTTCTCTTACTGCTAAAGAAAAGGTAACCGCATCAGAGCTAGGTGCTAAGCCCGGTAATTGTGTTTTTGCAAAACCAAATAAGGTGAGTGCTTGCCAAGGTGAATGATTGCCTTTAATAACAAAGCCGTCTTTATCAAACCAATTAAATTGATACTGCAAATACTGTGATTTTTTATACTGGCTCGAAAGTGTCACTACCACGTCGGTTAACTGGTTGGTTTGACGTGTTTTAACATCAGTAATGGCCAGCTTTTTACCGAGCTCTGGATTATCTACACGTAATTGCTCATTAAACTGATTTTTATTTTGTTCAACGGAAATACCCGATGTAACCGGTTTACTGGAACATGCACTGAGCATTAAGACTGCTAATAATGGCGCTATGTATTTCATGATGGCTCCTAAAGTTGAACTACGTGGTAATTAAAGTAGTTATTAACGGAGGTTAAGTAAATTAACGTTAACCCTTGCTTACTAACGGTAAAATTTATAGGTGCTTGTGTGCCTATATGCAGAGAATGCTCACCTGTATTTAGGCTTTGCCTTGCAACACTTATTTGATTTGGAAGTGTAAGCCAGCTACGTGTATCAGCTTGCTCAGACGCCAAATTATAAATATTAGCAAGTATGTTACCTACATCACCGGCACTGCGAGCAAGTTCTGCACGCACTTTCTCTTTAGCTACTAATCTGAGTACTTGGCGAGCTACTTTTGCAGGTATTTGATCTTCTAATGTTTTTGCTGCAAGTGCTTCAATGTGTACTAATGGGCTCAGCTCTATGCTTTGTGCATCTATGTTTATATTATTAAGGCGGCGCACATAGGCATTATCTTTGTACACTGGCATTGCTAAGCTGTAAAAGCGTGCATCGCCGCGTGATGAATAAATTGGTAAGCGCAGTTTAAATTCATCTTGTTTTGGTACTAAGCCTTGTTCAAATAAAACAATTACTTCGCCTTGCGTTGCAGAAATTGTGGGTGCATCACTAAAACGTTTTTTAAATTCACTTAGGTCTTGGTCAAACCCTTGTTTTTTAGCAAGGCGCATTACGTCCTGCTGTAAATAAATATTGTTAGGTTGTATAGCCAGTGCTTTTTTATAATCAATATAAGCATCGTCATACTGTTTAGCACTTTGATAAAGCAAAGCAGATAAATAAAATGTGTAGGCATTTTGAAAGCCATTTTTTACATCTCTGGTTACATTGCCCATGCTAGGGTAGTGCTGCTGCGCTTCTTTAACTGTTGAGTCGCCATCTGTTTTATTTTCGCTTAGTGCATCAACTTGTACTTTATTAGCGCGGCGAATTTCGACCAAAGCGCCTTCTACATCATTTTTATACACGTAGTTAAGTGCTTTATAACTATGAAGCATACTCATTTCGTAAGCCGGTGGCACATAAGTTATGGCTGAGTCGTTAGTAAATAACGCATTGCTTTGCTCAAGCCCCGCACTTACTTGTATTTTGGCGGCTTCACGTTTTTTTTGCATTTGCGTATACACGTTCTCAAATTTACCTTGTGCCTCTTGTGGCATATTGGCTAAGTCGTTTAAGCGAGCTTGCTCAAGTTGGTTGAGTAAGTAGCTGCTGTGCATGGTGTTATTATCGGCAATAAGGGATTGCGCTTCTTCGATATTGTTTTTCTCGATCGCATTTCTTATTGGTGTCATTTGCGTGGCATAGTCATTAAATAGGTCATTAAAGCCCATTGTGCTACACCCACTTAAAATACAACAAAAGCTTAAAATTATACTTAGGCGCACTGCGCACTCCTCTAAATTCACCTGTATACATTAACATATTATTTTTAGCTAAATGTGTGAAATATTGTAAAAAATCGTAGAGTAAAACTGCCTGCTAATAAAGAAATATAAAATGACATTGGTGAACAAAGTGTGAATTTTCTTGTTGGGTAACAATATTGAAATACTTAAGGTACTTTATTGGTCTTATTGAATACAATGATCCCTAAAGCGTAATGATAAATGAATTTTTTAAATGAAGTAATTGATATTCACTAAGTCGTATACGAAAAATACTAAAAGGATATCTTGTGTTGTAGACACCGTATTTTGCAAATGCGGCTAAGATTTTAGTATAAATAATCTAATTTATTAAAACTAAATACTCCCTTTGCACAGTTATACCAATCCTGTTTAAATGTGCTGCTCAGTAAGCGGTTTTATAGGCGCTTACGACAATGTTTTTAGCTTAGTAGGTTAATTAATTAATTGAAATAACGCTGTAATTTGTTTTTATTGCTAAGGAATTTTTTTGAAAGCTACGTTGTACACAATAATTGCTTTAATTGCGTTTGCTGCAAACTCTCTTTTTTGCAGAATGGCTTTAGCCGAAGGCTATATAGATGCTTGGAACTTTACAGTTATTCGCTTACTCAGTGGTGCTGCGTGTTTGGGCATTATAATGGCTATTTATACTCATAATTTAAAACGAAAAGGCACTTTTAACCCCGCTATTTTAAGCGATAAAGGAAGCTGGCGAAGCAGTATAAGCCTATTAGTTTATGCACTTTGTTTTTCGATTGCATACGTAGAGCTGGATACAGGCACCGGTGCACTGATTTTGTTTTCAGCCGTGCAACTCACTATGATTGGCTGGGGTATATATCAAAAAGAGCAGTTGAGTGTGCTTCAGTGGTGCGCGTTTATAGTGGCGCTAGGTGGGTTTGTATATTTAATGCTGCCATCTGCTGCTGTACCTTCATTATTAGGTGCATCACTTATGGCACTCAGTGGTGTGGCATGGGGTATTTACAGTATTCGCGGTAAAGTGTGCGTATCGCCACTGCGTACTACGGGGTTTAACTTTATAAGAAGCTTAGTGGCTATCCCTGTTTTATTACTTGTTGGTATGAGTTATTTAAAAAATATGAGTATTGAAGGGGTTTTGCTTGCATGTGCCTCGGGTGCGATAGCGTCTGGAATTGGTTACAGTGTTTGGTATGTGGCTATGCCACTGCTTAAAAGTACCCAAGCTGCTGTTGTGCAGCTTTGTGTACCTGTACTTGCAGCCTTGGCCGGGGTCTTGTTTTTATCAGAGCAGGTCACAATGGAATTTATTGTAGCAAGCTCATTAATATTAGGCGCTGTGCTGGTATTTATCTTAAATAAAAAGAAGGTGTGATACCACTTAAACAAGTTCTTTATGGCGGACTAACGTTCGTTACAAAGCGTGTATAAATAGCGGGTAAGTTATCAAGTATTGCCTGCTTACCCTGTAGTTCACTGTTTTTTATGCATTCAAAAAGTACTTGTTCACTAAGCTTATTCACTAATAATTGCGATTGCTTAATATGGCTTATATGCCAAAGCTCAGGTGCGACACCACCTAAATCATGCTGGTAAGGGCGATAAAAGCCAAATTTATCTAAGTTAGTATCAAGCCAATTACTTAAAGGCGCAAACGGCCCACCTTGCAGGTATTCATCAGGTGTTAGCTGTAGTTTATAATCATCGCTTACCGCAGCTTTATCAAACACATCTAAATCGGTGCCTAAATGGTGCCTGCTTGCCCCAGGTAATGCAGAGTAGAGCATTATTGCTATGCATTTATCTACATCATTTAATTTAGTTAAATCTACAACCTTTTGCTGTTTATTATAAACAGGTCGAATACCTAAAAACTTATTATTCCAAATAATTGATTGACGATTAAAGTCGCGAAAACTTGAGGCAATAGTAAGCTCAAATCCTGCTTTTTGTGCTGCACTTTGCAGCGCTAAAAAGTCGCTGATAATAGCGCTGTGCAAGCGATGATTTTGTATATCAGTTAAATGTGTATCACTTTGCCCTGTGATACACATTATTGGTGTTGGTTTAGTTACATCCATTATGCTAAAAGTTGCTCTAGTATTTGCTCGTAAATGTCGGCAAGGGCTATTAAGTCATCGGTACTTACGCATTCATCTATTTTATGAATAGTGGCGTTACGTGGTCCAAGTTCAATTACTTTAGCCCCTGTTTGTGCAATAAAACGACCATCTGATGTGCCGCCGGTAGTTTCTAGATTCGTGGTTAAACCGGTTACTGATTTAATCGCTTTTACTGTGGCATCAACAAGTGGGCCGTGCTCGGTAATAAAAGGTAAGCCATTTACTATCCAGCTTAATTCATAATTTAAGTTATGCTTTTGTAGAATGTCATTTACATGCTGTTGTAATTGCTCATGTGTTACTTGCGTGCTAAATCTAAAGTTAAACTGTACTTCTAGATCACCCGGAATAACATTACCAGCACCTGTGCCGCCATTAATATTCGAAATTTGAAAGCTGGTAGCAGGGAAGTATTCATTTCCATTATCCCACACAGTTTGGCTAAGTTCAGTAAGGGCAGGCGTTGCTAGATGAATTGGGTTTTGTGCTAAATGTGGGTAGGCGACATGACCTTGTACGCCTTTAACCGTTAGGTAAGCGGTAAGTGAACCTCTGCGGCCATTTTTAACCACATCACCGAGTACATCGCGTGATGATGGCTCGCCTACAAGGCACATATCAATTTTTTCACCGCGTGCTTCTAATGTATCAATTACGCGAGTAGTCCCGTTTACAAACGGGCCTTCTTCGTCAGAAGTAATTAAAAAAGAAATCGAACCTTTATGATCAGGATTTTTAGTAACAAAGCGCTCGGTTGCTACAAGCATTGCAGCTAACGAGCCTTTCATATCGGCAGCGCCACGTCCATGTAATAGGCCATCTTTTATTAATCCTGAAAACGGCGGATGTTGCCAATTTTTTTCAGGACCTGTTGGTACAACGTCGGTGTGACCAGCAAAACAAAAGTGCGGCGATTGTGTGCCTTTTCGAGCCCAAGTATTAAGTGTGTCGGTAAAAAATAATGATTCTATATTAAAACCAACCGCAGCAAGGCGATCGTTCATCATTTGTTGGCAGCCAGCATCTTCGGGCGTTACCGATTCACGTTGGATTAGCGCTTGGGCGAGTTGAATTACGTCATTAGTCATTATTTAAAAATCTCGTCGTATTGGGCTGCTTTAAAACCTAAATGGTAACTGCCATTGTTTACCAGTACTGGACGTTTGATCATGGCAGGTTGTTCAACCAACAATGGGATAGCACTTTCTTTAGTTAGACTCCGTTTTTGCTCATCAGTTAATGCGCGATAAGTTGTTCCACGTTTATTAACGAGTTGCTCCCAATCGAGCTTGTCTGCAAATTCACTCACCATTTGCTCATTTACGCCATCTTTGCGGTAGTCATGAAACGTAAATTCGATGTTGTTATCAGTTAAATGTTTTTTAGCTTTTTTTATCGTATCGCAGTTGCTAATGCCGTATAGAGTGATCATAAATCTAGTTCTTCTTAATAATAGTTAATAGTGTGTCTTCACCCGCATTTACATGCGAATGCGAGTAATGAAATGTGCCAAGGTTATGGCCGTTTAGTAAAATTAAACTAGCAAGCATTGGAGTATCAAGTTCTCGTAAATCAAAATAAGCAAGGCGTTGACCTTTGCATATTTTGCTACCATTGAGTTGCGCAATATGGGTATGCGTAATTGATTGCGAATCAAAAATAGTTAAGTTAATCAAGATTTTTAGACCATTATTAGCTTGTAGAATAAACTCAGTACCTGCATTTTTTACTTGTAATAAAGTTCCATCAAACGGTGCTAAAATTTTATGACTTGTTAGTTGCACCATAATACCAGGGCCCAGAGTGCCAAAACGAAAAAAAGGTTCTGGGTGCTCATTCAGTTCAATTACTTTACCTGTAAATGGGCTGGTAATATTTATTGCATTAAGAGGCGTTTTATTTTGAGCTAAATAGTCAATTTTTTGAGCTTTCATAAGTTAATTTACCACCACGTTATAACCCTCTTTTTTTAAAGCGGAAATAGCACTTTCTGCAGTGTGTTTTTTTATGAGAATATAATCAGTATCGTAGGTTGAGATTGAAAAGATAGAAATTTTAGCGCGCGCTAATACCCCTGAAATATTAGCCATAATTCCGGTTAACGAAAAGCCAAGTGGACCTACAACCTCTAAAGCTTGCCAGTCGGGTTCGGTATCCAGGCTTTTTACTTCAAAATCGCTTGGGCATACAATTGAAAGTTCATCATGGGTTTTAGAAATAAAAAACAAAGATTGCTTTAAAAGTGCCGCAGGTATGTCGGCATCTACATCTAAACTGTGTATAGATAAAATGGTGCTGTGTAATTGTAATGTTTGTTTTGACATTAAAAGCCTGCGAACAGCAATATTGATAGCTTTATAGTATAGATTATTGGCTTTAAATTAAAGGTGTAACAACGACTAACTCAGCAGTAAATAAGTAGATAAAAGAAGGGAGTAAAAACTTACCCACAATTTCTGTGGATAAGTATGGGGGTTGCAGGGTATAAATAACCTAACTAGTTAATTATTAAATAAATAATAGCTAGGCTATAAAAAGCACACGTTACGTTTAATGAGTAATTAGCGCTTCTGTTTGAGCTGCCTGAATGGCAGTTAAGGCGATTGTATACACAATATCATCAACTAATGCACCACGGCTTAAATCGTTTACAGGTTTACGCATACCTTGCAGCATTGGGCCAATACTTATCAAGTCGGCACTACGTTGTACTGCTTTATACGTGGTATTACCCGTATTCAAATCTGGGAATATAAATACGGTCGCTTTACCGGCTACAGGGCTGTTAGGTGCTTTTTTAAGTGCTACGTTTTCCATTATAGCTGCATCGTATTGTAGTGGGCCGTCGATAATTAGATCAGGACGTTTTTGTTTTGCTATTTTTGTGGCTTCACGTACTTTTTCAACATCGGCACCTGTACCAGAAGTGCCCGTGCTGTAGCTGATCATGGCAACACGCGGCTCTATGCCAAATGCAGCTGCAGAGTCGGCAGATTGAATCGCTATGTCTGCAAGTTGCTCAGCATTAGGGTCTGGGTTAATCGCACAGTCACCGTAAACTAACACTTGGTCAGGCAGTAGCATAAAAAATACAGATGATACTAGTGATGACCCTGGTGCTGTTTTAATCAATTGCAGTGGTGGGCGAATTGTATTTGCCGTAGTGTTTACTGCACCCGATACTAAACCGTCTACTTTACCTTGCTCAAGCATCATTGTACCCAGTACGACGTTATCTTGTAGTTGCTCTTGTGCTACTACGGCAGTTAGGCCTTTGCTTTTACGAATTTCGACCATAGGCGCAATATAATCATTAATAATGCTTTGAGGCTCGATAATACTTACATGTTCGTTTAGCTCAATACCTTGCTGCTGTGCAATGCGCATTATTTCTTCGCGATCGCCTAGTAATATAGTTTTAGCAATTCCGCGTTGACCACAAATAGCAGCCGCTTTAATTGTACGAGGTTCATTACCTTCTGGTAGAACCACGGTTTTACCTGCTTTACGCGCTTTAGTGGTAAGTAAGTAACGAAATGCGGGTGGTGATAACTTACGAGTTTTACCTACACTTTTAGCTAGAGTATCTAGCCAGCTTGAATTGATATGCTCTGCGTTGTGATCTTTTACTTTTTCAATACGCTGGTCATCATCATTTGGTACTTCCATATTAAAGTTATGCAGTAGTAATGATGTACGCCACGTGTCTGCATCGGTTGCGAGTATTGGTAAGCCGGTTTGCATGGCTTGCTCACACAAGGCCATAATACGTGGCTCTGGCTCAAAACCACCGGTGAGTAATATAGCACCAAGTTTAGTGCCGTTCATAGCAGATAAGCACGCAGCAACAAGTATGTCAGAGCGATCGCCCGGTGTTACTAATAAAGCGCCTGGCGTAAAATAATTTAAAATATTTGAAACCGTACGAGCACAAAAAGTAATACGGCGCAGACGACGATGAAGCATATCGCCTTCGTTAATAATCGTGGCTTTTAAGTATGCGCTTAAGTCTTTTACGCGCGGCGCTACTAAGTCAAAATCCCACGGGATTGCACCAAGTAACATAAACGGATTTTTTTTAAAAATAGGCAGGGAGGCTAAACGATTTAACTCGTTTTCAAGCTCTTCAGGTTTATAGGCATCGACTAAATCGGCGCGTGCACGACCTTCTTCATCAAGTGGCGCATTTACTTTATTAAAAATACAGCCCAGTACGCGAGGATGATCGATACCACCGTAGTTACCTGCTGCAATTTCAAGGCGGTCTTCTATTTGAGTAATGGTGTAATTACCTGGGGTAAGTACAAATACAATTTCGGCGCCGAGTGTTTGCGCAATTTCGCGGTTTACACGCCCAGCATAAGGTTGGCGACGAGTAGGTACCATACCTTCAATAATAGCGACTTCGTTATCGTTTATTTTACTTTCAAAGCGTTCAACAATTTCCTCTAGGAGGTCATCACCTTTACCGTCGCCAATCATTTGCTCAGCATAATCAAGTGCAAAAGGCATTGGTGGGTTGATAGGTGAGCCTTGAGTAACTATTTGCGTTGATTTTTCAGGGCCTGTTTCACCAGAACGTGGCTGAGCTATTGGTTTAAAAAAGTTAACTTTAACTGTTTTTTGTTCAAGTGCACGCACTAAACCAACTGATACCGACGTCAAACCCACACCGGTAGAAACAGGAATTAACATAATACGACGTGCCATATTAAAGCTCCTTTACAATATTTGCAGCATCAAGGGCAATAACCCATTCTTCATTGGTTGGCATTACAACTGCTTTGACGTGTGAATTTTTACAGCTAATAACGCCTTCTTGACCAAAGCGCGCATTGAGGTTGGCTTGCGGATTACAATTAATGCCTAAAAAGGCAAGTTGTGTAATTACTTTTTCACGAATAATATCTGAGTTTTCACCAATACCACCAGTAAATATAACAGCATCAAGGCGCTGTAATGGCACCATATACGCCGCGATTTGTTTTGAAAGTCGGTAGCAAAACATTTCAATTGCGAGTATCGCTTTTTTATCACCGGCTATAGCGGCTTCTTCAATGGTACGGCAATCGTTAGAAAGCTCGCTAATACCTAACAAGCCACTTTTTTGATTTAGTAGGTTATCTATTTGCTGGGCTGTGTAATCAAGTTGAGTGGTTAAAAAGTTAAATAAACCAGGGTCAATATCGCCGCTACGTGTGCCCATTATCAGCCCCTCTAGAGGCGTTAGTCCCATGCTGGTATCAACACTCTTACCATTTTTAATAGCGCATACAGAACAGCCGTTGCCTAAGTGGGCACTAATAAAATTGCTTTGCTCGATAGGTTGCTCAAGTAACTTTGCTGTTTGCCCTGCAACATAAAAATGACTTGTGCCGTGAAAACCATAACGCCTAACACCAAACTCGGTGTACAACTTATATGGAAGAGCGTAAAGAAAGGCAACTTCATTCATAGTTTGGTGAAATGCAGTATCAAACACCGCGACTTGTGGCAAACCTTCAAACGATGCCTGCGCCGACGATATACCTAGTAAATTAGCGTGCCCATGAAGCGGCGCAAGCGTTGCCGACTGTGTAATGCTTGCAATTACTTTTTCGTCAATCAATACCGATCGCGTAAAGTGCTCGCCGCCATGTACAACACGATGGCCCACTGCGATAAGTTGCTCGTCTAAGTTGTGATCTTTTATTAAGCTTACAAGCGTATTTATAGCCTTAGCATGTGCTTGATTAGCCGCTAAGTCGATAACTGTTTTAGTACCATTAAATTTGTATTTAATAGAGGGTGCTTTAGCGCCTAAGCGTTCAGCAAGGCCTGAAATAATTTCGTGACCATCGTTCGCATCAATAATGGCAAACTTTAAGCTAGAGCTACCACAATTTAAAACTAAAACGTGTTGTGATTCAGGAGAGGTTGTTGGCATAGATTCAATTTCCATAAACAAATTTAGTAAGTAAACGTTAATTCGTAATCGTTACACTTACGGTATTAAGTAAAGCTAAAACAATTAAATGTTCAATTGCAAAGTGGTTAACGCAATGTTAAATACTTTACCTTAATTGAGATGTTTAAGTTAGGATTATTCGCCATTAAAAGGTAAATTTAAGCTGTTTTACTGAGAAAGTGTAACTCTTTCATTTTGTGTTACACTTTGCGTATAGCTCGTTTTTCCATTGTATTTAAAAGCAGTATCTGTGAGGAGTCATGATGCAAAAAAGTGTGATGTCACAACTACAAACTGGCCGTTTGTATGGTAAAAAATGGCCAATGCGCAAAGAGCTTGCGCCCTTATTTTTAGAGTTTAGAGTAATTAGAGCGACTGAGCTTGCCATTACAGTAATGCCAATCTTAGCCATGCTAACATTGTTTTTTCAGCTAAATTACTTGGGTTCTGATTTTTTACCGCAAGCCATTGCAAGTGCATTATTTTTTATATCGCTACCATTACAAGGTTTATTTTGGTTGGGTAAGCGAGCGCAAACGCCTTTAGAGCCTGCGATGCAAAAATGGTATAACGAGCTGTACACTAAAATGGCAGCTAATGGATATCAAACGCAGTTAAGTGAAAACAAGCCCCGTTATATGGAGCTTGCCAATTTACTTAAAGATATGTTTGATAAAATGGACAGGGCGTTTACTAAAGAGCAGTTTTAGAGAGTTACATCATTATCTATTTTGGTAAACTGAGTAATATAAAACGATAAGGTGACAGTGTGTTCACCTTTTTCTTCGAGTGCTGTCCAGTGCTCGGGTCTAAATTTCCATGCAAATGGCGTCATCATTATTAAGTTTTTAATATCAGTAAAGCTAAGCGCTACATGCTCTGTTAAAAGGATCTGCTCTGATTTTTGAAACCCTTTTGGAGTGGCTATTTCAGTATGTTCGTTTACTTCTGAATATATATACGATTTTAGCTCTTTTAAATGACAGGGTCCTGGGCTTGCAACCACTAATGTTGCGTTTTGATTTGCTAGGCGTTCAAGCTCTTGCTCAAATAAAGGTGCAAATACGCTAACAAGTACATCAGCAAATTGGCTTTTAAAGGGAGCTTGGCTGATTGATGCCACACTGAAATGGCAATTAGGGTAGCGCTTTGCTGCATATTTAACCGCTGATTTTGAAATATCGACACCGTATACAACAGCATTTGTTTTATTCGCTATTGCTTGGGTATAAAACCCTTCACCGCATCCTAAATCAATAATAGTTTTTGCACTTATATTACTGATTATATCACTAAGGCTTTGCTGTAAAAAACGATAATACCCACGCTCTAAAAATGCACGTCTGGCTTGTACCATTTCAAGTGAATCACCCGGCTGTTTTGAATTTTTCTGTTGCACAGGCAGTAAATTAACATAGCCTTCTTTAGCAAAATCAAAGCTGTGGTTGTTAGCACAACGAAGTGTTGAATCAGTTTTCAAAAGTGCTAGGTTACACAGGGGGCATTGATATTCAAGACTCATGAGCCTAGGTAGTCCTTATCGTAAAAAGTTTTTACCCAATGCGGGCGATAGGTGATCATAATTGTTATAGCCATGCCGTTGAGCATTGCTTCAGGAAACCAAATTATGGCACTTAAATAAACGTAGTTATCTGCAAGTTCTTGCCAATTGTATTGCCCTATAGCTAAGTAAAATAAAGCACCTAGGCTTATTTTTATACAGGCTATAAATCCTGCGGTTATAAACGCACAAACAAATATATAGACAAAAAAATGACGAGGTAAATATTGGTAACTAATTATAAAGCCAAGATAGCTCAATAAAATAGGAATAAACGCACCAATAAGCAGTTGTACTGGTAACAGCTCAAGTTCAATTTGACCAAAGGCAGCGAGTAGGGCTGTGGCAAGTAGGCTACTTAAAATAGTCAACCGCCAGCCTAAAATTAATGTAGCAGCCGTAACACCTAGTATGTGTAAATCAAGGCCAGTTAAAATGCCAGCCTTTATTCGCCAAAGCACTGCAAACACTAACGCACACGCAAGTACGCCAGTTTGACGGACTGGCGTATTAAGCAATGTTTTATATGTTTTTTTATCAAAGCTTAATAGAGCAATAATAATTACAAGAGCCCAAAGTAGCCCCTGCATTGTTAGGCTGAGCATAATAATTACTTAAATGTTGACCATATAGGGGCATGATCTGACGGTTTTTCAATACCGCGAAGTTCGTAATCAATACCTGTATCTATGCAGCGTGCTGCAAGCTCATTGGTTGCAAGCACTACATCTATACGAAGTCCTCGATTATCTACAAACCCTTTAGAGCGATAGTCAAACCATGAGTATTGATCGTCTGTTTCGGGGTTTTGCTCTCTAAAGGTGTCTTTAAAACCCCAATTAAGTAATGTTGCAAGCCATTCACGCTCTACCGGTTGAAAAGAACATTTACCCGTTTTTAACCAACGTTTAGCATTTACTTCGCCAATACCAATATCTAAATCGGTAGGTGATATGTTGATATCACCCATAACGATGACGTCTTGATCGGGTGTGTGATTGGTTTCAAGGTGTGTCATTAAATCTTTATAAAATTGACGTTTATAAGGGAATTTAGTTTCGTGATTAATATTATCACCTTGTGGGAAATAGCCATTCATGACAGTAAGGTCGCGACCGTTTTCTTGTTCAACAGTGACGCTTATCATGCGTTTTTGCGATTCATCTGTATCGGTGGCAAAACCTTTTAAGACCGATTTAGGCTCTTTTTTGCATAACATAGCTACGCCATAATGCGCTTTTTGACCATGAAAGTAGACGTGATATCCCATTTTTTGAACATCTTCTAATGGGAATGCTTCGTCGTGAACTTTAATCTCTTGCAAGCCAATAACGTCTGGTTGATGTTTGTCGATAATTGCTTGTAATTGGTGAAGACGAGCACGCAGACCATTGATATTGAAAGAAATCACTTTCATAAAATTTACCTTAAAATTGGTTCTATTTAATAGATTAAATTGTATCAGTAAATACGCGCACATAACATGACTGAATTGAGATAATAGCTGCGCAAATGTTGATCAAATGATGGGTGAAGTTTAAACATTGTGAATACAATATTAATTATTTAAATAAATAAAAAATTCAATTGAACTTAACTTTATTGAATATATAATGCGCGAAATTCACTTGTTTAGCTCGTTCAAATAGGATCTCTCATGAAAACTCAACTACTTTTAGCCACTGCTTTACTAGCATCTGCAACTGCGTCAGCTCAAAGCAATACTTACTTTAGCCAAGATAACAAAATTGAGTCTAAGTTATGTGTACTAAGTGCAAACGAAGGCTTTAGCGTTGCTCGTAAAGAAGCTGCCCAGCACGGTGTTTACCTATCTCGTTTTTCTAAAAGCATTTTATGTAATGGTGAAGATATTCGTGATATTGCTAAAAAAACGACATTAAGCAACGCATCAGTTGAGAAAGTAGAAGTATTTGCAAAAGACGCTCAACAAGAAACTCAATTATGTATGACGGCTTTAAAACAAGGTTTAGCACCTGTTCGTCAAAAAATTGGTAACCTAAACTCATTAAAATGTAATGGTCAAAACGTTACTGAGTTTGTTAAACGCTACCAAAACGCAGCAATCTAATTATTAGCTTAACTATAATAAGTAAATTTGAAATGCCTGGTTTTTACCGGGTGTTTTTTTGCAAAAATTACAAGGTTGTTTGCAAAGCTTGCAAGCTTAACTTATTGAAACTGTTTAATAAATATACCGATCGAGATTAAGTTATTGATTATTATAAGTTAACTATTATTGGCATTGGATTTGTATTAGTTAAAGTGACATTTAATTAATTACGAAGGATACGTCTTATGAAAAAGTTAACATTAGCAGCCACTATTTTAGCATCATTAAGCCTAGCGGCTTGTTCATCTAATCAAGGTCTTGAAAGAATAGACAGTGACTTTGCAAGTTTAGATAATGATAGCGATGGCTACATCTCAAAAGTTGAAGCTGATGACGATAGCATTTGGGGCCATTTTTCAAATATTGATACCAATATGGATAACGAAATTAGCCGCAAAGAATTTAACACTTATATGAAGCTTAATAATGGCAAAGTAGCCACTGATTCTGAAGTAAGTGAGTCGGCATTTAAAGCTGAAATTGCTAAATTCGATAAAATTGAAAGCAGCTTTGCAAGTCTAGATAACGACAGCAATGGCTATATCTCGGTAGTTGAAGGTAACGATGATGATATTTCAAATCATTTTGGTTACATGGATAAAAACCAAGATAAGCGCATTAGTAAAAGCGAGTTTATGGGTTACATTAAAAAATACGGTAACGCAGTAGCTGAAGATGATGCATTAGAAGCTTTTAAAAGTAACTAATAGTTACCATTTTAGTAAGTAAGATTAAAGCCAGTGCTAGTCACTGGCTTTTTTGTGTTTTAAATTTAGTTATTTGATAGATATATTTTCCTAGTTTGGTGTTGTTCTGTCATAATAGATGGCTGTGTATTTTTATTTGTTAAGAGTGTGTATGGCGGGTCGGCGAATTAGTGATGAACAACTAGTTGAGATCATTGAAGCAGCTATTTTTGTTGCAGATAAGCCTGTTAGTAAACGCCACCTTAAAGACATCGTATTAATAGATTTAGCTATTTCTATGACGCGAATAAATGACGCAATAGATACAATACAAGAACATTTTCAAACTCGTGGTATTCGCTTAGTTGAAGTTGGTAGTGGGTATCGGTTTCAGGCATGCAGTAGTTTAAGCCCTTGGTTAAATAACTTGTGGCAAGAACGCGCACCAAAATACTCGCGTGCTTTACTGGAAACATTATCACTTATTGCATACCGGCAGCCCATTACACGCGGCGAAATTGAGCAAGTAAGAGGTGTTACTACGGGTTCGAATATTATTAAAACCTTACTCGAAAGAGAGTGGGTTAAAGTGGTAGGGCATAAAGAGGTTCCGGGAAAGCCGGCTTTATATGCAACTACTAAGCAATTTTTAGATTATTTTTCGTTAACTGGACTTGAAAATTTACCTGCGTTGCCAACAGAGCAGCAAAGTAAAATTAACCAGTTATTGAGCGATCCTTCTGTGAGAGAACCATCCGAATGAGTATTATACAAGGTGAAAAGTTACAAAAAGTCTTAGCCCGTGCAGGCGTAGGCTCACGCCGTGAAATGGAAAAATACATTGACGCAAACCGCGTTAGTGTAAACGGTAAAGTGGCAAAGTTAGGTGACCGTGTTGAAGAAACCGATTTGATTCGTGTTGACGGTCACAGTGTAAAAATTGAAGAAAAAGCAGACCGAATCTGTCGTGTAATTATGTATAACAAACCAGAAGGTGAGTTAAGCACACGTAAAGATCCTGAAGGGCGTCGTACTGTATTTGACCGACTTCCGCGTATTGATGGCGATCGCTGGATTGCGGTTGGTCGACTAGACGTTAATACATCGGGTTTAATGCTTTTTACAAACGATGGTGAACTGGCAAACCGTTTAATGCACCCAAGCTATGAAGTAGAGCGTGAATACTCTGCACGTGTATTTGGTGAAGTAACCAACGAGACGGTTAAAAACTTACTACGTGGTGTTGAGCTTGAAGATGGTCCAGCCAAATTCACGACTGTAACCCCTATGGGTGGCGAAGGCGTTAACCGATGGTTTAATGTAACGTTAAATGAAGGGCGTAACCGTGAAGTTCGTCGTTTATGGCAGTCTCAAGATGCGGAAGTATCTCGTCTTATTCGTATTCGTTACGGTAAACTAGAGCTTGATAAGCGCGTGCCACAAGGTGGTTGGATGGAGTATGATTTAGAAACAGTAAACTACTTGCGTAAAACCGTTAAATTAGGCCGCGAAACACAAACTAAGCTTTCTGTTATGCCTGAAAAACGCAAAGATAAACGCGCTAAAATCAATCAAATTCGTAAAGCAGTTAAAAAACACAATCAGCGTGTTAAGCCGACTAAACGTAAATAATCAATTAGTTATTTATTGAACACAAAAAAGCCGCTAATTGCGGCTTTTTTAATGTGTGTTGTTTAAACTATTTAAACTCTAAATTACTTTTTTACTTGAGCATCTAACGATTCGCCATTCACTTCACTTGAATCGTCACTCATTAGATATAAATATGTAGGCATTAAATCCTCTGGTGTAGCAAGTGCGTCTCTATCTTCACCTGGATATGCAGCAGCTCGCATTGAAGTGCGAGTAGCGCCTGGGTTAATACAGTTTACACGAATATTCGTTTTACCTACTTCACATGCCCATGTTTGCATCATACCTTCTACTGCAAATTTTGAGATGGCATAAGGCCCCCAAAATTCACGACCTTTGCGGCCTACACCTGATGACGTAAACACGATTGATGCATTATCAGACTTACGAAGAACAGGAAAAAGTGCTTTAGTGATCATTGCTTGTGCAGTCACGTTTACTTTCATTATGTTTTCGAACGTAGATGAGCAAAAATGTTCAAGCGGACCGAGTGACCCTAAAATACCTGCATTATTAAGCAACCCGTCAAGGCGTCCAAACTGATATTCGATTGTTGCAGCAAGGTCACGGTAGTTTTGCTTCGTTGCGCCTTTTAAATCCATAGGGACTATTGCAGGTTTAGGGTAGCCAGCATTAACAATTTCATCGTAAACACATTCAAGTTTATTAGTTGTTTTTCCTAATAAGATAACTGTAGCGCCGTATTTTGCATACGTAATTGCTGCAACTCGGCCAATACCATCACCGGCGCCTGTTATTAAAATAACTTTATCTTTAAGTGCGTTTTCAGCTGCTTGATATGTGTGCATAAAAGTACCAATTCATATAATTTTTTTGATTTTAACATAGCGAAACGTGAAGTAATCGAATTTATTGTAAAATTAGGTGGCGAAAATAGAAACTTTACGTTAAGTTTAACTGGTCTAATGTCTCATTAATAACCTGATTACATTGTTTTAACTTAATACACTGATTAAACACACTATAAAAATAAAATACGTGCGGAGCCAACAATATGAAAAAAATGCTACTTTCACTCTCAGTTACAGCTGCTTTAGCAGGTTGTGGCGGTGGAGAAACGTTAACAGATGTCAAAAACGACACAGCACCAGTTATCCCAACAGCAACAGTTACATTTGATCCAGCAGCAGGTATCTTATCGGTACCCAATGATTTATTAATGAGTGGAACTCAAGACGGTACACTTAATATTCCTGGTGAATTAGATGACAACAATGTGTCTATTTCGCGCGCAGCTTATGCAAACCCTCAACTTGCACTAGGTGCACTTGATGGTTGGTCTTCGCAGGTTCCTTATAAAATCGATTTAACATTCCCACCAAATGTGAGTTTAGATGAAGCGTCTGCTGGGACCCCTGGTACAGTAAGAATTTTTGAAGTTGTAATGGGTGCAAGTTTAACTGATGCAGAATGTTCAGTTGTAGCTGCCGGTACTGCTTGTAAATTGATCGGTGAGCTTACTTTTGGTGTTGACTTTGTAACTCAAGCTTCAGGTGATGGCGTTGCAATTATTCCTTTAAAGCCATTTATGGCAGGTAGCTCATACATCAATGTATTAACTACTGGTCTTAAAGATTCATTAGGGCGCTCTATTGAGCCTTCTTCTACTTATGGGCTGGTTAAACAAGAAGCGCCATTAATTACAGAAGCCCAACTTGGTTTGCAGGGTGCTGTTAACAGTTACGAAAATGTAGTTGTAAGTTCAGGAGATATCACAAAAGAAGATATTATTTTTTCTAGTGCGATGACTATTCAATCAGCAGGCCCTGTACTTGGGACAATTAAAAAGTTACTAGCTGCAAGCTTGCAACAGCCTGCGTTACCAACTCCTGCGCTTCAAGTTCCTGAACAGCCTATGGTAAATGTACAACAAGTATTTGCTTCTCAGGGTGTAGAAGTCTCTGCTGCTTTCTCTGGTGTGCAATATCAAAAAGGTAGCATTATGTTACCGATGTATTTAGGTACGCCAACGGGTACTGATATTAGTGATTTAAGTGATACATATTGGCAAGGTATGTGTGATAACGCAGTGGCAATAATTGGTTATAAGGCCGTTGCAGGCGATGCATTTCCGACAGATCCTATTAGTGAAAATGATGGTTTATGTTCTGCATTAAGTGACGGACAATTACGTGACTTAGGACTAGACAGCACACGCCATTTAACAAAATACAACTCAATTCCAAAAGTACAAAGCATGGCAAATGTGCCAGTGCAAGTTACTAAACCTATTTTACCGATAATTAATGGTGTCCGTGCACAGTTACAATTAGATCCTATCGCTATGCCTGAAGGTGGATGGCCTGTTGTGATTATGCAGCACGGTATTACAACACAAAAAGAAAGTATGCTTGCTTTAACTGCGCAGCTTTCTATTCAAGGCTTTGCAACGGTTGCTATTGACCATCCAAGACATGGTGAGCGCGGAATAGATGTTGATGGTGATGGAACAGACGACTTTAATGCAACAACGGGTTCTGTGCTTAGTTACATGAACTTAAGTTCATTACTTGTTGCACGTGATAGCTTACGTCAATCGGCTGCTGATTTATTAGGCCTTCGTTTAGGCTTAAACTTTATTAACGATACAACTATTAATAGTAAAGACGTTACCTACATTGGGCATTCGCTAGGTTCTATTGTTGCTCCAGCATTTATTGCTCAAGCTAATACGCCAATGGCAGAAACGCTTGATCCGCTATTTAATGTAAACACGGTAGCTCTTGCAAGCGGTGGTGGCGGTATAGCAAGCTTCTTACTTGAATCTGCTGCGTTTGGTCCATTTATTCAAGGTTCAGTACTTTCACAAGCGGGTACAACAGAAGCTGATGAATTTACTGCATACTTACAAGGAGATGCAGTTTCTAACTGTGGCTCATTAATACCAGACATGGAAGCTTACTTGACATGTGGTTATAACGAATATATTGCATCACTTACCACTGCGGGTGAAACGACTAAACTTACTAACATTCAAGGTGTATTTACACAGTTTGCTTTTGCGGCGCAAACTGCGCTAGATAGTGGTGATCCAACTAACTACGCAGCCACTGTGAAAGCATTAGGTACTCCTGTTTATACTAATGTTGTTGTGGGTGATGGTGTTGATAACAAGCCTGACCAAGTGATACCACCAATGGCAGCTAATAATCCTATTTCTGGCACAATTCCATTAGCTAACTTGATGGGTCTTGAGACAGTAAGTTCTTCGCAAGCATTGAGTGAAACACCAGCAAGCTACTTAGTTAAATTTACTAAAGGGCATCATGGTTCTATATTAACACCAGCTCAAGATGCTGCACAGGCTGCAACTGTTGAAGGCAGTGCTGCCGCTAATGCAGAAATGCAGTTGCAAGTAGCTACTTACTTAGCTGCTCGCGGACGGATGTTATTAGTTTCCAACCCTGAGGTTGTGACTGATTAATAACCAGTAAAATAATTAACCTTTAAAAGCCACTGAAAAGTGGCTTTTTTTTGCTTTAAAGCATGCTAAATTAGCTGAAATTTATAAATGGAGAAACCAGTTGGAATTTTTATACGAATACGGTTTGTTTTTTGCTAAAACAGTTACTTTTGTTATCGCTATCGCAGTTGTTTTAATGCTAATAGTTGGCGCTGCAGTTAAGCCAAAGGCCAAAAAAGGTGAAATACAAATTGATGATATATCAGAGCAGCTAGTTGAACTTAAAGAAAGTTTTTTACAAAATACGTTGGGTAAAAAAGAGCTTAAAGCGCATCAAAAACAACTTAAATCAAAGAGTAAAAAAGCAGATAAAGATGAGCCTAAACCTCGTTTATATGTAATTGACTTTGTGGGTAGTATGGACGCTCACGAAGTAGAAAGCTTACGAGAAGAAATAACGGCTATTATCTCTATTGCCGATCCAAGTAAAGACAAAGTACTTATTCGTTTAGAAAGTGGTGGCGGTGTTGTACATGGCTACGGACTTGCTGCATCTCAGTTACAGCGTATTAAAAGTGCGGGTATTCCTCTAAGTGTTGCAATTGATAAAGTGGCAGCAAGTGGTGGTTACATGATGGCGTGTGTCGCGGACGAGATACTTGCAGCGCCTTTTGCAATAGTTGGATCTATTGGTGTGATAGCTCAAATACCTAACTTTAATAAAATATTAAAGAAAAATGATGTTGAATTTGAGCAAATAACAGCAGGTGAATTTAAACGCACACTTACTTTATTTGGTGAAAACACAGATAAGGCCCGTGAAAAATTTCGTGAAGAAATTGAACAAACACATGGTTTATTTAAAACGTTTGTAAGCACTCAACGTCCAAGCTTAGATATAAACTTAGTTGCGACAGGTGAGCATTGGTTTGCAACTCAAGCAATTGATAAAGGCTTGGTAGATGTTATAAAAACAAGTGATGATGCATTGCTAGAGCAGCAACATGAGCGCCAAATTTATAAGATTAAATACAAAGTTAAAAAAGGGTTGAGCGATAAGCTAGCTCTTGGCTTGAGTAGTGGTGTAAATAAAGTGGGAATAAACTTACTTTCTAAGTTTAAGTCGTTAAATCCTTAGATTAGAATCTTTTTCAGGATTCAGTTAAATTATTTTTACTCGAAAAAAACCTTGATGGATTGCATCAAGGTTTTTTTATAGCTGTATAAATGTAGCTTATGAGTCAATAGATTTATGATAATCTTCTAAGTCTTTAGCTGCATTAGGGTCGTTAAAGATGCTCTCATCTAGCTCGCCTTCAGACTTGGCAACAACACAGGTAACCATACAATCGCCGGTTACATTAACTGCTGTACGTGTCATATCAAGTAATCTATCTACACCGATAATAATTGCAATCCCTTCTACAGGTAAGCCAACTTGGTTAAGTACCATTGCCAGCATTATTAAACCAACACCAGGTACGCCTGCTGTACCTACAGAGGCAAGTGTTGCTGTTAATATAACCATTAAATAATCAGATATTGTCAAATCGACACTAAACACTTGTGCAATGAACACGGTAGCCACACCTTGCATGATGGCAGTGCCATCCATGTTAATGGTAGCACCCAGTGGGATAGTAAATGAGGCAACCGAGTTATTAGCACCTAACTTTTTAGTAGCAGTTTCAAGTGTAATAGGCATAGTTGCGCTTGAGCTCGAGGTACTAAATGCAAATAAGCATGTGTGCTTCATTTTTGCTAAGAAAATAAGCGGGTTTAAGCCCGTTAATATTTTTAAAAGCAATGTGTAGTTTACAAAAGCATGTAATAACAGTGCAAGCACTACAACGCCAAAGTACTTCGCTAAGCTCACAATTAAGTTAAGCTCAATTGTTGTAAACAGTTTTGCCATTAAAAAGAACACGCCATAAGGGGCAATATTCATTAAAAGCGTAACTAGTTTTAAAATCACAGTGTTTAAATCTTCAAATACGGTAGCAACACGTTTTCCTGCTTTACCACTTAATGCCATTGCTACACCAAATAAAAGTGCAAACACAATAACTTGAAGCATATTGCCTTTGGCCATTGCTTCAAAAGGATTTGTAGGAAACATATCTATAATTACACGTGCAAGGGTAGGTGCTTCTTTAGCATCGTAGGTTGCATTAGATGGCAAGCTTATACCTTCACCCGGGCTAAATAATAAGGCAAGTGTAATCGCCACTGTTATAGCAATAGCTGTAGTTAATAAATATAAACCAATAGATTTACCACCTAGGCGGCCTAGTTTTTTAGGGTCACTTAAGCTACAGGTACCACAAACAAGCGATACAAAAACAAGAGGCACAACTAACATTTTCAAGCTGGCAATGAATATTTGACCACCAACATGGAAAATACCATCAACAAAAAAGGCTTTAATTGGCAAAGAGAATAACCCAAGTGGTATTAGATAATCGTCTTCACCAGCTAATATAGCCTGAAATATAAAACCTACTGTAACCCCAAGCGCCATACCAATCATGATGCGAGTGGTTAAACTCATTGAACGGATTTTTGACATATTTCCTGATCTACATTTTATAAATTTGCCATAGACTACCAGCAAGGAAATATTTACTACAGAAAAAGTTAGTATTTATTTAAAAATATTTTGCACAAAAAAGTAATAAAAAACTGTGATTTTAGACTAAGTTATAGGTTAATATTAAGTGTAAATTAATTTTAATTATAATAACAACGCTAGGGAGAGGTTCATGCCTTTAATGCGACTGCTCGGCATTTCATTGCTAAGTTTTTTACTCACAGCCTGTGGTGGCGGTGGGTCACTTGAAAAAGACGGTTCTATAAGTGATGGTGATTCCACTACAGAGGCTGCTACATACTCGGTTTCATTAAAGGGGTATTCTCAAACAGACGCAACAGAGTCAAATTCTGTTACCGCTACCTCCTCTTTAGATTTACGCGCAATTCTTACTCAAGACGGTGTAATTGTTGCGGGTAAGCGCATTACGTTTACATTAGAAGATGAGATTGGTGAACTGTCTCCATCAAGTGCATTAACTCAAAACGATGGTATTGCAACGGTTGAACTTACAGCCGGTGCTCAAGCCGGTGCTGGAGAAGTAACCGCTACCTATACAGTCGATGGTGAATCTTATACAAGTACTTTTGCTTTTCAATCAAGCGGTGGGCAGGGTGATGATACTGGTGTTAGTGGGTCAACAACTCTAACAGTAAATATTGTCGATGAAAATGGTGCTAAGTATTCGGATACAAACCCGGTTACAACTGACAACTTAGGCACGGTTACAGCGGCTTTAAAAAATGATGGAGTTGCACTTAGCGAGCAGCTTGTTACTTTTACTACAAACTTCACAGGTAAAATAACGCCAGACTTAGGAACTGCAATTACAAACTCAGCGGGTGAAGCAAAAGTAACTCTCTCTAGTGGTAGTTTTAAAGGCGCAGGTCAAGTTGTTGCAACTTATAATCCTACTAACTCAACAGAAGTGAGTAATACAGCTGTATTTTATTCATCAGGTGATTCTGCACCAGTTGATCTGGCACAATTCTCTATATCAGTAAAGCTCTTAACAGGCTGTAACGCAGGCTGGGACGATAATCGTTCTAGCGTAAAACTTGACCCTACACAAGCAGCATCGGGTTGTACGGTAGCTAATACTATCTCTTCATCAGAACTAGGTGAATTATTTGTTGAAGTCATTGATGAGCAAAGTGGTGAAGGTAGTAAAAATTCGCTAGTTAATATTTCAACAAATTTAGGTTCTGTTCTCCCTTCATCTGGGACAGCCCTTACTGATAACTTTGGTATTGCTTTACTAAAATTGCAACCTGGTAATACTGGTGGCGCAGGTACTGTTACTGTAACGTCTGTAGGTGAAAGTAATTCAACTAATTTTGCTGTAGGTATTGCTGATTTAACCCTAGAGGTTGATAACGGGCTAAATAAAGATTCTTCAGGAAATGTTATTCCTTTAAAAGCAGGTGGTAGTACAGTTATTGAAGTAACACTTTTAGATGAAGATGGTAATTTATACTTAACTCCAACAGATGTTGAGTTCAGCTCAACGTGTGTAATTAGCGGCGACTCAGTAATTGATGCATCAGTAAAATCATCAAGTGGTATCGCAACATCAACATACCGAGCTACAGGTTGTAGTATTGACGATGATATTAATATCACGGTTGAGACAGGCGGTAAAAACTTTACTGCTACTACGATTATTCCTGTGGAAACATCAGCGGTACAATCAATACAGTTTGTTGATGTCAGTGAAACATTTATTGCATTACCTCCAGGTGAAGGCGGCGCCCCGACTCAATCGATCGTTAGATTTAAGCTAATAGATGCGGATGGTCTTGCATCTACGCAGCAACGTATTGATTTCAAGTTAACAGATTCAGTGGGGGCAGCTAAACTGTCACTTAGAACAAGTGATACAAATAATGAAGGCTTTGTTCAGACAACGGTTGAATCTGGCATAGTGCCTGGTCCATTAGTGGTAAAAGCGTGTTTTATTTCTAAAGAAGATGTTAATAATTTACCTGAAGGTGATGATTTAACGTGTTGGGTTGATGATGTAGAACTGTGTACATCAGAACCAAGCAATGAAATTTGTCCAGACGGAACACTTACTTTAGTACCATTGAGCGAGCAGATAAGTTCTGTATCGGCTCAATTAACGCTCGCTTCAGGCGTAACAGACCAAAACAGTTTTGATGCAAGCCCAAATACGTTCAATACTAACTCACTTAATTATAACGGTGTTTTAAATGATATTACGGTATATTTTGGTGACCAATTTAATAATTATAACGGTGACGGTGTAGAGGCAACTATTTTAGCTGAAGCTGGTGTCATTGGCTCATCTAGCAATGAAGTTACTTGTAAAACTGACGATGCTACTTGTGTTGTAACCTGGCGCTCTCAAGGAGACCGTCCATTTTATGATTACAAATGGGGTAACCGAATTGGCGATATTGACGGGGACGCAACAACTACAGAAGGTATTAATCCAAAAACAGGTATTATAAATTGTGACCCATATTTTGGTATTGCAGCTCCTTGTATAAATGGTATTACACGCGCTAAAAATAATGCTGATGGCGTTGTTATGGGAGGACGTGTAAGTGTTCTCGCTGTCACTAAAGGACAAGAGAACTTTGTAGATGAGCAAACCACTGATGATGTTAAACGCACCAATGGCTTGTTTGATATTGGTGAGTATTATACTAGTTACGATTTACCTGAAGCATTTATAGATCACAATGAAAATGCAGCCTTCGATAAAGCAAACTGTAGTGATGCAGATGCTTCAAATTATGACCCGTCTACGGATGAATGTTCTGAGTTAATTTCACGAGGTGGTCATAATGAAACATGGCGAGACCTAGATAATGACGGTATTTATGACTTTGCTGATGGTAAATATAATGGCTTATTATGTAGCGAAGCCGCTGAAAATGCAGGTGAGTGTTCTCGAGAGCTAATTGAAGTGCGTAAACAAATTGAATTGGTTATGTCTGGAGATAATCCATATGTTCGTTTTTCTGTGTTGAAAACAACGGATATTCTTGATGCACCGTATCCTGTTTATGTACCAGCAGATTGCTCTGTTTCAGTTACAGCAGTACTTGAGCCATCCGATGTATCTGAGCGTTGTGATATATCAGCAGTTGATTTATCAAATGTTTTTGCAGATAACCCTGAATATGATGAAACGGATCCAGATGAAACTGATCCTCAACTATTGGAAGTTGGCTTATCTGGTATTACAGTTCGTATTCACTACACAGATGAGTTTGGTAATCCACTACCAGCGGGTACAACTGTATCTATAGCCTCTACAAATGGCGACTTATCTATTATCGAAAATAACGCTATTATTCCAAGTACGAATACGGATAAACCAATGTATTCAGATGTTCGTATTTCTCGTGAAGCGGATGGTAATGATAAATTTGACGGTGTACTTTCAATAACATTTGAGTTTACTACTCAGGCTGGTGGCACTAAAACAGTCTCCAAAGGAATCGAAATTTACGATAGTAAATAAGGCTTTATTTTAAAAATGCCAACCTTTAGGTTGGCATTTTTGTTTCTGTTCTATATATTCCACATCAATTAATCTAAAAACACTAGTTTGTTTAATTTAACGACAAAAATTGTTCGTTTATTCAGTAAATACTGAAAAGTTTGTATTAAAAGCTTGTAACAACTAGTGTTTGTAGATATACCTATAAATATTCGCGCCGCTTATGTCGGCAAAACACATTTTCAATATTTGGTTAGAAATAGGCAACTATGGGCAAATCGCTAGTAATTGTAGAGTCTCCTGCTAAGGCTAAAACAATTAATAAATATTTAGGTAATGACTTCATCGTAAAGTCCAGTATTGGGCATGTACGAGATTTACCTACTTCAGGTTCGAGCAAAGCTAAAGTGCCGGCAACTAAAACGCCAGCAGAAGTTCGTAAAATGGAACCTGAAGAGAAAGCAGCGTATAAAAAGCAACGAGATTATACAAACTTAGTCGCGCGTATGGGTATAGACCCAAACCAAGGCTGGGATCCGCATTACGAAATACTGCCTGGTAAAGAAAAAGTTGTTCAAGAATTACAAAAGCTGGCTGAAAATGCAGACCAAATATATCTCGCAACGGATTTGGATAGAGAAGGGGAAGCAATTGCTTGGCACCTTCAAGAAATCATTGGTGGTGATCCTGCTAAATATAAGCGCGTAGTTTTTAACGAAATTACTAAAAACGCAATACAGCAAGCGTTTGAAACACCTGGCGAGCTTAATACTGATATGGTTTACGCTCAGCAAACACGTCGCTTTTTAGACCGTGTTGTTGGCTTTATGGTATCACCTTTATTGTGGGCTAAAGTGGCCCGCGGACTTTCTGCAGGACGAGTTCAGTCTGTTGCTGTACGTTTATTAGTAGAGCGTGAACGTGAAATTAAAGCATTTATTCCAGAAGAATTTTGGGATATTCACGCTGACGTTAAAAATACTGAGTCTGAGTTACGCTTAGAAGTAGCCAAACAAGCAGGAAAGCCATTTAAGCCTGTAAATGAAGCTCAGGCTAGCGCAGCGGTTAAAAGCCTTGAGAATGCAGAATATAAAGTAATTAGCGTTGAAGAAAAACCAAGTAAAAGTCGCCCAAGTGCGCCATTAATTACTTCAACCATGCAGCAAGCGGCAAGTACACGTTTAGGTTATGGCGTTAAAAAGACCATGATGCTTGCTCAGCGTTTGTATGAAGGCGGTTATATTACGTATATGCGTACCGATTCAACTAATCTTTCAAAAGACGCGGTTGAAATGTGTCGTGAGTATGTAACAAACGAGTTTGGTGCTAAATATTTACCAAAAGATCCAATTAGCTACAGCTCTAAAGGTAATGCACAAGAAGCGCATGAAGCAATACGTCCTTCAAGCGTTACCGTGTTATCTGGGCATGTTGAAGGTGTAGATGCTGATGCTAAAAAACTGTACGAGCTAATTTGGCGTCAGTTTGTAGCGTGCCAAATGGTACCTGCTGAATACGATTTAACAACACTAACTGTTGCAGCTAACGACTTCCAGCTTAAAGCGAAAGGCCGTGTGCTCCGCTTTGATGGTTGGACAAAAGTACAACCTGCGATACGTAAGAAAAACGAAGAAGATCAATCACTACCGGCTGTTAAAGAAGGTGAAGTCCTTACTTTAATCGAACTTGATCCTAAGCAACATTTTACTAAACCGCCAGCGCGCTTTAGTGAAGCAAGTTTAGTAAAAGAGCTTGAAAAACGCGGTATTGGTCGTCCATCTACTTATGCGTCAATTATATCAACGATTCAAGATCGTGGTTATGTACGTGTAGAAAATCGCCGTTTCTTTGCTGAAAAAATGGGTGAAATAGTTACCGATCGTTTGGTTGAAAACTTCACTGATTTAATGAATTTTGATTTTACAGCAAAAATGGAAGGCCGTTTAGATGACATCGCTGAAGGCGAGCGAGTATGGACTGAAGTTCTTGATAAATTTTATGCTGATTTTTCAACGCAATTAACTGTCGCTAAAGATGAGCCAGAAAATGGCGGTATGCGTCTCAACGAGATGGTTGAAACGGATATTGAATGTCCTACGTGTAGCCGAAAAATGGGTATACGCACAGCATCAACTGGTGTTTTCTTAGGGTGTACTGGCTATAGCTTACCACCTAAAGAGCGTTGTACAACGACAATGAACTTAGTGTCGGGCGATGAAGCGGTTGCAGCCGATGTCGAAGACGAAGAAACTGAAAAGCTAATGCAGATGAAACGTTGCCCGATTTGTGAAACGGCAATGGATTCATACCTAATTGACGAAACCCGTAAATTACATGTGTGTGGTAATAATCCAGCATGTAAAGGGCATATAGTTGAAGAAGGTACCTTTAAAATTAAAGGCTATGACGGACCAATTATCGAATGTGATAAATGTGGCTCTGACATGGAGCTTAAATCTGGTCGCTTTGGTAAGTACTTTGGCTGTAATAATGACGAGTGTAAAAATACACGTAAACTACTTAAAAGTGGCGAAGCTGCTCCACCAAAAGAAGATCCTGTTCACATTACTGAGTTAGAGTGTGAAAAGTCAGATGCGTATTTTGTATTACGTGATGGCGCCGCGGGTATATTTTTAGCTGCAAATACTTTTCCTAAGTCTCGTGAAACACGTGCACCTAAAGTAGAAGAGTTAAAACGCTTTAGAGACCGTATTTCGCCTAAGTTTTATTACTTAGCAGATGCACCTGCTAAAGATCCTGATGGTAATCTTGCTGTTGTACGCTATAGCCGTAAAAATAAAGCTCAGTATGTTATGACTGAAGTTGACGGTAAAGCTACTGGCTGGACTGCTCATTATGAAGCAGGTAAATGGACAGAAGAAGCGAAGAAAAAGGCAGCACCTAAAAAGAAAGCTGCTGCAAAAAAGGCACCAGCTAAAGCAAAGCCTAAAGCGAAAGCTAAAAAAGAAGATGAATAAGCACGTTATCGCTTATTCATAACTTTTTATAGGTTTTAAAAAACCATAAAAAAACCGGAACGCACAGCTTGTGTCTATTCCGGTTTTTTTGTGCTTAGTTGAATGTTTTCGCAACGGCTTTATTAGCAGTACATTCAACTAAGCGTATTGGAGATACCAATTTTATTAAAAAATGGTCATTATATTGCACTAAATAACCCACTCACTGCGTTAAAAAACATTCATATAAAACAACTATATGTCATGCTATTTCACTTGCTATTGAGCTATTTTCTTAGCGGTATAATAGAACATTAATTTAATGCAATTGGTATGATTAAATCTTAACAGAAGATACTTTTTTATAGCCTTCAGATTCAAGCTCATCATTTACGCATTTTAATACGTAGGCATTTAGCTCTTCATTGCTTACGTCATCATCTTTAGCCCAGTTAACACACATTTCTGTGTATTCTTTTACCATTTCGGCTGAAGCTGTTGGCGCATCGTCTGCTACCGCGTAAGTCGCAGATACTGCAAATAGTGGAGCTACGATTAATGCTAGCAATGCTTTTTTCATTCGTTTATTCCTAAAAAAATGGTGTGATGACTGATTTACCCAGTTTAAGATTAGGTTTAAACCAGTAGTGCCCAATCCAGAACAACTCTGTTGGTATACTGATTTTTAAACGAAAACGAAATAAAAGATAACGAAATTTTTTTATCGTGAGGATGAGTAATTTACTTGTCAGGATTTCGCAGCATTGTGTTGCAGTGGTTTATAAGCTAAGGTCGCTTTTTTAATTAAAAGACAAATCAATGTCATCACACACCCCTAATAAAAAACCACGCCAAGCTAATAAAGTAGAGCATGCATTAGAATCTTTTATTTTTAAAGGGCGTTGGCTACTAGCCCCATTTTTTGTGGGTTTACTATTTGCAGTTGTACTGTTGTTAATAAAGTTTTTTAAGCAGCTTTATTTAATGGGTATTGCGACATTTACAGCAACCAATCAAGAGTTACTTGTCGGTATTCTAACTTTAGTTGATACAGCATTATTAGCGGGGTTATTGCTGATCATTACATTTAGTGGTTACGAGAACTTTGTTTCTAAGCTTAATATTGATAATCACGAAGACAGACCATCTTGGATGGGAAAGGTTGGTTTTTCAGGTCTAAAGATGAAATTAATAAGTGCGATAGTCGCTATTTCTGCTGTTGAGTTATTAAAAGTATTTATAAACTCAGGCGCATATCCAAGTGATGAGCTACTTTGGAAAGTGACTATTCATGTCACGTTTGTAATGTCAGGCGTTTTATTTGCTTTAACTGACTACTTAAACAGTAAAACCCAAAGTCATTAGAAAAATTAAATGCACAAAAAAGCCCAAGTAATTTACTTGGGCTTTTTATGTTTAGAACTTAGCTGTAATATTAAGTGTAATTCTTGATGTCATTAACACTTTGCATAAAAGCAAGCGAAAGGCTCAAGCGTAAGTGTGTCTTGGCTTAATTTTGCGCTGTGGTGGCTAAGCTCATTGTATTCTTTAACGATTGATGTTGGCATATCAATACTTGTTTGTTGAGAGTTTAGATTAAATATGCACAGCATTTTTTGCGGTCCAAGCGTTCTATAAAAAGCAAGCACAGGCTCAGGCGTTTCAATAAACTCAATATCACCCTCAAGTAAAACAGTTTGGCTCTTGCGCCACGCCATAAACTCACGGTAGGCGTTTAAAATTGAGTTGCTATCATTAGTTTGCACAGCGACTGATTGCTGTTTGTGTGCATCATCAACAGGTAGCCAAGGTTTTACGTCACTAAAACCCGCATGAGGTGAATCAGCTTGCCCCCAAGGCATTGGCGTTCTACAGCCATCACGCCCTTTAAAATTAGGCCAAAATGTTATGCCATATGGGTCTTGTAAGTCTTCAAAGGCAACACTTGCCTCACCTAAACCTAATTCTTCACCTTGGTACATACATACACTGCCACGAAGGGAAGCAAGTAGGGCGGTTAGCATTTTACATTGCTGAGGGTTTATTTCGCCATTTTCACTCCAGCGACTTGCTACGCGCTCTACATCATGGTTGCTAAATGCCCAACACGGCCAACCCTCAGTCATACGTTGTTCAAGAGTTTGAACCGTAGTTCTAATATATTCACTTGAATAATCATTTGTTAAGAGCTCAAAGCTATATCCCATGTGCAGCTTATCGCCACCTTGGGTGTACTGCGCCATTGTCGCCAATGAATCCTCTGATGAGATTTCGCCAAGCGATACAGTACCTGGGTATTTATTAAGTAATGTGCGAATGTCTTGCATAAACTCAATATTTTCTGGCTGAGTGTTGTTGTAGTAATGATACTGAAATGCGTATGGGTTATCTTCACTAAAACCACGACCCTGGCGCTTATCTTTTGGTTTAGCTGGGTTATCGCGAAGTTGTGCATCGTGATAACAAAAGTTAATAGCATCTAATCTAAAGCCATCAACGCCTTTTTTAAGCCAAAACTCTACGTTATCAAGTACAGCTTGTCTTACGTCAGGATTATGAAAGTTTAAATCGGGTTGTTCGGTTAAAAAGTTATGCAAATAATATTGCCCACGGCGAGGTTCCCACTGCCACGCGCCACCACCAAAAATAGACAGCCAATTATTAGGTGCTGTGCCGTCATCTTTAGCTTCAGCCCAAACATACCAATCCGCTTTATCGTTATTTTGATTTTCGCGGCTATCTGTAAACCATTGGTGTTGATCTGATGTATGGCTTAGTACTTGGTCAATTATAATTTTAATGTTGCGATCGTGGGCTTGGCTAATAAGTTCATCAAAATCGTTTAAATCACCAAAAAGCGGGTCAATGTCACGGTAGTCACTAATATCGTAGCCAAAGTCTTTCATCGGCGATTTGAAAAAAGGTGAAATCCAAATTGCATCAACGCCTAAGCTTTTAATGTAATCAATACGATTAATAATCCCTTTTAAGTCACCAATACCATCGTTGTTGCTATCTTGAAAGCTACGCGGATAAACTTGATAAATAACCGCACCTTTATACCACTGCTTTTGGGTCATGCTTTTCTCCGTCATTCCACACAGTATTTAGACTATTCTTTATTGTGATTACGATTAATCACGTTATTTTCAAAAAGCATACGTGAAGCCTGTAATTCTGTAAAAAGTCTGCATACGTATGCACTAAAAATAATGCAATAAAATTATTTAAAATAAGCGCTTAGCGCCTCTTTGGCGGTGTTCGTTTTGTGTGTTTAATGTTTACCAATTATGTTATTCATTCATTTTTTAGTTAAATTTAACCTAACAGTTTGTACTATAAAGGAAATATACCCTTGGTTTTACTAGAAATGGTCTGACCAATTTAACACTTAGTAAATGTGCAATTATTTAAACGTTATATAACAGTGCCAATTAATTTCATCTTGTTTACATTCAAGTAGAAAGGCTATTAGTTTTCTACAAAATAGATTTAATCTGTCATGCTCTTTCAGTGTTTTTTGTTTTGTTTATTTTTAATAAAATCATATGGTTAAAGTTATGTGTGTGTAATGTATGTTAATGTTAGGCTACATTGAAATTGTTGAATACGTATGCATAAAGTTGTTAATAAAATAAATCTGGCGTTAATATTCATCCTGACAACAAAATTAGCTCGCCTTGTTTAACTATCACTTAAACATTGAACGCGGGTATCACAATATGGGTAACGGGAAAACATTATGTCTATGTTCAAACCAAGTATATTAACTTTGGCATTAACAGCTGCAGGCTTATCAAGCTTTGCTACACAGGCTGCTCAAGAAGATACAATAAAAAAAGATGATGTAGAAGTTATCGAAGTTAAAGGCTTTCGTGGCAGTGTGGTTGAGTCTATTAACACAAAACGCTTCTCTACACAGGTTGTAGAATCTATATCGGCTGAAGACATTGGCAAATTGCCAGATTCTTCAATTGCTGAATCAATTGCACGTTTACCAGGCTTAACAGCTCAGCGCTTAGACGGGCGAGCAAGTCGTGTCTCTATTCGTGGTTTTGGCGAGAATGAAAGTGGCACAACGTTTAACGGTCGTGAGCAGGTATCGATTGGTGATAACCGTGGTGTAGAGTTTGACCTTTATCCATCAGAAATAATGAGCGGTGTAACCGTTTATAAAACGCCAAATGCAAGTATTGATGCTGAAGGTATTGCCGGTGTTATTAATATGCAAACCGTGCGCCCTTTAAGTAAAGGCGAACGTGTTGTACAAGTAAATGGGCAGTATGAGCAAACCAGCTTTGGTAAATTAAATCCAGACGGTAATGATGACGGCTATCGAGGCACTATCTCATACATTGATCAGTTTGCTGACGATACAATTGGCGTTGCATTTGCTTTAAATACAATGAGTTCACCAAATCAAGAAAAACGTTGGAATTCATGGGGCTACCCAGAATTCACCGAAAATGGTAACGATTATTCAATTTTAGGCGGCGCTAAACCATTTGTACGTTCATCAACCCTTGAGCGTGATTCGGCAATGCTAGTACTTGAAGCAGCCCCTACTGACAAATTAAACATGACGTTTGATGCATTATATGTAGATTTTACAGATGAAAAAATTCTACGCGGTATTGAAGTTCCATTTGCATGGGGTCAAGGTAGTATTGATGCAAATAGTGTTGTAGTTGATGAAGCATCTGGCTTTATAACAAGTGCAGTAACACAAGGCCAACGTGTAGTAGTTCGAAACGATTATGAAGAACGCGAAGCGGAACTTACAGCTTTTGGTTTTAATACTAAATATGATATTGACGATTCGTGGTCAGTAGAGTTTGATGCAAGTTATTCACAAGTAGACCGCAAAATCTGGAGTGTTGAGAGCTACTCAGGTACAGGGCGTGGTGATGCTCGCGGTGTTGCAGATAACTTAGGTTATACATTTAATGGTGGAAATACCGGCGCAAGTTTTACTCATGACTTAGATTATAGCGATTATGGTTTAATACAGTTAGGTGGCCCGCTATCGTGGGGTGCAAGCTCTGCACTTAACGATAAATATGGTTTAACTGGTACTGAGTATGAAAACCAAGCGCAAGATGGTTTTATTAATGCACCGACCATTGAAGATGAGCTATCAACATTAAAAATAGCGGCTTCAAAGGTATTAGAAAACGAGTACATAAGTTCTATTGAATTTGGTATGTCTTACAAAGAACGTGAGAAAACAAAAGATTCAGAAGGTTACTTTATGACGTTATCTAGCTTTTCGCTTGATAACCCAGGCATGCTTAATGTGCCAGAACAGTACCGTAACGGAAGTGTTGATTTAGGTTTTATAGGCATGGGCGATATGATTGCTTATGACGTAAATGGCTTAGTTAACGACGGTTATTACGACTTACTGGCAGAGAGCTTAACAAATACAAGTCATGCGACTAAATCGTGGACTGTAAAAGAAGAAATTACTTCTGCATTTGTTCAAGCTAATATTAATGCTGAAGTAAGCGGCCTTGCATTAACGGGTAACGTGGGCGTGCGTTATGTACAAACTGATCAATCATCACAAGGTAATGCATTTAGTACTGTTGATGGTGTGGTTGTTACATCACCTACAAACATAAGTCATGATTACTCGCACGTATTACCTAGCTTAAACTTGTCACTTGCGATTGATGAGCAACAAACGATACGTTTTGGTGCTGCTAAAACAATTTCTCGTGCACGCTTAGATGAAATGAATTCATCAGTTAATGCTTCATATAATCAAACACCTGATGAAAATGGCAACTATTGGTCTGTATCGGGTGGTAACCCAAATTTAGAACCTAAAGAAGCAACCGGCTACGATTTTACTTACGAGAATTACTTTAGCGATGAAGGTTACTTCTCTGCTGCGTTTTTCTATAAAGATTTAACTCAGTGGATTTTTGACGGCACGTATGCAATTGATATGTCAGGCGTAGCTGACCCTTCAACAGGTGAAGCTCCTGCAACATCATCAGGTACAGGCAGCGGTAAAATAAATGGCGGCGGTGGCGATTTATATGGTTACGAGCTTTCACTGGCGTTACCATTTAAAATATTCCATCCATCTCTTGAAGGTTTTGGTTTAATTGCCAGCCATACTGGTATTGAGTCTGATATTGAAGATCAAAACGGTAACGATTACGAGCTACCAGGTCTTTCGGATAAAATTCAAAGCTTAACAGTTTACTACGAAATGCATGGTATGCAATTACGTACCAGTATGCGCAAACGCAGTGCCTTTAAAGGTGATGTATATGGTTTAGGTTTTAACACTGAACAAGTTGATATTTTAGGTGAAACTATTTGGGATGTTCAAGCAGGTTATGACTTCTCTGAGGCCGGCATTGAAAGCCTTGAAGGTTTATCTGTTCAGTTTCAAGTACAAAACTTAACTGAAGAACCGTTTACGTCACTTTCTGGCGATAATGCTCTACAAGTACGTGACTATCAAGATTACGGTCGTACTTACTTGTTAGGCTTTAGTTACAAGCTATAATAAAAGTTGTGTGTAGAAGCCCTTGTGATTTGTTTTACAAGGGCTTTTTTATAGCTAGTTTATCAAACACTGATTAATACCAATTCGCTTAATTAAGTTTATTGAGCGCTGTATTAAAGCGTGGGCAATAATATGAAACCAATAAAACATGTCGTAATTGCAGGCGGTGGTACCGCAGGGTGGATAACAGCAGCACTGCTTAATAAAGTGTTAGGTAAAGTAATTAATATCACACTAATAGAATCATCAGCTATTGGTACGGTAGGAGTGGGTGAAGCAACGATACCGCCCATTATTCAACTTAATAACGCGCTGGGTATAAACGAGCAAGATTTTATTGATGCCACTAATGCTTCAATAAAATTAGGTATAGAGTTCGAAAACTGGAAAACGCCAGGGCATAGCTACATGCATGCGTTTGGCTCGTTAGGTAAAGATTTTCCCTTTTGCGATTTTTATAATTTTTGGTTAAAAGGTCAAATTACGGGCTACGAAGACGACTTATGGGATTTTTCACTCAATTACCAAACGGCTAAACAGCATAAATTTGCACCCCTCAATACAATTCCTAATACCCAACTACCTGGGCTGAGTTACGCATATCATTTTGATGCGACGCTTTACGCTGAATACTTAAAAAAGTTGGCTATATCGCGCGGTGTTAAACACATAGATGCAAAAATAAGCCATGTTGAACAATGCGATACAGGCAATGTTAAAAGCCTAGCACTTGATAACGACAGTCAAATTAGTGGGGATTTATTTATAGATTGCACCGGGCTGCGTGCACTATTAATTGAACAAACACTAAATACAGGTTTTATTGATTGGTCTCATTACTTACCATGCGATAGTGCAGTAGCCGTACAAACAAAAAGTACTCATGAGCTTAAGCCCTATACGCGATCTATTGCACATAGTGCTGGTTGGCAATGGCAAATACCACTGCAAAATCGTATTGGTAATGGCCTTGTTTATTGCAGTAGATACTTGTCAGATGATGATGCTAAGCAGTTACTGCTAAAAAGCTTACCCGCTGAGCCAATTACAGAGCCCCGTATTATAAAATTCAAAACAGGTCGGCGTTTAAAGCAATGGCATAAAAATGTGGTGTCGGTTGGCCTCTCAAGTGGTTTTTTAGAGCCGCTAGAGTCAACCAGTATTCATTTAATTCAAACTGCGGTTACGCGTTTAATTAAGCTATTTCCACACAACGGTATTAGCGATGCGTTAGTAACGGAGTTTAATAAACAAAGCGTTATTGAATTAGAGCACATACGTGATTTTATTATTTTGCATTATAAACTCACCGAGCGAGAAGACTCCCCGTTTTGGCGTCAATGCATGCAAATGGATATACCAAATTCCCTTACCCATAAACTGAATTTATTTAAACACACAGGCAAAGTAATACGTGAAGATGATGAACTATTCGCCGAAGTTGCTTGGCAGCAAGTCATGATAGGGCAAGGGCTTATCCCTGATGACTATAACAGTATTGTTGATTCACTAAGTGATGATCAACTGAGCGATTTATTCTCTACTTTAAAAACGTTGATCAGCTCAACTGTAACGCAGTTACCAACTCACCAGAATTTTTTAGCCAGCATTAAAAAGGTATAACAATGCGATTTTTAAACACACTTTTACTCGTAAGCGCATGTAGCTTACCAAGCTTTAGTTATGCACTTAATGTAGAGCCTGCCAATTGGTGGGTAGGCATGAATAAAAATAACATTACAGTACTCGTGCATGAGCAAAATATAGCTAACGAAGAATTTAAATTAGATAAGTATAAAGGGGTTGAACTTAATAACGTAACACGTA
Organism: Pseudoalteromonas sp. SWXJZ10B; assembly: GCF_015864475.1. Lineage (NCBI taxonomy): Bacteria > Pseudomonadati > Pseudomonadota > Gammaproteobacteria > Alteromonadales > Pseudoalteromonadaceae > Pseudoalteromonas > Pseudoalteromonas sp. SWXJZ10B. Next base: position 139,128 of record NZ_JADYXD010000002.1, read on the forward strand.
CCGACAACCCTAATTATGCTTTCCTACATTTAAATATTAGCGATAACGCAAAAGCAGGAACGCTCAAGTTTAACAGCACTAATACAGCGCATAGCTTTGAGTTTCCTTTATTTACCCGAGATAAAAATAGCGCGCAACGCCAAGGTTTCACAAGTGCAGATGCTTTATATTTAATTAACCCAGATCGCTTTGTAAATGGCGACTCCATAAATGATACCGTCAAAAGCATGCTAGAAGCTGCAAACCCAGGTTTTAAAGGCGGGCGGCATGGAGGGGATATTCAAGGTGTTATTAACGCATTACCGTATTTAAATAATTTAGGTGTAACACAGCTTTGGCTTACTCCAGTGCTTGAAAACAACATGCCAGATTACTCTTATCATGGTTACGCGATTACAGACTTTTACAACGTTGATCCGCGAATGGGATCGAATAACCTATACAAAACGTTATCAATAAAGGCTAAAGAGCAGGGCATTGGGCTTGTTATGGATATGGTGCTTAATCACTTTGGTGCTGAGCACCCGTGGATGAAGGATAAACCAACTCAAGATTGGATTAACTTTAATGGGCAGTTTGAAAATGGCAAAAATGCCACAAGCCATGCGCGCCAAACAATTCAAGATCCACACGCCAGTAACTACGATAAACGCCAGTTTAGCGATGGTTGGTTTGTCGCTAGCATGCCCGATTTAAACCAGCGCCAACCATTATTAAATGAGTATTTAATTCAAAATGCAATTTGGTGGATTGAATACGCAGATTTAAGCGGTATTCGTGTAGATACCTATTCTTATTCAGACAAAGCATTTTTAAGTGATTGGACCAAGGCCATTATGGATGAATACCCACACTTTAATATTGTTGGCGAAGAGTGGACTTCAAACCCTGCAATAGCGTCGTATTGGCAGCGCGGTAAAGTAAATCAAGATGGGTATGTGTCAAGCTTACCCAGTGTGATGGACTTTTCGTTGCAAGAGGCGGTAATTCGAGCTTTAAATGAAGATGAAAGTTGGAGCACAGGCTGGGTTAAAGTATATCAGTCATTAGCTAACGATTTTTTATACCCAGACACCAATAACATTATGGTGTTTGCTGATAACCACGATATGAGCCGTGTATATACAGAGCTTGGGCAAGACTTAGCTAAAACTAAAATGGCGATGACTTTGTTTTTAACAACGCGCGGCATTACTCAAATGTATTACGGAACCGAAATATTATTGGATAATACGCCGAGTAAAGATCATGGCGATATACGCATTGATTTTCCTGGTGGGTTCAAAAATCAAAACGCTAATGCGTTTACTGGAGTCGGGTTAAGTAAAGATCAGCGCGATATGCACGAAACTATAAGCACGCTACTTAACTTTAGAAAGCAAAGCCCGGCGCTGGCAAAGGGTAAGCTCGTTCATTTCAGTCCGAACAATGGTGTTTATAGTTATGCTCGCGTTAGTGACACGCAAACAGTATTAGTTTTTATGAATAAAAACAAAGTAACACAAAAGCATAATATTGATTACATGCAAGAAGTTATACCAAAAAATGCCAATGCGCAGGCATTATTCACACAACACACTTTTAAACTAACTAACAGTATTAACTTAGAGCCAATGGCTGCTACGGTATTAGTGATTAATACGCCGTGAATGTTTAAGTGAATACGTATGCAGCAACTGTATGCTTGCTGCAGATATCTTTAGTATAAAGCTATAACACTACTGACAAAAAGACACACAATGAAAAAATCAGTTTATGTACCCACATTACTGTGCAGCGCACTTATAACAAGTGCATGCTCAGACAATAATGAAACCGAACAACAGCAAGCGCCTAAACAGGCGCAAAATGAGTTAACAAAGCCTGTTGTATACCAAGTATTTACACGCTTATTTGGCAACACACAGACCGCGAATGTGCCCTGGGGTACAAAAGAGCAAAATGGTGTAGGTAAATTTGCCGATTTTAACGATGCTGCACTTAAAGGTATTAAAGAATTGGGGACAACCCATGTTTGGTATACCGGTGTTTTACATCATGCGCTAGTGGGCGATTATACACAGTATGGGGTTACGCAAGACGACCCTGATGTAGTTAAAGGCCGTGCAGGTTCACCTTATGCAATAAAAGATTACTACGACGTAAATCCAGATTTAGCCATAAATGTGACCAATAGAATGGGTGAGTTTAGTGATCTGATTGAGCGTACTCATGAGCATGGCATGAAAGTGGTTATAGATATTGTACCTAACCATGTGGCTCGTAATTATAAATCAGTAGCAAAACCCAAAGGAATAAAAGACTTTGGTGAACAAGACGACACCAGCAAAGAGTACGATAAAAATAATAACTTTTATTATGTACCAGGCCAGTCTTTTCAGGTTCCAACATCACAAAGCTATACAGTTTTAGGGGGTAATACTCACCCTTTAGCTGACGTTTTTTTTGATGAAACGCCAGCAAAATGGACGGGTAATGGTGCGCGTGCACCCAAGCCAGATATTAACGATTGGTACGAAACCGTAAGAGTGAATTATGGCGTTAAGCCTGATGGCAGCTATGACTTTCCTGTATTACCTAAAGAGTTAGAAAACCAAGATTATCGCGCTCATTATGCGTTTTGGCAAAATAAAGAGCTTCCTAATAGTTGGTATAAATTTAGAGACATCACTTTGTACTGGCTTGATAAAGGCGTAGATGGCTTTAGGTACGATATGGCCGAAATGGTGCCGGTTGAATTTTGGAGCTTTTTAAATTCATCAATAAAAATGCAAAAGCCCGATGCGTTTTTATTGGCTGAAGTTTACAACCCACAAATGTACAGAGCGTATATTCAGCAAGGAAAAATGGATTACTTGTATGACAAAGTCGGCTTTTACGACACATTAAAAGCCATTATGCAGGGTAAGCAAGCTGCTAATACTATTTTTGCAGCCCAAAGCCACGTTAACGATATTGAATCGCACATGCTGCACTTTTTAGAAAATCACGACGAACAACGCATTGCGAGCCCTGATTTTGCAGGTGATGCACGCTGGGGGAAACCAGCAATGGTCGTTTCTAGCTTAATGAGTCGCGCACCTACTTTATTATATTTTGCCCAAGATGTGGGGGAGGACGGATCTGAAAACGCAGGTTTTGGCACATCTACCCGCACCAGTATTTTTGACTACATTGGTGTACCAGCGCATCAAGCATGGATGAACAACGGCAAATTCGACGGCGCTAACTTATCGAGCGAGCAAGCATCACTTCGTGATTATTATAAATCAATAATGGCTCTCAATAGTTTGCCCGCTGTTGTAGGTGGAACCATGTCAGAGCTTTCACTTAGCAATAGCGAACGCGTTGTTGGTTTTGTACGCTCGCTGGGACAGCAATCTATTTATGTTTTTAGTAATTTTAGTGAGGAGCCACAAACGGTATTAATTAATTTAACACCAGAGCAAGCTAATACCTTTGAGCGAAATAAACCGCTACACGACTTACTTGAACAAAACACGGTAAAGATCATCACTGACAAAGAAGTTACAAAGCTTATGCTTTCGCTAGATGCATTTAGTAGCGCAGTTTTAACTAATAAGGCTAATCATGAATAATCAAAATAATAATTATGACAGCAACAAACCAAATCTAAGTTTTTGGCAAATATGGAATATGTGCTTTGGCTTTTTGGGTATTCAATTTGGTTTTGCACTACAAAACGGCAATGTGAGCCGTATTTTTCAAACCCTAGGCGCACAAGTGGATGATATTCCTATTTTATGGGTTGCAGCACCGCTAACGGGCTTAATAGTGCAACCAATAATTGGTTATTGGAGTGATAAAACATGGGGGCGTTTTGGTCGTCGTCGTCCATTCTTTTTCATAGGAGCGGTACTTACTACTATCTCACTCTTTATCATGCCGCATTCACCAACCCTTTGGATTGCTGCAGGTATGTTATGGATTATGGATGCCTCAATCAATGTCACTATGGAACCTTTTAGAGCACTTGTAGGCGATAACCTGCCAGAAAAACAACGTGCTACAGGCTACGGCTTACAAAGCTTTTTTATTGGTATTGGTGCTGTACTGGCCTCAGCATTACCATGGATGATGACTAATTGGTTTGATGTTAGTAATACCGCTGCTGCAGGGGAAATACCTGAATCTGTTAAATATTCATTTTATTGGGGTGGGGTTGTATTACTTACTGCCGTTATTTGGACTGTAGCACGCACTAAAGAATATAGCCCTGAACAGCTTGCTGAGTTTGAAAACCAAACTACCAAACCGACTAACACCGCATTAGTAGATATCAACTTCAATAAAGGTGCCATTATTTTTGTGGTGCTAGGTTTAGCAACACTTGCTTTAGTTATGGGTTTAGCGCTAGAAAAAGAACTGTATTTACTTGCTGGTGGTTTATTAGCGTTTGGTATTGTGCAGTGGATAGCGGGTGCTTTAAAGGGCGCAAATAAAACACAAGGCGGCTTTTATCAAGTAGTACAAGATGTATTTACTATGCCAGAGGCAATGAAGCAGCTAGCGTGGGTACAGTTTTTTAGCTGGTTTACGTTATTTGCTATGTGGATATACACCACAGCCGCAGTAACAAGCTTTCATTATGGTAGCAGCGATGCAACCAGTAAAGCATTCAACGATGGTGCCGACTGGGTCGGTATTTTATTTGCCGCTTACAATGGTTTTGCGGCCATTGCTGCAATGTGTATTCCGCTTTTAGTTAAAAAAATGGGCTTAAAAGGCGCACATTGCTTTAACTTACTACTAGGCGCATTAGGCCTTGCGAGCTTTATGTTTATAACAGATCCAAAAATGCTTCTTATTCCAATGATAGGCGTTGGCTTTGCATGGGCGTCTATTTTGTCGCTTCCTTACGCCATGCTAAGTAATGCACTACCGAGTAGTAAAATGGGCGTTTATATGGGGATATTTAATTTCTTCATCGTCATTCCACAGTTATTAGCTGCCAGTATTTTAGGGCTTATTTTACGCCACGTATTTTCTAACCAGCCTATTTACGCATTATTAATTGGTGCCGCATCATTTGTTGTTGCTGCGATTGCTGTTATGCGCGTTAAAAATTCAAACTAAGGGTCACACAATGAAAAAATATAACCTTATTACCGCTTCTCTTTTAACTTTGGGTTTAACGGCCTGTGGCGTGCAAAATACGAATAATGAAAATATTGATGCTACGATTGCATCAGCTCCAGGCGCACCAGGCGCTGAACCATTTTGGGCTTATGCAGGTAAAACCGGAATTGGTACTTCCTTTGAGCAATACCAAAACGGTCAATATAATAACAACGCTGCGACAGGTGAAGTATCAAAGGTCTGGTTTTCAATTGCTAAAGGTATGATCACCGAAACTATGTTTGGACTCATTCACCAAGCGCAAATTAAAGATATGCAGTTTGTAGTAACCGGTAAAGATTTTACAGTTACTGAAGCAGACGATTTAGACGTTACCATTGATTACTTACATAAAGACGATAAAGGCAGACCGCTCTCGCTTGCTTACAAAGTAACAAGTACAGATAAGCAAGGGCGTTTTACCTTCGAAAAACACATATTCACCGACCCTGACGGACAAACATTGTTTGTACGCAGTATTTTTAATACATCACTTAAAGGTGTAAAAGCGTATGTTGCTGTTAACCCTTATATAAACAACAACGGCTTAGGTGATTTTGCAAAAACCACTGAGCAAGGCTTAGTTGCTTGGGAAGGCGATAACTTTTTAACACTGCAATCATCTACGCCATTCAAAATGAAAAGCGTAGGCTTTACAGGTGTGAGCGATGGCATCACCTCACTTAAAAAACAACACACACTAAGCAAACAATATTCAAACACAGGGAGTGAATCGGGCAATGTCAGTATGCTTGCAGAGCTTGGCAATATAAGTAGTAATACCACATTTGATTTAGCACTAAGCTTTGGTAAAACCCAGATACAAAGCCAGCAACAAGGTGCGCAGAGCTTATCTAAAGGTTATCAAAATGTGCTCGATGCCTACAACGGTAAAGGTGAAGCGCTAGGATGGGAAGATTATCTACAAAGCCTTGAGCCATTAAATGAAATGGTTAAGCAAACCGCCGATAACGGAAAGCTACTTTATACCAGTACAATGGTGCTAAAAGCGCAAGAAGATAAAACCAATGCGGGCGCGCTTATCGCCTCGCTTTCTAACCCTTGGGGTGAAACAGTTTCGGCCAAAGAAGGGTCAACGGGTTATAAAGCGGTATGGGTTCGTGATTTTTATCAAGTAGCGATGGCGTTTATGGCTTTGGGTGATACTGCTACAGCTAAAACAGCATTTGAATACCTTGAAAAAGTACAAGTTAACAGTAAAACCCCCGGTAGCAATGGCGACACTGGCTGGTTTTTACAAAAAACACATGTAGACGGTGAACTTGAATGGGTAGGGGTACAGCTAGATCAAACGGCTATGCCTATTATGCTCGCGTGGAAGTTACATCAAGCAAACGTACTAAGCGATACCGAGCTTAAAGATTGGTACGCACGCATGCTAAAACCGGCAGCTGATTTTTTAGTCGATGGCGGAAGAGCTAAAATTTTATGGAACGATACGCAAATCACTCCACCTGCAACACAGCAAGAGCGCTGGGAAGAGCAAAGTGGTTATTCTCCCTCTACAACGGCTGCCGTTGTTGCTGGTCTTATAACAGCCAGTGACATAGCAACACTCAGTGGTGATACTCAAAATGCAGAACGTTATTTAGCAACGGCTAAAAAATATAACAGTGATATAGAGTCGCAAATGTTTACCACCCAAGGTAATTTAGAAGGTGATAGCACCGATGGCGAGTATTTTATTCGTATAGGTCAAGATACCAACGCTAACTCTAATACTAAAATTAACACCAACAATGGCCGTGAAGGTTTTAACAAAAAGCAGATTTTAGATGGTGGGTTTTTAGAATTAGTTCGCTATGGAGTAAGAAGCGCTAACGATTCAAGCATCATTAAAACGCTACCAGAGTATGACGACGAAACACTTGAAGATAATCTACAAGTTAAATACAGCTTTAACTTTACCGATGGTAGCGGCACATTTGCAGGCTATCGCCGTTATGGTAACGACGGTTACGGCGAAGATGAAACCACCGGTACTAATTACGCCGAAAGCGGCAGCAACACACCAGGGCAACGTGGCCGTGTATGGCCATTTTTTACAGGTGAGCGCGGGCATTATGAAATAGCCGCTGCAAATGCAAATAATACGCTAGATGATGCAAAACAAGCGGACATTAAAAATAGTTACGTAAAAGGGCTAGAGCAATTTGCTAATAGCGGCATGATGCTACCTGAGCAAGTATGGGATGGCGTTGGCGTAAATAAAGCAGGTTATGAATTAGGCGAGGGCACAAACTCAGCAACACCTCTAGCTTGGACACACGCAGAATACATCAAGCTTGTACGCTCACTCAGTGATAAACAAGTTTGGGATTATTACCCTGTGGTTGCCGAATCGCTTAAAGACTAATATATAATACCAATTCGCTTAATTAAGTGAGCTATTTTGAGGCAGGAAAAACGTGTTGTTAGCTAGGCAAAAAATTCGCTATTTAGTTGTTCTCGGCAATTGCTCCTGCATTGCTCTACCTTCTGCATCCATGCAGTCGTAAATGAGAATTTTTTAACGCAGTTAGCGACACGTTTAGCCCCGCTAAATGATTAAGTATTATTGCGGATTGGTATAAAATGCTGTAGTTATTAAAAAAGGCTTCTAAATAAATTTAGAAGCCTTTTTGTTATGTACTCACTTAATATTAAAACAAAAGAATGCTCTTCAAATAAAATGAGTGTCACTTTTTAGTTACATTATTTGAGACCACACTTATTATCAAACCATGATAACAACTCGGTATAAAATTCTTTTTTATGATCGTAGAAAAGCGTATCAGAAAAGTGATCAGCATCTTCAAGCTCAATATATTTAAAGTCTTTTTTGTACTTCTCAAGCTCAGATACGAAGTCTCTACTGTGTTTTACTGGAACACGACTGTCGATATCACCATGCACAACTAGTATAGGAATATTTACTTTATCTACTTGCTCTACAGGAGAGACACCTGTAATCGTAGGGCGTTGTAAAATACTTAAAAAGCGATTTTCGTTAAGAGTTGCATTAATACGGCTTAAATCACTTACCCCTGCACCGGCAACAACACATTTATATATGTTGTTTTCACGCATAGATGCAGCAAATGCAGCATAACCGCCATAACTCCAACCAAATAAAGCAAGCTTATCTTTTGTTGCTAAGCCTTTATCTATTAAATATTGTGCCGCGTCGTCTAAATCATCTTGTTTTTTCAAGCCCCAGTTATTATCACCGGCTATCCAATGCTCCAGACCGTACCCCGTAGATCCACGATAGTTTGGTTGAATAACTACGTAACCATGATAGGCAAGTAACTGCGCCCAGTCATCAAATACAACAGAGTCACGCACCCAAGGACCACCGTGAGGAAGTACTATCGCAGGGTAAGGACCTTTAGTCGCAGGGATGGTTACATACGCTTTTATTTTGCGTCCATCTCTTGCTTTATAAGAGATATATTTAACGGATCCTAATTTACTTTTATCAATAAACGGAAGTCGGTCACCAATTTTAGTCAGCTTCTGCTTATTAGTAACAATGTAATAGCTGCCTGGGTTATCGTCAGCAGATACTCTCACCACTAATACGTTATCGTTATCAGAGCTACTAATGATTTGTACAAACTTATCTTTAAATAAAGAAGCAACAGATTCGTTAAGTGCTTGAAGGTTTGGGTCTGTGAAATAAAACTTAGGCTGCTTGGTTGTATAGCGAAAGCCTTGTAAAGTGCCGTCGGTATCAAGTATAACACCGTCTGTATCTACAGATTTAAGACCAAATTGACGTTCAGAATACTGACCTGTTTTAATATTGTAAATATAAATGCCAGTCGTATTTTCGCCTAAGTTGGCGTTAACATAAACTTCGTTAGGATTACCTTTTGCAAATCCTAATATCTCAAAGTTTTCACGCTTTTTAGGACTAACTTGCTTAATTACTTTCCAATCATCATTGCCTTTATCTCGGGCATAATAATCGATTGCGTTATCAGATTTATTCCAACCTTGGGCTATTCTTATTTCACCATCGTAGTCAGAAACAAACGAGCCTGATACTTTTTCATTTCCGCGCATTACAGTAACGCTTCGTCCAGTGTTAATATTAAATCTCACTACATCTGGAATGTAGTTATTATTAATATCAACTTCTACAAGTACTTCATCTTTTTTGTCTGGAAGTATATTTATTATATTAAATTGAACATTTCGCTTTTTCTTAAATGGTAATAACCAGTCGCCTTTACCATCTGCATCAGTTATTGCAAACTTATTAACCCAGTATTTGCGACTTCCATCTTCTAGTATTTGTCTAAACATAACGCCTATTTTTTCATCGTTTAACCATACGATGGAAGATATCAGCATTTTATCAGCGCCCAACCTTACGGGGTCTGCTTCTAGGTTATTTGGATCTCTTATCTCAATTATATAGTCACCATTTTTGGTAGTCGCTCTTAAAATAGCAAGCTTCTTACCATCAGGTGATGCTACAACACTACGAATAGCAGATGACATTGAGAAAGCATCGATACTGCTCACTTGTGTCGCATCTTCAGTTTCGCTATTAGCGAAAGAAGATAGGCTTAGTAAGGTAAATCCTACTAACATTCTTTTTTTAAGTTTCATTTTTTATTCCCTCAAAAAAAATGGCCTAAAATTTTAGGCCATCTGGATTGAATATATACTCAGCCAATTCTAATTAAAAAGAAGCTGTAAAACTGATGTATGGGCTACGTCCTGAAGTATCATAACCAACACCTAGAGGGATGTTAGTATTTGAGAAAGAACCATTTGGGTCTACTTTTGGTGGAGCTTCATTAAATACGTTACGTACACCAAAGTTCACTTTATAAGCATCGTTAGACCAAGTCATACCGATGTTATGTACAAAGTAGTCATCAGTGAAACCAACAGGGCGACATTTAAGTGGAGCACCATTTGCGTCAGTTAAACCACGACAACCTGCAGTACCTTCTTCGAATTCACCTAAATCATCTTCATCTTCACGACCTTTACCGATGAAACGTGTTTCCCAGTTAAACCTAAAATCAGAATATTTAAGTTGTAAGCGTGCTGTACCGCGCCATTCTGGTGAATCTGGCTCACCCATATTGTCATCAATAGTACCAAGTACATCAAAAACTTGCTCTGTCATGCGCGTGGCTTGAAGGTCTAGTGTAATACCTAAGTTTTCTTCTGCAATTACCGTATCTGTTTCAAAGTAGATATTGTAATCAAAACCTTTAGAAGAGATTAAACCAATATTGATAAAGCTAGCATCAACTAAATCAATTTGACCATTTTCGTCACGGCCGATACGGCTACAAAAAGCATCATTACCATCAGCAGAATAACACTGACCAATACTGTAGAAAGCACTTGGCTCTGCAATACTATTTGTTACTTCAATATCAAAACGAGTTAATGACATTGTTAAATCAAATGCATCAGTGAACGGTTGTTCAAAGATAAAACCGTATGTTTTAGCCACTGATGTTTCAGCACTAAGCTCAGTTGTACCGCCAGTTTCAATCTCAGCGCTATAAGTTCCAGTATATGAATCAGTCCCACCTTGACCTAAACCAAGAGTAGTTGGATCAATACCTGATGCTTGACAAGCGTTTAATACCGCTGTATCGCGTGTTTCTTCAGCTGCATTATATGTAGCTGCTGAACCTGGGTTCAATGGGTCAATATTACGAGCATCTTCCGGAACAACACATGGATCGGCAACTGTATTAAAACCAGACGTACCGTTTAAGAAACGTTCACGTAAGTTTGGCGCTCTATAAGAAGTACCTTTTGTAGCACGAAGAGTAAACCAATCAACAGGACGGTAGATAGTTTTAAGACTATAAGTTGATTCAGCATCGTAGAAAGATTCCTCAGAAACACGGCCAGAAGCTGTAAATGTAAGTTCTTCAGCACCTTTAACTCCTTTAAGTAAAGGGAAGTCAACTTCTGTAAATATTTCTTTTAGATTACGAGAACCATCAGCGCCTTGGTCAGCAAAGTAGCCCCATAGTAAGCCTTGTGATGCTGCTGCATTAGGATTTGATTCAATCTCATCACGACGATATTCAATACCAACGATACCTGCAACAGTTTCGTTATTCCATGGTAGTGCGAAGAAGTCACCACCCATGAATGCATTAAAAACAAACTGGTTTACTTTAGTTTCGATGTCGCGGTCAATAAATAAATAGGCCGCTTCTTCAGGTGAAAGCGTACCGCCACCTTCTTGGTAAATACTGTCTGCAAATAAATTAACAGGAACACATCCATCAGAACCGGTACCACAGGTAACAGTACCATCATCATTAAGAACAGCGGTTTCTAATGAGTTAATTAAGCGTTCTTCATCAATACCAACACGGTGGTCAGTACCTTTAGATGCGCTGTACGATACAGACGCGTCGTAGTACCAATTGTCTAAACCAATGTTTTCGAACATACCTAGATTACCAGTAACACCGGTAACTAAACGATATTGTGATACTTCAACCTCAGTTTGATCACGGTCACCACGGATATTGATGATTGGCTGAACGGCCTCAGGTCCACCAGGGCCCACACCTAACACGCCAAAACAGTCAATACCGTTTGTACCACAAGGGTTATATGGGTTTGATGCCGCTACTTGTTGAAATATTTGTGCACCAGGGCTAAAAATTGGAGATTTACGACTAGCGTATAAACCTTCATAGTAGAAAGTTGTGTCGTTATCGTCTTGGAAGTTGTATTCACCATTAAGCATTAGTGAAATACGTTCATTTTTACTTCTGTAATCACCACTTTTGTAGTAATCAGATTGTTGGAAAGCGTATAGAGGGTCTTGGAAATCAACGTCACGGAAACCATCTCCGTTACCATCAACAAATACACCATCATTAATACCATCGCCATCGAAATCGCCAGCTACCCATGAAGGTAAAAATCCTTCAAGACTTGATGGTACAGTTGATTCGCTAAAGTTTGGAATACCAGTGTTTGTAAAATTAGGAGTGTAATAAACACTACCAAAGAAAGAAGGTACGCTAATACGATTTGTTAGAGGGAAAATATCACATGAATCTTCACCACTCGCCACAGGACCATAGCCACTGTTTCTCGTTACGATACTGCCATCTTCAGCTTCCCAAATACGCTCTTCACACCCTTTAACAAAAGGGTTACCAGATAAAGATTGAGATTTTTGTTCTGAATATTCAACGCCTATAGTGATAAAACCATTATCCATGGTTTTGCCCCACATACCCGAAAGTACAGTTTCTTCACCGCCTTCACCTTTAGGTTGACGATAAGATGCATCAAAAATAAAACCTTCAACATCTTTTTTTAATATTACGTTAGCTACACCCGCTACCGCATCAGAACCATAAACGGTTGATGCGCCATCAAATAAATTCTCTACACGCTCAATCATTACGCCAGGTATTAAGTTCAAATCAGGGGATGTTGGTGCACCACCAACGCCAGCAGGAGCCATTCTTCGGCCATTAATAAGTACAAGAGTTCGTTCAGCACCTAAACCACGAAATCCGATTGTTGCAGCGCCCGGACCGTTATCTAGTACAAAACCACCAAATGTATTATCTATTTGAGCACCAGCCGCTTGGCTGGTCGATTGAAGCATTGAGCCTGCATCAAATAAACCCATTTCACGAGATAAGTCGCCATTGATAATTTGAATTGGTGATGCATTTGAAAATTCAGCTTTTCTTATACGTGAGCCTGTTACAACTATTCGTTCAGGTGCTTCTTCTTCTAATTCTACGTCTGAATTCAAGTCATTTTCTTGAGCTAGCGCGTTAGGCGCTAAGGCTACAGAGCCTAGCAATAAAGAGTATCTTATTGCATTTGATAGAGCTTTAGTTTTAAACATATGTAAATCCCTGAGATATTGTTGTTATTTAGGCTATAAAGTTACAGATCAAGATCATATCGGTACAATAAATTTACATTATAGAAACAAAATAGTAAATGCAGTTAACAAATTGCTGTTGCTAAGGAATGTGTAATTGATGTTTTTTTGATGAAAAAGTATAGTTTTTTGGGTGGTGTTTTTTTTAATATATTGTTTATTATATGATTTTATTGTTTGTAAATGAATGTGAACAGATGTAATCAGTATTTGCTTAATTAAGAAGGCTCAGCTTGACCTTCTAGAAGTGAGAATAGGATTTAATAGGGCACTTTGTACTTATTCACCACATATCAATTTTAATAAGTTCTCTACTACATTTGCCCAGCAACAGTGGTGTTTCGATCTATTGTAGTTAGTTGTGAGTTTACGTAATTTGCAATGACTGTAATAACAAAGCCGATGCAACAAATTTTGGTACGTTAATATTAGCTTCTTTAAGTGCACGTATAGCGCCAATAGCAATTAAGTCGCTTGCAGCAAATAAGGCGTTAAATTTAATATTATTAGCGATAAGTGAACGGCGTGATACCTCAATTATTCAGTGGGTATAGTATTAGCCATTTTTCGCTCTCTTATTTTAACGTTATTAGCAAGTAATGCGCTAAATGATGTAAAACAAGCTGATATTAAAAATAGTTATGTAAAAGAGTTAGGGTAATTTGCTAATAGCGGCATTTTTTTACCAAAATAAGCGTGGGATGTATAGGTGTAAATAAAGCAGGTTATAAGTTGGGTGAGGACACAAACTCAGCTACACCTAAAGTTTGGATACATGCAAAATATATTAAGCAGGTACGTTTACTCCGTGGTAAACGGGTTGGGATCATTATTTGGTGGTTTTCGAGTCATTTAAGTAATGATTTAGAAATTATATGACATAAAAAAAGATTTTAATTAGGCGTTTTTTTTTCTAAATTAAATTCCGTTTTTTGCAACGGTATAGGGTTTGTGAAGTGTGATGTGAATATTTATGCTAATTAAGTGAGATAGTATTTTGATAGGGGTTTTAAGTCAATTGTATAAGAGTTGTTCTTTAATGGTGTTTATGGCGCTGTTTTTATAAATAATGGAGCCTGCTTTTTATTCATTTTGTTGGTTTTGCAAACAACTAATAATGTAAATTATATGTTTGTTTTTTTGTTTTTATTTTGTTTTTTGGTTTTATCCTTGGTTTTTTGTTAATTTATTGTTTTTTATGGTGATTTTCCTGTTAATTGCTGTCGCATTTTGTTGGCAAGTTTGTTTTTATTGTGTTATTAATTTGTTTCTCCTTACACGTTGAGGGGGTTAAATACTTTAAATTAGTAGGCGTTATATAAAGTATTTAACGTAAGACATAAAAAATAATAATCTAATTATCTAGGGATAAATCAAAAATGAACCATAATTTTTCTAAGACATTTAAACGCTCATTCACTGCTGCAGCAGTTGCAATGACGTTAAGTGCGGCAATGCCAGCAATGGCAGATAACGTTAACGGCGCTATCAAAGGTAGCTTAACTGCTCAGTCAGGTGTTTCATTAGCGGGTGCATCAATAACAATAACAGATGAAAGCAAAGGTTATTCTAAAACACTAACTGCTGATGCAAATGGTGAGTTTGATCTTAAGCAAGTGCCAGTAGGTAAGTATGATATTACAGTATCCCAATCTGGTTTTGACCAAGCTCAAGTTAAAGATGTTGTTATAGGGGTAGGTAAAACAGCTCTCATTCAAATTCCACTAACTACAGGTAATATCGAAAGAATTGCTGTTGTAGGTGGCTCTATTCGTGCAATAGATGTTTCTGCATCAGAGTCTTCATTAAATATTAGCTCTGAAGAATTATCGCTACTACCTATATCTCGCTCAGTAACTTCAGTAGCATTGCTTGCGCCTGGCGCAACTGAAGGGGACAGTCGTTTTGGCGACCAAGCTTCATTTGGTGGTGCTTCTGTAGCTGAAAATGCTTATTACGTGAATGGTCTAAATATGACTAACTTCCGTAATGGCCTTGGTGGTGCAACAATCCCATTCACCGCGTACGACAGCTTCCAAGTTAAAACGGGTGGTTATTCTGCAGAGTTCGGGCGTACTACTGGTGGATTAATCTCATCAGTTACTAAATCTGGTTCTAATGATTTTCACTTTGGTGTTGAAACGATTTATTCATCTGACTCGTTAAGTGAGCAAGCTCCTAACTCACTTTACAAACAAAATGATCGTTGTGACGATGCAGACGGGCATTGTATTGGTGATTTATATGTTAATAACCAAGACGACTACGATAACTCATTTGAAACAAGTATTTATGCTTCAGGTGCGATAGTTGAAGATACATTATTCTTCTATGGTATTTACACAGCAAGAGATAATGACTACGAATACGGTAATGCATCTCAAACAGATTTAACAGTTGAAAAAGATGATGACCCATATTACCTAGCGCGATTTGACTGGAATATTAACGAAGATCATCAACTAATGCTTTGGGGCTTTAGTGACAAACGCACTTATTCAGAAAAAACAATTTCAGATCCTGAAGGAAATGGTAATTATACCGAAGATGGTGGCACAGCTTATCACAAGCGAGGCGGAGAAAGTTTTGCATTGCGTTATACTGGTAATCTAACAGATGATCTAAGTATGTCAGCAATGTATGGGCAAGTTAAATTTTCAGAAACTGATTACTCAGACTTTGATGATTGTCCTACAGGTTATGATGGCGATTTAGGTCAGGATACTACATGTTATGTAAACTTTACCGTTGGTGAAAATGAAGATAAACGTGAGCAATTGCGCGTTGACTTTGATTACTACCTAAACGATGAGCATACGTTAAAATTTGGCTATGATTCTGAAACTAATACAGCTGATTCAACAACACAAAACTCTGGTGGCGTTTACTACTATTATCGTACATACGAAGAAGGCGCTAGACTGGCTAATGGTTACGTTTTACCAGAAGAAATGAAGACAACACGTGTACGCGATTATAAAAATGGCGGTTCGTTTGAAGTAGAAAACTGGGCTATTTATATTGAAGATCAATGGTCAGTTACTGAAGATTTAACATTAACATTAGGTCTTCGTAATGATAGTTTTACTAACTACAATGCAGATGGCGAAGAGTTTGTTGCTATTGATAACCAAATTGCTCCTCGTATAGGTGGTTCTTGGGATATTAATGGCGATGGCGACAGTAAGTTGTTTTTTACCGCAGGTCGTTATTACCTACCAGTAGCTGCTAATACAAATATCCGTTTAGCCGGTGCAGAAACATATATCCAAACTTGGTATGAGTATGAAGGTTTAAATGCTGACGGTACCCCTGTAGGTTTAGGTACTCAGCTAGGTGACCCTGCTATTTCTAATGGTGGTGACGGCACTGCAAAACCATCAAATACCTTATCTGATAAAGATCTTGAACCAATGTATAACGATGAGTATATGATTGGTTATCAAGCAGCAATTAATGATGATTGGTCATGGGGTATCAAGGCTACTTACCGTGTTTTAGGTAATCAAATTGATGATGGTTCTTATATCTTTAATGATGAAAATGGTGAATATTTAGGTGAGAACTGGTTCTTATTTAATCCTGGTAATGGCGCTACTTTCAATTTCGATCTTGATGGTGACGGCACCACTGAAGAATATAGCTTTACTGCACAAGAGTTAGGTTACCCGGAAGCTAAGCGTAAATATGCATCAGTTGATTTAACATTAGAGAAAACATGGGATCAGGTTTGGTCTTTAAAAGCGCTATACACATGGTCTCACAACTACGGTAACACCGAAGGTTTTGTTAAATCTGATAATGGTCAAGATGATGCTGGTCTTACGCAAGATTGGGATTACCCTTATTTAATGGATGGTGCTAATGGTAATCTACCTGCAGATCGTCGTCATAACATTAAAGTTTATGGTGCTTTTGCTGTTACAGAAGACTTCTTAATTGGTGCTAATGTTAATATCGCATCTGGGCGTCCTTGGACTGCTTTAGGTCAAGGTTATACTCCAGACCCTGATCAATACCAATACGGTGATACTTACTACGTGGGTGACAAACGTTTCCCTCGTGGCAGCATGGGTAATACACCATGGACAGCACGTTTAGATCTTAACTTTACTTATAACCTTCGCTTTAACGATCAGAAAGTTCGTTTAGCTATGGATGTATTTAACGTATTTGATGCTGCTACTGAAACTCGTTACGATGAAGCTGCAGAAGTAGCTGCTGGCGATGGAAGTGCTACATTTGGTTTAGCTGAGTCTTACCAATCACCACGTAGAATTCAATTATCAGCGTCTTACGATTTTTAATAACTTATTAGTCTGAGTTAAAAAAGAATTTAGCAAAAAGCCTCATTAGAGGCTTTTTTTATATTTAAATTTTGAATTTTATGAGATAGGAATACATCAGAACGAAAAGTGAAATAAATAGATAAAAGTATAGAGAATAAAATTTAAGTAGTTGTAACTGCCAATTAGAATGGTTTGTTAATTTTGCTTTATTTTATCAGACAGGCTCAGCTCGACTTTCTAGGAATCAAAATAGGAGGTAATAGGGTGCTTTGTACTTCTTCACCACGTATTAGTTTTAATAAATTCTCTACTAGCATTTGCCCAGCTACAGTGGTGTTTTGCTCTATCGTCGTCAGGGGTGGGTTTACGTAACTTGCAATGGCTATGTTATCAAAGCCCACTACCGCAACATCTTTTGGTACATTGATATTAGCTTCTTTAAGAGCCCGTATTGCACCAATAGCAATTAAGTCGCTTGCAGCAAATAAGGCGTTAAATTTAATATTATTAGCGATTAGCGAGCGAGTGGCGTGATACCCAGATTCTTCGGTGGATATAGCGTTAGCCATTTTACGTTCGTTTATAATAACATTGTTAGCCAATAGCTCATCTTTAAACCCCTGAAAGCGACTAAAAAATTCAGGGCTGTGATCAGATGCATCACCAATAAAAGCGCAATCAGTTCTGCTATGAGCAATAAAGTGCTCAGCGGCAAGCTTACCGCCACCGTAATTGTCACAACAAACAGTTAAATCGGGACGGTTATCAACGGTTGCACCCCAACAAACAAACTTCGTATTTTGTTCAAGTAAGGTGCTAAATTTTGGTTGGTAATCAATGTAATCGCCATAACCGAGTAAAATAATACCATCAGCTCTGTGGCTATCTTCGTAGTCTGCTTGCCAATCTGCACTGGCCGATTGAAATGAAACTAATAAATCGTAACCTTCTTTAGCGCAAGCACGGGTAATGCTGCCAAGCATGGCTAAAAAGAAAGGGTTAATTTGTGATTCGTCAGAAGTAGGGTCTTCAAATAAAAGTAATGCAAGCGTACTACTTTGCTGAGTACGTAAGTTACTGGCATTTTTATCAACTTTATAATTAAGTTTTTTAGCTATATCGAAAACACGCTTACGTGTTTCTTCATTAACAAGGTGGCTGTTACGTAAAGCGCGAGATACAGTTGATTGAGATACCCCTGCATAGTGGGCAATATCAAATGAGGTGGCTTTACCTTTCATTGTTACAACTTAATTAATTTGATAAATAATTGTGTCATTTTCGTTTATTAATGAATAATTTCAAGCTTTTTGTGAATTAACGTATATTTTTATTGATAAACGGCTGACACCGGTGTCATAATATCAATGTTTTATCATTTTGTTGTCAAAACGTATTCGCTGTCTATATCTTTATAGGCAGCATTTTTTTACTGTGATAGCTACTTTGAGGTGATAGCTCAAAGTATAAATAACAATGGTACACCATTGTAAAATAATAAGCATGAGTCGCTTAACAAAAGAGATAATACTATGAGCCCAAACGCTTCTGCACAATTTGATCCCATCTTAGTTGCTGATGTTGGCGGCACTAATGCCCGCTTTGCTTTAATCACTGCTTTTAATGAACACACTAACCAATTTGTAATAGAGCACATTAATATTTTTCCTAGTGCTAATTTTGGCTCACTTCAAAGTGCGCTTGAGCAATATTTACAAACAGTCCCGCATATTACACCTAAACGCGCATGTTTAGCCGTTGCAGGCCCAATCAAAGCCGGGCAAGTGCATTTAACTAACTTAGGTTGGCATTTTAGTGTTAGTGAATTTAAAACTCATTTTGATTTACAACAACTAGAAGTTATAAACGATTTTGCTGCCTTTGCATACGCCGCCCCGTATTTAGATCCTAAACAAAATGTCATTGTTAAATCGGGTCAAGCTGATGATAATGCAAACATTGGTGTTATAGGTCCAGGTACTGGCTTTGGTGCAGCGTGTTTAGTTAGAACGTCGCAATCTACCGCTGTTTTAAGTTCAGAAGGGGGGCATATATCGCTTGCACCTGTTAATGAGCTCGATACTTTACTATTAAATGAGTTACGTAAAGATCATCCCCATGTTTCTATCGAAACAGTATTTTCAGGCCCTGGCATTGCGCATTTGTACAAGGCCATGGCTGCAGTTAAGGGTGTAACAGCTAAGAATTTAGACGCGGCGCAAATAAGTAGTCTAGCAAATAGCGGTGAATGTGCTGTGTGTGATGCAACGCTTAACCAATTTTGTGATTGGATTGGCAGTGTTGCCGGCGATTTAGCCGTTGTTTACGGTGCTTTAGGCGGATTATTTATCGGCGGTGGAATACTGCCTCGTATGCAAGCAAGACTTCTAGAGAGTCGTTTTGTTGAACGATTTTCGCAAAAAGGTATTATGTCGCAGTACGCAGGGCAAATCCCTGTAACACTTGTAACACAAGACAATATACCGCTTATTGGCGCTGCTGCGTGTTTACACAATAGCAAATAGGGCTTAGGGCTTATTGGTTGTATTTGGATAATGGATAGATGAAAAAAGTAACCATAAATAGTGTAGCAAGCCATGCTGGGGTTTCTAAAAAAACCGTTTCGCGTGTTTTAAATAATGAGCCAAATGTAAGTGCCGCTACCCGAGAAAAGGTACTCGCGGTA
Organism: Pseudoalteromonas sp. SWXJZ10B; assembly: GCF_015864475.1. Lineage (NCBI taxonomy): Bacteria > Pseudomonadati > Pseudomonadota > Gammaproteobacteria > Alteromonadales > Pseudoalteromonadaceae > Pseudoalteromonas > Pseudoalteromonas sp. SWXJZ10B. The sequence goes on from NZ_JADYXD010000002.1 coordinate 159,163, forward strand.
TTTAAAGAACTTGATTACACACCTAATCCTATTGCGCGTGGCCTTGCACAAAATCGTAGCTTTATTATTGGTTGTCTTTACGATAATCCCAGTAAAAGTTACATCACTCGGGTGCAAACGGGCGCTTTAGAAGCATGTAAAGAAAATAACTATAACTTATTGATACACCCTTGTGAGTTTCGTGGTGAAGCCCTTATTAATAATATTGAGCAATTACTACAGACTTCTCGATTAGATGGCATTGTATTAACACCTCCTTTTGGTGATTTTGCTGAACTCGTTTCTTTTTTAAAATCTAAAAAAATTCCTTACGCAAGAGTTGCATCGGCTTTACTTCAAGATGACTCAATTTCTGTGCGTAGCAACGATGAACAAGGCGCATTTGAAATTACTGAGCATCTAATTAGCCTTGGGCATAAATCTATAGCGTTTATTAAAGGGCACCCGGATCACAGTGCCACTCAACAACGCTTTAAAGGCTACAGGCGTTCACTTGCAAGCCATGGAATAGAGTTTGATGAGCGCTTGGTAGAGGAGGGTAACTTTAGTTATCACTCAGGTGTAGATAGTGCACGCAGTATTTTAGATTTGTCTCCTAGGCCAACCGCTGTATTTGCATCAAACGATTACATGGCGGCAGCGGTATTAAAATTAGCTACCCAGCGCCAATTAAAAGTGCCTGATGACATTTCAATAGCCGGCTTTGATAATGCACCCATTGCACGTCATATTTGGCCTGGTTTAACGACTATTGCACAGCCTGTTGAAGAAATGACAAAACAAGCCGTAACGCAGCTTATATCTCACATAGCTCAGCCTCAAGAACAACCATACCAAGTAACGCTTGAGTCGCGCTTAATTACACGTGAGTCTACCTCTGCGATAAAATAGTGAGTTAAAAACATTTTCACAGTAGCCCGAATATGAGTGACGCTTATTCGGGCTTTTTTTTGCTCTGAACTTGCTAAAATATACTTTGTGCCTAAAAATCAATTAGGTCATTATTCGGTCATGTTAAAATATTAAACTATTTTTGTTACCTAGGGTTGACACCGGTGTCATTGCTATGCGTTAATACAGTGACACCGGTGTCAGGGCGGTTGTGAGAGGCTCCCTGGTAGCGTACCTTTGAACGGGTAAATCAAAGATGCTCAGTACAGTTATTTACGTGGAGTCTGTAGTTGCTACTGAGCCTTTATCCTCTAACTAATAGAGATGAGTTAAATTATGTTACATCCTCGTATTCAAGAAGTTACCCAGCGCGTTATCGAACGCAGTAAAAATACCCGTCAAGATTATTTAGAACGTATTTCGCACGCAAAAAAACAAACAAGAGTTCGTGCCGGTTTAGGTTGCGGAAATATAGCCCATGTTATGGCTGCATGTAGCAGTGATGACAAAGCGCGCTTAAAGGCTGATGAGCAGCCAAATCTTGCTATTATCAACTCATATAACGATATGCTTTCGGCTCATGTGCCATACAAAGATTACCCAGATTTAATTAAAGACATTGCTACCAAATTCGATGCTACAGCACAAGTTGCTGGTGGCGTTCCTGCAATGTGTGATGGTGTTACGCAAGGGCGTGACGGCATGGAGCTTTCGCTTTTTTCTCGTGATGTAATTGCTATGTCTACGGCAATTTCTCTTTCGCACGATGTGTTTGATGGTGTTTTTTGTTTAGGTGTTTGTGACAAAATCGTCCCGGGTTTATTAATTGGTGCATTGTCGTTTGGTCATTTACCTGTGTTCTTTTTACCAGCAGGCCCAATGCAATCAGGTATTCCTAATAAAGAAAAAGCACGTATTCGTCAAAAATTTGCACAAGGTTTAGTAAGCCGTGAAGACTTATTAGAAGCTGAAAGCGCGTCTTATCACAGCGCAGGTACTTGTACGTTCTACGGTACTGCAAACTCAAATCAAATGTTAATGGAAATAATGGGCTTACACCTTCCTGGTAGCTCGTTTATTAATCCTTACACTGAGCTTCGCGATGGTCTTACAGGTAATGCTGTAGAAACTATGCTTAAGCAGCTTACAGATGATAAAGAAAGCCCATGTTTAGCTGATGTGATCAGCGAAAAAACGATCATAAACGGCTTAGTAGGCCTGCTTTCTACAGGTGGTTCTACTAACCATGCTATTCATATTGTTGCGATAGCAAAAGCGGCGGGCATTCAGGTTACGTGGAAAGACATGTCTGATTTATCAGAAGTTGTACCACTACTTACACGTATTTACCCTAACGGCTCAGCTGATGTAAATCACTTCCAAGCAGCGGGCGGTATGGGTTTCTTAATGCGAGAGCTAGCAAGCGCTGGTTACTTACACACAGACGTTAAAACAATGCTAGGCGATGGTTTAGCACCTTACATGACAGAGCCTCGTTTAGATAAAGACGACAGCCTTATTATGAGCAACTCAACCGGCCCAACTAAAGTTAAATGGGTAGATTGCCCTGCAAACTCACACGATGAAGAAGTACTTCGCCCAGTGAGTAACCCTTTTAGTAAGCAAGGTGGTCTGCAACTTCTAACGGGTAACTTAGGTAAAGCCGTTATCAAAGTGTCAGCGGTTGCTATTGAACATCAGGTTGTTACTGCTCCTGCAAAAGTATTTAGCTCACAAAGTGCTCTGCAAGATGCATACACGCGTGGCGAATTAAACCAAGACTTTATTGCCGTGCTAAAAGAGCAAGGCCCTAAAGCGAAAGGTATGCCAGAGCTACATAAGTTAACGCCAGTAATGGCAACGCTTCAAGATGAAGGCTTTAAAGTAGCCATTGTTACTGACGGTCGTATGTCGGGTGCATCAGGTAAAGTACCAGCTGCTATTCACTTAGCACCTGAAGCTGTAGAAGGCGGCATTATTGCTAAAATCCGAGAGGGTGATTTAGTGACACTTGATGCGCCAAACGGAATATTAAAAGTACACGTTAGCGACGAAGATCTTGCTAAACGTGAAGCAGAACTTAGCCAACCAAGTGCCACATTTGGTACAGGCAGAGAATTATTTACTGGATTTAGAAACATCGTAAGCAGTGCCGATTTAGGCGCGAGTGCTTTTGGACTTGAATAAATATTAGCCATACTGGGTAATGAGGAACAAGTAATGAGTATTGAAAAAATCTTAGCATCGGCACCTGTAGTGCCAGTGGTTGTAATCGAAAAATTAGAAGATGCAGCACCACTTGCAAGAGCGTTATATAACGGTGGCTTAAAAGCCTTAGAAATAACACTACGTACACCTATTGCTGCAGAAGCTATAAAGCTAATGAAAGCAGAAGTACCTGAAGCCTATATAGGTACTGGTACGGTAGTAGATAAAGCAAGTTTTGATCTTTCGGTTGCCGCTGGTGCAGATTTTATGGTGAGTCCAGGTGTGAGCGATGAGCTTATTGCGTTGGCTAAAACATCAGATATACCATTTTTACCAGGTGCTGCAACAGCAAGTGAAGTTATGCAACTTGCGTCACATGGTTTTAAGTATTTAAAATTCTTCCCTGCAGAAGCAGCAGGCGGAACAGCCATGCTTAAATCAATCGGTGGCCCATTACCACATATTACTTTTTGCCCAACTGGCGGCATTAGCCTAGCAACTGCACCGAACTATTTAGCGCTTAACAACGTTATTTGTGTTGGTGGTACGTGGATGCTAGATAAACAACTAATTGAAAATAAAGACTGGCAAGCAATTGAAGCGCTTGCTCGCCAAGCAAGTGAACTTAAATAGGAGTCTAAAATGATTAATGTAGCAATTAACGGTTACGGCCGTATCGGTAGAAATGTTTTACGTGCACTTTATGAGTCAGCTCAAAACAGCGAAATTAAAATTGTAGCAATTAACGATTTAGCACCTGCTAACGTTAATGCACATTTAACGCAGTATGACTCAGTTCATGGTCAATTTTCTAAAAAAGTAACACTTGAAAATAACACTATGTTAATTGACGATGACGTAATTACGTTAACGCAAGAGCGTGACCCTGCAAATTTACCGTGGAAAGCACTAAACGTAGATATCGTTTTAGAATGTACTGGTTTTTTCACTAAACGCGAAGATGCAGCTAAACATATTACTGCAGGCGCTAAAAAAGTAATCGTTTCTGCTCCAGGTAAAGATATGGATGCAACAGTGGTTCATGGTGTAAACAGCGATGTAATTAACGCTGATAGCCACATAATCTCTAATGCTTCTTGTACTACTAACTGTTTAGCACCGCTTGCAAAAGCAATTAACGACACAGTAGGTATTGAAAAAGGTAGCATGACTACTATTCATTCTTATACGAATGATCAAAATTTATCTGACGTATACCACCCTGATCTATACCGTGCTCGTAGTGCAACTCAATCTATGATCCCAACTAAAACAGGTGCTGCGGCAGCTGTTGGTTTAGTATTACCAGAACTTGCTGGTAAATTAGACGGTATGTCGGTACGTGTACCAACAATCAACGTATCTTTAGTTGATTTTACGTTTATCACCAAACGCGACACGACTGCAGAAGAAATCAATGCAATCATGAAAGAAGCGTCAACGGGTTCAATGAAAGATATTTTACAATATAATGAGCTTCCGCTTGTTTCTATCGACTTTAATCATAACCCTGCGTCATCTATCTTTGATGCAACGCAAACTAAAGCCGATGGCAATTTAGTTAAAGTAATGGCTTGGTACGACAACGAATGGGGTTTCTCAAACCGCATGTTAGACCAAGTAAAAGCATTAGGTCAGTACTTATAATTGACTCTGTAAAAGTTTAGCTTTATCCAACCAAGCCACGCATTGCGTGGCTTTTTTGTGTTTGGTTTATCTGTATATTTGCAACTTAGACTATGGAGGGAACTATTTGTATTTTTTATACCCTAAATTTTGTTAATATTGGGGCATGGAAATCTCGTTATATTTAAACGACGCAAGGAATAATAACAATGATCAAAGCTTTATCACGAAAGATATTTCGCACAAATCATCTACAAATAGGTGAGGGCAACATAAGTGGCTACATAGCCTGCTTTTTAGCAATACTGAGTTGCTTAGGCGTATTAGCGTTTCACTTTCCTGAATACTTAACCACACCAGAGCTGAGAAAAAGCTACAGCGTCGACTTTTTACGCCAACTTATGTTCGCATCATTATTGGTCTCGGGCAGTTTAGGGCTACTTAACTTTGTACGTAATACCAATAAACGCTTAGGAGCTACAGCGTGGTTTTTTATTATTCTGGCAATTATGTTTGGCGGACCAAACGTTGAGGTAAACGAGTTTGCCAGCGACACGCCTTACATAGGGCTTGATTGGTTTATTTTAGATTTGCTCGGCTCAACGCTTATATTTATCGTGATTGAAAAGCTACTACCACATCGTAAAGATCAAAAAATATTACGTAGCGAATGGCGGGGAGATTTAAACCACTTTTTTGTAAATCATTTAATTATTGGTTTTGTATTACTCGTTACTAACCACTTTGTGCATTATGGCTTTGGCTGGGCTGTATCAACGACTATTCAAGGTTATATAGAGCAAACACCATTTGTAGTGCAGTTGTTTTTAATTATACTCGTGGCCGATTTAATGCAATATTGGGTGCATCGTGCTTATCACGAAGTTCCTTTACTATGGCGTTTTCATGGTGTACATCACAGCGCCAAAGAAATGGATTGGTTAGCGGGCTCTCGCCAGCATATTCTTGAAATACTGGTTACTCGCAGTTTAGTGCTCACGCCCATATTTGTACTTGGGTTTTCACAGCAAATAATTAGTTTATACGTCATAATTGTGGGTTTACAGGCTGTGTTTAACCATGCAAATGTACGCGTTAGGTTTGGCTGGCTTAAGTACTTTATGGTTACACCGCAGTTTCATCATTGGCATCATGCGTCAGATAAAGCCGCGATTGACCGCAACTACGCTGCGCATTTTTCGTTTTTAGATTACGCGTTTGGTACTGCTGTTAAAGGCCAAAAAGAGTGGCCAGAAGCATACGGTGTAGTCGGGGATTACATGCCGGTAGGTATGCTTAAACAACAGGTTTACCCGTTTAAGCGCACTAAATAAATTCGAAAGTTCGAATAAATACACAATATAAACTAAAAGGGAGCAACGCGTTATACGTTGCTCCCTTTTAGAATTTATTTAATTAATACTGAGTTATATATTTAGTTCTTCTAATAACTCAGTAAATTTAGGCCTTTGATTTAATACAGGTTGCATAGCGCGTTTTGCCATATCGGACATTTTATCAAATAGCTCACTTTGCCTATCATCGCCGGTTACCGTGCCTAATAAGTCTTCAATTAAACAGCCCAAGGCTCTTACTTCTATAAGCTCTAACTGCTTTTGTTGATACTCACTTAACATGGCTAAATTAGTAGCAGCACCAAAATCACCAAACAAAACATCATGGTCTTGGTTAATCATAGTATTGTGCGCATAAATGTCACCATGGCTCACTTTATTAGTATGCAAGTGGTGCAGTGTGCTTGCCATTTGTTTTGTAATTTTTAAAATAGCGTGAGTTGAGTAATGGCAATCATTATTAAAGGTATCACGCGTACAGGTTTCGAGGCTTGGAGGCAGGCCTAAATTAGCGAAGCTTTTATCTATTAGTTCCATTACTAAGCCTAGCTGATCACTTTGTTCAATATAAGCAAGTACCTTAATTAAACTAGCGTGGTCGCCTGCTTGTAAGCAGCAATTTACTTCATCAAGCGGGTAGCCGTCGCTGGTAATTGCACCTTTAAATAATTTAATTGCTACAGCGCTATCAGCCGATTTTGCTAAATGAATAACGCCCGAGGCACCTTGACCAATAACATGGCTAAGAGTGTAATCGTTAAGAGGCTTATTTTCTAAGCTGCACTTTGTAAGGCACTGGGCCTTATTAAAATCGTTACCGGCAAACGCCAGCCAAGTAAGTTTAGGCAGTTCAAAAAGCCAGTCGTCTACGTGTGTTAAGTTATTAGCAGAGAGCCTAACAAGCTCAAGATTTTTACACTGCGCCATGCTACTTGGCAGCTGCTTAATTTTATTGCCCGCAAGCGCTAACTTTTTAAGCTGTGTAAATTGGCCAAAACTTTGAGGCAGCTCAGTAATATTGTTATCGGTTAGTATGAGCCATTCAATATTTTTTGGTAAACAATAATCACTAAACTCAGTTATTTTACAGCCTTTAAATGCAGCCATTATCAGAGCAGGGCATTTAGCTAAAACTGCAGGAATATGCTTAAACTGATTAAACGATAAAAACACTCGCTTAAGGCGTGTTAAACAGGCAAATTCATCAGGTAGTGTTGATAAGTTATTATTTGATAAATCGAGCACTTCAAGCGTATCAGCTAAGCTAAAAATTTCTTCAGGAAATGTGGTTAGCTCTTCTACTAATTGCAGGTGAGTAGCACCAACAAGCTTGCCACTTTTAAGCTCTTTAAGGGAGTTCATATATTTATACCACGTTCTAAAAATGAAAAAGCCAACATAGCTGTTGGCTTAAAGTCGTTCTAACTTACTAAATTGTTCTTTAGAATTGCGCGTTATGGTAAACGTTTTGTACATCGTCGCAATCTTCTAACATTGCTAAAAAGCGTTCCATAACTTCAACGTCTTCGCCTTCAATCGGCGTTTCAATTTGTGGCACAAAGCTAATTAGGTCTTCGTCAAATTCAGTCACGCCCATTTCTTCAAGCGCTGTACGTGTATTGTTGTACTCTGTGTGAGGAGCAAAAACAGTGACTTTACCGTCATCAACTTCTACGTCAGTTACATCAACATCAGCCATCATAAGAGCTTCAAGTACCGTTTCGTCGTCATCACCGTCAAATACAAAAATAGCAAGGTGATCAAATAAATGTGAAACAGAGTTTTGAGCGCCAATTTTAGCATTTGCTTTGGTAAAACAAACACGTACATCAGCAAAGGTACGTTTGTTGTTGTCTGTTAAACAGTCAACAATAATCATGCAGTTACCTGGGCCGTAACCTTCGTAACGAGTTGCTGAGTAGTCTTCACCGCCGCCGCCTTTTGCTTTGTCGATTGCGCGGTCAATAACGTGTGCTGGCACTTGGTCTTTTTTAGCGCGCTCAATTAAACGACGTAATGATAAGTTACCATCTGGGTCTACACCGCCGTTTTTAGCACAAATATAAATTTCTTTGCCGTACTTAGAATAAACTTTAGTTTTAGCACCCGCAGTCTTAGCCATTGAATCTTTTTTGTTTTGGTAAGCTCTTCCCATCTGCGTTTCGCCTTAATATATGTAAATAATAGAATAAAATTATAGTACGTATTCTAAAGGTAAATGCATTCAAGGGCTAGTAAGTATTAAAGCTGATTAAAACTGTCGCGTTTAAAAGCCATATAAAGTGCATGTTATTAAGGGATTTTAGGGAGGGCTAAAAGGTGGTTTTCAGAGCAAATTTAACTAAATAAAAAGGCAACTCATTTAATGAGTTGCCTAAGGGTAATAAAATTAAACGAGACTAACTAAAGCCCCATTTTATTTACCAAATGCGTACACGTTCATCTTCAGGAAGGTATAACGCATCGCCTGGTTTTACATCAAACGCTTTGTACCATGCATCGTGGTTACGTGGCGCCTGTGCTCTAAAGCGACCTGGTGCATGTGTGCCACCACGAAGTTGGTTAAGCATGCTTTGTTCAGTACGTTTTTCTTTCCATACTTGTGCCCATGCAAGGAAGAAACGTTGATCGCCAGTCACACCGTCAATAACAGGCGCTTCTTTACCATTTAAACTTAGCTTGTAAGCATGATAAGCCATCGACAAACCACCTACATCACCAATGTTTTCACCAAGGCTATTTCGACCATTTACAAAGTTACCTTCGATTGGCTCGTACTTACTGTACTGGGCAGCAAGTTGGTCTGCTTTTTTGTCAAATGCAGCGCGATCAGCATCAGTCCACCAGTTACGTTGCACACCGTTTTCGTCTGATTTTGAACCTTGATCGTCAAACCCATGACCCATTTCATGACCAATTACAGCGCCAATACCGCCATAGTTTACAGCCGGATCGGCATTTGGATCGAAAAATGGCGGTTGTAATATCGCAGCCGGAAATACAATCTCATTAAATGAGCTGTTGTAGTAAGCGTTTACGCGTTGTGGCGTCATGCCCCAGCGGTTACGATCTGTTTTTTGTAGCTCTTTTTCAACACTTTCTGCGTGGAAAAACTCACGCATGTTTTTCACATTACCGATTAAATCGTTTTTGGTAATGCTTAAACCGTCATAAGACTGCCAAACATCGGGGTAACCAATTTTTGGTACAAATGCAGCAAGCTTAGCGCGCGCATTTACTTTTGTGGCATCGCCCATCCACTCTAGGTTATCAATACGTTCACCCAGGGCTGTACGTAGGTTTTCAACCAGCTCAGACATTTGCTGTTTTGATGACTCAGGGAAGTAACGCGCTACGTATATTTTACCAATAGCAAAACCAAGAGAGGTCGTACCCGACATTTCGCTTATTGCACGTTTCCAGCGAGGGCGAGGCTCTTGCTGCCCGTTTAGTTCTTTACCAAAAAAAGCAAAGTTAGTATTAAATACGTCTTCTGATAGTAAACCTGCGTTACCGCTAATAGCGTGATACGTTAGGTAGTCTTTCCATACTGCAATGTCCTCTTGATTGATTAGTTCAATCATCGCTTTTATTGGCTCAGGCTGAGACACATTCAACTGAGGTACTTTATAACCAGTTTGTGCAAAGTATAAATCCCAGTTAAAACCAGGATAAGCAGTGCTTAAATCGGCACGTTCAACTTGGTTTAGGGTTAAATCGCGATTACGACGTTTTTCACGAGGCCAATGACCTTGTGCAATTTTAGTTTCAAGATCAACAATAGCTTGAGCACGCTCAGCGGTATTTTCAGTGCCTGTAAATTCAAGCATATCAGCAATGTGTGCAACATAGGCTGCACGCGTTTTAACAAAGCGCTCGTCGTCTTCAAGGTAGTAAGAGCGATCGGGTAAGCCTAAACCACCAGCACCTAGTGACATTTCATATTTATTAGGGTCTAAGCGGTTAAACCACATGCCGCCACCCAAAGGGGCTTTATTACCAGTTAACCAAGACTTTCCAAACATTTCAGCTAAATCGTCAGTTGACGATATATCACTAATTTCACTTAACAATGGTTTGATTGGCGCCACACCTAGCTTATTAAGAGTTTCGGTATCCATATACGCATTGTAAAAATCAGCAACGAGTTTTTCTTCTGCGTTTAAATCTTTACGCGCCGCTATTTCTTCAATAATAGCTTTAACATCGTCTTCGCTGCGCTCAGCTAATCCTGAAAATGCACCGTAGCGAGTTTTATCTGCAGGCATTTCATAGTTGTCATACCATGTGCCGCTGGCATACATAAAAAAGTCATCGCCTGGTTTAACGGCTTCGTTACGCGCTGTTAAATCAACACCAAAACTACCTAATTCGGCTTTTTCTGCCACTGTTGCTGTAGCTACTTTAGGTTGTTGCTCGTCTGTTTTTGTTGTTTGCGGCTCTGAACAACCGGTAATAAATGTGGCAGCTAATGCTGCGGCAATTAAACTCTTTTTCATTATGTTCCCCTGAGGAGCTTTTTTGATTCAAATAGGTATGAATCATTTTTATTGTTACGAATATTTAACTTATCGATTGTTATTGATATTAATCAGACAAACAAACCTTTTGAGGTGAATCACCACAGCGCTCGATAAAACTTAGATTAAGTAAGAAGAGGCCAAGCCCAAAGCGAGAGGTAAACTCACGCCTACGCTTTAACAGCAATGTTTAGGTTTATTCATGGGGCAGGGCTTAAATTTATCTGTAGGCGCGGCTTTATGCCGCGCTTGTTTAAATTAGCTTAAAAGCGCGAGGTAAACTCCCGCCCACAGTTAATAGCGATGCTTAGATGTATTCATGGACTGGGGCTTTAATTTATCTGTAGGCGCGGCTTTATGCCGCGCTTGTTTAAATTAGCTTAAAAGCACGAGGTAAACTCACGCCTACGGTTTAATAGCGATGCTTAGATGTATTAGTGGGCTGGGGCTTAAATTTATGTGTAGGCGCGGCTTTATGCCGCGCTTGTTTAAATTAGCTCAAAAAGCGCGAGGTAAACTCACGCCTACGCTTTAACAGCAATGTTTAGATGTATTCGTGGGCTGAGGCTTAAATTTATGCGTAGGCGGGCTTTATGCCGCGCTTGTTTAAGTTAGCTCAAAGCGCGAGGTAAACTCACGCCTACTATCCCTTATTTTTTATGCTGTAGTTCCCACATACGAGCGTATTCTCCGGCGAGTGCAAGTAACTCATCGTGCTTACCTTGCTCAATAATTTGTCCGGCTTTGAGCACAATAATGGTGTCTGCATCGGTAATAGTAGAAAGGCGATGGGCAATAACAATACTCGTATGGTTACTGGCAACTTCACGCATTGCTGCGAGTATTGCTTGCTCAGAATGAGAATCGAGTGCAGATGTTGCTTCATCAAAAATTAAAATAGGGGACTTTTTCAAAATGGCGCGCGCAATAGCAATACGCTGTTTTTCGCCGCCGGATACTTTTAAACCGCGCTCACCAACCAGCGTTTTATCGCCTTTATCAAGAGTTGCTATAAAGTTTTTTAAATGCGCCATAGCAATGGCTTCATCAATTTCTGCATCGCTTGCTGATGGCCTACCGTAAGCGATATTTTCACGAATAGTCGTGTTAAACAGCACGGTATCTTGCGGGACTATTGCAATGGCTTTTCGTAAACTATTAAGTGTTACTGAATTTATGGCTTGATTATCAATACTAATTTCACCACCGCTTACATCATAAAAACGATAAAGAAGTCGGGCTAATGAGCTTTTACCAGCACCACTGGCACCAACAATGGCTACTTTGCTGCCAGCTTTAACACTAAAGCTAAGGTTATTAAGAATAGGGCGATGCGCATCGTAACTAAAACTTACATTTTTAAATGTTATTTCACCTTGGCTAATATTGAGTTCTTTTGCATTAAGTGCATCGGTTATTTGTGGTTTTTTGTTAAGTAGCCCAAGCATATTTTCAAGATCGGTTAGCGCGCGTCTTATTTCGCGGTACACAAAACCTAAAAAGTTAAGCGGTAAAAATAGCTGAATCATATACGCGTTAATCATCACAAGTTCACCAATAGAGAGCGCACCTGCAACTACTTCGGTTGAGCCCAACCACATTAACGCGGTAATAGCACAAGCAATAATAAGTGCTTGGCCTGAATTGAGCGCGAGCAACGACATTCTATTTTTTAAACGGGCTTTTTCCCAGTTTGCTAAAAAGGTGTCGTACGTTTTTGCTTCAAACTGCTCATTATTAAAATACTTTACAGTTTCATAATTAAGTAGGCTGTCTATGGCGCGGGTATTACTTTGATTGTCGGCAGCGTTTGCTTCGCGAATAAAACGGTTTCGCCACTGAGTAACCACCACAGTAAAGGTAATATAAATAGCAACTGCCAGTAATGTAATAAGCGCAAACCAAACAGAAAACAACGTGCCAAAAATAATCGCAACGGTCAGTATTTCAAACAAAGTAGGCACAATGTTAAACATTAAAAAACGCATTAAAAAACTTAACCCGCTAGTACCGCGTTCTATATCGCGGCTAATACCGCCAGTTTGCCTGTCTAAATGAAAAGCCAGCTCAAGCGAGTGCAAATGCTTAAATACTTTTAAACCAATATCACGCATGGCGTGCTCGGTTACGCGCGAAAATACAGCATCTCTTATTTCACCTAAAAACACGCTAGCAAAACGCAGCGCGCCGTACATCAATAACAATAAAGCGGGAATAACTAGCAGTGGGTTAATCGACTTATCAACCGAGTCTATTATTTCTTTAAGTGCCCAAGGCATTAAAAGCGTGGCACCTTTTGCGCCTATAAGCGCCATAAGTGCAATAAAAACACGGCCTTTAAATTTTGTAAGGTAGGGCCACAGTGTTTTTACACTTTGGCGTAAATTCATGGCGTCTGGTCGTTTTTCACTGCTTTGTCTGGGGCGCATTAAAAGTCTCAGTAAAATTAAAATAGATAGTAAATAACTAAAGGCTATTGTATTTCAAATACTAGCCCTTATATACTACGCATCCCTTATTTTAGTTTTAAAACGTGAATGTTTAAATTTAGAGTGTTTTTAACTGCCTTTTTGCTACTTGCTGCACTTTTTAGTGTGCAAAGCAATGCTATGGACGCCTCACAAAATTTAAATATTAATGTAAGTACGCAGGTTTCGCTTACTGATATTACCGATCTAACTAAAATACAGCCTATTACTAAGTCTGTAGATACTTCGCAGCATAAAAAAACGCATCAAACCGATTTTGACGCGCACCAACCAAGGTTAACAGCCAATAATTCATCATTGTTTTTGCACACTGTTCAAAGTGAGCCAGAATACGATGTGGTTTTTGAATTTTTTGCTCAAAATCTTGTTAGGCATATATTCTTACGACCAAGAGCGATTAATCCTATACAGCCTTGGTATACGCTTGTAACTAATAGTAAAAAGTCGCGCTTGAGTGGCTGGAAAGACGTAAACTTACTCTACAGAGCTGTAACTACCTACCACGCTTAATTTTCCTTATTTAATTTTATTAGGTTTTAACTTTTAAAGTTTTAGCCTGCAGATTAATTGTGCTTTTAAAAAGCACGTTGCTAGCTTTGCTGGCAATAAGGATTCAACATGTTAAGTTTTAAAAAAGATAAAAAGCCGTCTTCGGCTAAGTTCAAATTAAGCTATATAGCCATGCTAATAGTATTGGTTTTATTAGCTATCAGCGCATTACCAAACCTATATCCAAATAAATCGTGGTTGCACGTAAGTAGTACGCCGCACAGCGAAACGCAATCTTTACCGAGCACTAAAACGCTAGTTACTTTTTTAAATAAACAAGGGCTAGAGGTTGAGCAGGGTTTAGATAAGCAATCGACTATTAATATACTTTTAAACGAGCCAACTAAAAGCGCTCAGGCGCAAGCGGCTATAAAAGCGCAATATCCAAACACGCAAGTTAAAATTGTTGAGCATGCAACCAGCCCAACATGGTTACAAGATTTTGGTTTATCACCAATAAAGCTGGGCCTTGATTTAAATGGCGGTGTGCTATTTGTACTAGACGTAGATTTAGATAAAGCCGTTGATGAGCAGTTAGTCAGTGCGTATCAACAAGCTAAATCAATTATTATTAAGCAAAAAGCACATGGCGTAAAAGCGCAGCAAACTCAGCAGGGGTTTGAAATAAACGCATTGCCTAATGCAACCGACAAGTTAACCCCCGTTATTGAAGAGCTACAAAGCCGATTTGTTAATTTAGCCGTTGTAACAAGCAATAACGGCAGCGTTAAAACTGCCAAATTTAGTTATTCAGAGCAAGGCCGCAGCAGCTTTGATAAAGAGGTTATGGGGCAAACACTTACAACCCTTCGTTCGCGTATTGAAGAGTTAGGCATTACCGAAGCGGTAACACAGCAACAAGGCAAACATCGCATTCGTATAGAGCTACCAGGCGTGCAAGATCCAACCGAAGCAAAACGTATTATTGGTGCAACAGCATCGCTTGGTTTTTATCAATTAAAAGAAATTGGCGGCAAAACATTTAATATGCAATCGGGCGGTACGATTGAGCTTGACCCTGTGCCAATTTTTACAGGGGACCATATCAATAATGCAAACATAGGCCGCGACGATTGGGGTAAACCACTTGTTCAACTTAGCCTAGACGGCCAAGGCGGCGATGCAATGTCGGCGTTTTCAAAAGCCAATATTGGTAAGCCAATGGCGACGGTTTACTCTGAGTATTCTCAAAACGCTAAAGGCGAAGTAGTTAAAAAAAGCGAAGTTATTAATGTTGCCAATATTGCTCAGCATTTAAGTTCGCGTTTTAGTATTACCAATATGAAAAGCCAACAAGCGGCAGCCGATCTTGCATTGTTACTACGTGCAGGCTCGCTTACAGCACCTGTTACAATTGTGCACGAGCAAACAATAGGGCCAAGCCTCGGCAGCGAAAACATTAGTAATGGCTTAGCTGCGCTTATGTTAGGTATGGGCATTACCCTTGCATTTATGGCGCTTTGGTATCGCCGTTTAGGCCTTATTGCAAACGTAGCACTTATATTAAATTTAACGTCGCTTGTGGGTTTAATGTCATTATTACCAGGGGTTGTGTTAACGCTTCCGGGTATTGCAGGCCTAGTGCTAACTATAGGTATGGCGGTAGACACTAACGTAATAATATTTGAACGTATTAAAGAAGAGCGTCGCCAAGGGCGTGCACCGTATCAGGCTATTCAAGAGGGGTATAAACAAGCCGCAAATACAATATTTGATGCCAATATAACCACCATGATCACTGCACTTATTTTATATGGCATAGGCTATGGGCCCGTTAAAGGTTTTGCCATTACACTCGCACTGGGGCTTTTAACGTCTGTATTTACAGGTGTGTACGTATCAAAAATATTAAGCCAAACGTTGTATTTAAAAATGGGTAAAAAAGCAGGAGTAAAAGCACATGCTTAACACTTTCTTGAAAGGTGAAAAGGGTACACGTTTACGTTTTATGGGTATGCTTTTAAGTGCTATTTTAGTGCTGCTATCGGTATTTACGCTTGCGCAAAAAGGGCTAAATTTCGGCCTGGATTTTACCGGCGGTTATTTAACTGAGTTTACAACCAACCAAAGTGTTGAACTAAAAGAGCTTCAATCGTTTATTGCTAAAAATCACAACGGTGATTTTGAGCTAACCGCGCAAGGTAATAGCCATTTTCAATTAAGAGAAGCGCCAAGCGCATCAACTAATAGCCTTGATTGGCAAAGCGCCGTTATACAAAACGATGATATAAACGCACAGGTTTTATCATCGGCCTATATTGGATCACAAGTGGGCGATGAGCTATTTGATCAAGGTTGTTTAGCCATGTTTGCTGCAATGATTGCGGTAATGCTTTACCTTGCAGTTCGCTTTGAATGGCGTTTAGCTGTTGGCTCTGTGGTTGCGTTAGTGCACGATTTAATACTCGTACTTGGGTTATTTTCACTATTACAAATTGAGTTTAACCTAACCGTGCTGGCCAGCTTACTGGCTATTATTGGTTACTCACTTAACGACTCAATAATAGTGGGAGATAGAGTACGCGAGCTTTTACGTATTCAATCAAACAATGTACTTAGCCCAGCGACTATAATTAATAATGCGATTAAAAGTACGCTAACACGCACTTTAATAACATCGGGTACCACACTTGCTACGGTTGCCAGCGTTTGGCTACTTGCAGGCGCACCACTGCAAGGTTTTGCTATTGCATTATTTACCGGCATTGTAGTGGGTACGTTCTCGTCTATTTGTATAGCGGCAACCTTGCCAGAGCTAATGGGTTTAAGCGCTAAAAACTACGAAGTTAAAGTAGATGCCCACACGCAAACATTATTAGATATGCCATAAGGTTTTTAATAAAGCACAAGCAAAGAGCCGTACCAACCAATCGACGGCTCTTTGCTAGTTTAATGCTTATTTAAATCCCGCAAGTATTCCAACCAACCTTGCGGGGTTAAAACAATGGTTTTAAGCCCCGCAAAAATGTTAAACTAACTGCCTTATTTTTTACAGCCTGTATTGTATTAATCCCCATGAATAAAACCCACGTTATCGAACATCTTCGTTTTGCACTAGAAGCGCAGCTTACAACAGCAAAAGTGGCGGCAAAAACCGCGCACGACACCGCCACACATGAAGAAAACATAGCCGAAAATAAATACGATACCCTAGGGCTCGAAGCCGCTTATTTAGCACAAGGCCAGGCCCAGCGCGTAAACGATTGCTATAAAAGCATAGAATTGTTTGAGCCTGCCTTTAACGAAAAACCAACCGACAAAATAGCCGTCGGTTCGCTGATATGTTTAGAAGATGATAACGCAGCCCAAAAATGGTTTTATTTAGGCCCAGCCGCTGGTGGATTAACAGTTGAAGTAAAAGGCTCAACGATACAAGTTGTTACCCCCGAAGCACCGCTGGGTAAACTACTTTTAGACAAACACCTTGATGATGAGGTTAGCCTAACTATTATGGGAAAAAACCATGAATATGATGTGATTGAGCTTTTATAAAAAGTTATTGATGTGATTTAACGTAGGTTGGATAAGCGAAACGCCACCCTGCAAAAAAGTCTTTTTAAAATATTAAAGCCTCACTTTGATTAAAGTAATATAAGCGCTTATAGATTGGTTAATCGATTGTTTACAATAGGGTTAACTAATGGAATTATTGGACTATATAGTTTATTTTGGATATTAGAAATAACCAAAGCACTGTTTACCAACCTTTCTAAGGAACCTTATGGCTGATTTTAATTATTGGATAATCTTTTTTACTTCGTTGTTTTCAGGTTTAAGCGCTTATTTTGGTGTTTATCTTAAGAAAAAGGCAGAAATAAAGGCGATAAATGAGCAACATGAAACTTTATTAAGGCACCTATCTGATCAAACTGAGGTAACAGAAAAAATAAAATCTCAATTTGACTTAATAAAAGAAGAAGTACAACAAAAAAATTGGGTTGAACAGCAGAAGTGGGAGTTCAGAAAAGAGCTTTTCTTGAGTATGATTGAGATCATATTAGATATTAGAAACTTCTGTTTAGTGGCTGAAAAATATCTAGATAAAGTTCCTTCCTTAAACGGTATGTACGAGGGTAATGATGCTAAAATTAATGAAATAGAGCATGAATTATTTAACCAAGCAAATGAGATATATAATGGTCAAGTCAAAGAGTTAACTGTTAAATTGAAATCATTAGTAAATAAAAAAGGTGTCCTGTTCCTTAGCCCCCAAGTTATGGTTGTTTTAAATGATTTTTTCAATGCCGAAGAAATTAGAAAGAATAACCTAGAAGAATCATTTCAGAACGACATTAAAACAGGAGAAATAACTAAATTCAATATTAGCTCCCCAGATACCTTTGAAAATTATCTATACCATAAATCTAAAGCAGCAGAACTAGCCTACAAAGCCCTTATCAAAGCTGCTAAGGAAGACTTGAAAATTAATAGCTGATTCTACATCACTACATCTAATTCGAATAAGCGAAGCGCCATAATGCGAAAGGCATCACTCGTTAATACATTACTTATATTCATAAGAAGCTATGTGTCGGATGACATGGCTTCGCCATTTATCCGACCAACATAAATTGTATTACTCAAATTAATTAGCCTTTTTCACAAACTTAGCAGTCACCATCATTTCGCCAATGCCTTCTACTTTACAATCTAGCTCGTGATCTTTTTTATCAAGTACTCTTCTAACTACCGCTTTGGTGCCAATTTTAATTACTTGTGAGCTGCCTTTAATTTTTAAATCTTTGGCTACTGTCACTTTGTCGCCATCACTTAGCAAGGTGCCGTTGGCATCTTTTATTAAAATAGCGTCTTCGTCGCTTGTATTATTTGGGTTCCACTCATGAGCGCACTCGGGGCAAGCAAGCAGTTGTTGGTCTTCATAAACATATTCACATTGGCATTTTGGGCAAGCAGGTAGCGACATTTTTAAACTCTTATAAAGTACTGTTTTGCGTATTTTAATCTGCATTAGGTGGAAAATATAGTTAATCAATATTTTTCATCTTCACGCTAAAAATATCTCGTTTGTGCGTTTTTAAAAAAGGGCATATAAAGCACATGTCGCTTAAGCAATTTAAGCGCTAACGTGTACAGTAGGTACCTGTTAAAGCACCCATCGTATTAAGTGATTCGCGCAATGCCCACTTAGTACGATGGGTGTTTCTATTTATAATGCTTAGTAATGTTACTTAAGCATGCTTTTTATATTTTGACTTAACTAGGAAAAGTCGTGTTTAAAACCTTAATTGTGGTTGATAACAACGAGCAAACGCTTGCTCAATCGTTCGAAAATGTAATTACCTTTAATACTTATTTACGTGATTACCCAAAACAAAATGAACCAAAAACACGCATTATTAATCTGTGCGACTCAAGCCAATACTTGAGCAAAGGTTACTATTGCTCGTTACTTGCTGAGGCGCGCAAGCACCAAGTTTTGCCAAGTGTAAAAACAATAAACGCACTTCGTAGTGGCCAAGCCCCTATGTTAAATGTAGGCCAAATAGATGGCACACTTTACTTTGGTAATGCACTAAACGATTTACAATCAAAAGCGGCAAAGTCGGTATTTAAACAATACCCAGCACCTATTTTATTTGTTGATGAGCAAGGCTTATTACAACAAGGGTCGTTGTCGTCTTTAAATGAGCAGCAGTACAGCGACTTTGTTGCCAAGCTAGATAACTTTACTAAAACGCAGTGGCGTATTGGTGCGGTGCAACGTCGTTTTAGATGGGACATGGCAATACTTGTTGATCATAACGAAAAAGTACCGCCGAGCGATAAAGACGCTATTGCACGCTTTATTAAAGCCGCTGCTAAACACGGTATTAATGCACAAGCCCTAAGTTTTGACGAAATTGACAATATAGCCCAGTTTGATGCGTTATTTATTCGCCAAACTACAGCGATTGACCATCCAACGTATCGCCTTGCGAGCAAAGCGCAAAGCCTTGGTTTAGTGGTTATTGACGATGCTGAGTCTATTTTACGTTGTTGTAATAAAGTGTATTTACACGATGCATTTAATTATCAAAAAGTGCCAAGTTTAAAAACGGTTGTAGTGGCTGATCAATCAAGTGAAACGCTTGAGCAGCTAGAAGAAGCCTTTACGTATCCGCTTGTTTTAAAAATGCCTGAAGGGTCTTTCTCAAAAGGTGTTTATAAAGTGTCAAACCGTGATGAGCTTGAAGCTAAGCTTACAGAGTTGTTTGAATTTAGCGCATTAGTGCTCGCGCAAGAGTATATGTATACCGAATACGATTGGCGAGTGGGTGTGTTAAACGGTCGTGCTATTTATGCATGTCGTTATTTAATGGCGCGTAACCATTGGCAAATTTATAACCACGACGCGAAACGGTTTTTCTCTGGCGGCTTTGAAACTCTACCAACCTTTGAGTTACCAAAAGCAGTATTAGATGCCGCATTAAAAGCATGTAAAACAGTGGGTAGGGGTTTATATGGCGTAGATGTTAAAGAGCATCAAGGCAAAGCATACGTGCTTGAAGTAAACGACAACCCAAGTATTGATCACAAAGTAGAAGACGGCTATTTAGGCGATGAGCTATACATGATCATTATGGATGAGTTTAAACAACGCTTAGAAGCACGAGGCCGTGGATAATAACATGAGCAACCTTGTTATTCGAAAGGCGCTTAGCAGTGATTTGAATGCACTGATTGACGTTGAAAACGCTTGCTTTAATAACGATAAATTAAGCCCGCGTAGTTTAAAGCGCTGGCTTAGTGCAAAACATGGTATTTTGCTCGTTGCAGAAAATGGCGAGAAAATATGCGGCTATGGGTTAGTGTGGTGCCATAAAGGCACGCGTTTAGCGCGTTTATATTCGCTTGCTGTGTTACCCACAATGCAAGGTAAGGGCATTGCAAAAGCACTGCTTACTAGCCTTGAAAAAGAAACGTGTGAGCGGGCTCGTATTTACCTGCGCTTAGAGGTAGCTGTAAATAACGAAGGCGCGATAGGGCTTTATAAAAGCTTAGGCTACAGAGTATTTGGCCAATACAGCGATTATTACGACGACCACAGTGACGCACTGCGAATGCAAAAAAACATTCGACAAACGAGTGAGTTAAAAGTGGCGCGTTTAACGCCGTGGTATCAGCAAACTACCGAGTTTACGTGCGGGCCTGCTGCGCTATTAATGGCAATGGGCGCACTTGAGCCGACTACTGAGCTTACTCAATCACATGAGTTAGCACTTTGGCGTGAAGGTACCACCATTTTTATGACATCGGGTCATGGTGGTTGCCATCCATTTGGTTTGGCACTTGCCGCTAATAAGCGGGGTTTTAAAAGCGAGGTAATGGTTAATACCACAGAGCCTTTGTTTTTAGATGGCGTACGTAACGAAAACAAAAAAGTGGTACTTGCCACCGTGCATCAACAATTTGTAGATGGTATAGCGCAAGCAAATATACCGCTTACGTATACAGATGTAGAGCTTGAACATATTGAGCAGTGGTTAAGTAAAGGCTTTAGTGTGCTGTTATTAATTAGTACATACAGCTTTGATGGTAAAAAATCGCCACATTGGGTGTGTGTTACACACCTTGATGAGCACTGCGTGTATGTTCACGATCCGTTTTGTGAGCCCGGTAACGATAAACAACTCGCAATAGATTGCCAATATGTGCCTATTGCACGAAGTGATTTTAGTAAAATGTCAGCATTTGGTAGCCAGCGTTTACGAACGGCGGTGGCTATCGCTAATAAAAGATAGGTTAACAGTGACTTTTTTAGATTTAATTGATGTAGCCCCGTATTCGTGGGCGGCTATTGGTACTGCGGCTTTTTGCGGTGCCATTATTGGAATAGAGCGCCAGTTGCGCGGCAAGCCTGTGGGTATTCGTACCTCAGCGTTAATAACGCTGGGTACGTATTTGTTTTTATCCACTGCGTTTAATTTACAAGGGGATGTAATAGATCATTCTCGTGTAGTTGGGCAAATAATTACAGGTATTGGCTTTTTAGGGGCAGGCGTTATGCTCGCAAAAGATGGTGCAGTGGTTGGAGTTACATCAGCTGCAACCATTTGGGTGCTAGCATCAATAGGCGTTATGATAGCGACCGAAAACCTTGGCGCTGCAATAAAACTTTCGGTGCTGGTGGTCGGTATTTTATACGGTGTAGACGTACTCGAGGCTAAATTTAAAAGCTTAAGCAAAGGCGTACACACTAAAGTAAAAAACTATCAAAAGCGCTACTATCGAAAGGATTTTAACGAGTCAGAACGCCACTAAAAGTGGCGTTTTTGCTTAAACGAATTTATTTGTTTACATGAACTCTGTATTAATGAGAAACTAATTTTTTAATGGATTAAAGGTATTAAGAATGCAAGGAAGATGTATAGATGTTTTTCCAGTTCCCGAAGATAGAAAATATTGGGTCGTTAGGGCTGGAGTAGGGGCTCATTTTTTCCCTCATTTCGTTCAAAATAATCTTGTAGCAATTGGCCATGCTGATATGCTCAATTTATCTACCTTAAAGGACACTAGCTTCCTCTCCATTGAACAAAAATCAAAAATAATTTCATCACATCAGAAATTTCTTCTTGAAAAAGGGGAATCAAAAAGTCAGGTAGGTAATAAAAACGCTCAGATAAAACGGTTTATCACGGATATCAAAAAGAATGATATTGTTATTAGTGTAAATGATAAACGTATCATAGCTGGCGTTATTAAGTCTGATTGTTATTTTAGTGACCAATCAATAGAATTAACAGATCTAGTGAAAGTAAAAGATGTAAAGACTTGCGATTTTTCTTTGAGATACGATGTCCACTGGGGTAGAAGCCAAAGTAGAGATAATATTCCTTACCCTTTAGAAAGAAGTTTAAAAAATACTGGTGCTGTCTTTGGAGTAAACAAAAGTGAGCATATCCAAGCTTTAAACCATTGGCTTTTCCCAATCCATTTAGTTAATGATGAAGTTAGGTGTTCAGTTAATATTGCTTCAGAAAAAGCTTTAGGAAATAATGAAGTTGCTAATTTATCAATCACTTATCGACAGTTAGAATTACTTTCTTCTTTTTTAAGGACATGCGAGGGAGAAAATGATGCGTCCTTAGATAATTTTCATAATTTCTTAAATGATAATGCAAGTACTTTCAACTATGAACTGACAGTTCAACATGCGTTTATGTCTCCTGGTGTAGAGTATCTTCAGTTAAATACAAATGATTTTATAAAAAACATTTATTTTGCAGCTGTCTTCGCTGCATTATTTAATACGCAGATAGCTGTTGCTGATGAGATTAAAGCTGACATGACAGTCCCCAGTAATCAAATAGCTAAATTAGTGGAAGCAGTAAAAATAGAAACGCAATTTAGTAATAGTAAAAGCGAACTAAATTTGAAGATAAAAAAAGCAGATAAGGCGTTACTGGAACTAGATGATGGTTTTGGCGAGGCTACACCTTCTAATAAGCTGATTTTATAATTAATAACCTAATTATTTACTTAAAATATAACTATAAAATGTTTATATTATGAACATCTAGGGCTGCAAGTGAACTTTTTTGATGCATTTAAAAAACCATGGCGAGATAACTGGGCAGAGACTCTTCAATTTATTGTTGTAGCTGTTGGTTTAGTTGTTTCTGGTTTCTGGGCTTATCATACGTTTGATACACTTTTACAAAAAGATAGAGCTGAGGCTGAGTTAAAGAAAACGACAGCCGAGTTAACTAAAAGTAAAGCAGAGCTCGCAGATTTACAAAATAAAATTAATGGAGTTGACTCGAGCGTAATAGATATTGACTTAAAAACAACTAACCTTCCTAACGGGAACGTAGGTTTGATAGTTAATGTAATTATTAAGAATACAGGGACCAATGATGTTCGTATGTCTTGGGTTAAATCACCTTTAAAAATTTATTTGACTAAATATAAAGGTGATAAATTGAAAGGAGAGTCATCGCTAAGTCCACTTTTATACTCTAGCCTTCAGGATCAAAATTCTCATAATAAAAAATATATAGAGAAGGCACATCTGCTTGTTGGAGTAAAAAAGACTTTATCTTTTTTTACTGAAATTGAAAAGTCGGGTTTATATTATTTAGCATTCGAAGCTTCTGTTGACTTATCAATAAAAAATAAATTAAAGGACTCTAAAAAATTACCTGTTTGGTTCGCCTCTTCGTATATATTTATCGAAACTAAGTAATTCATTGTACATATTTACAGAGTAAAAGTTAGCCAAATAACTTTCTCCTAACTACTTTTCTATAACCACTGGGCGTTTGGCTTAATACCTTTTTAAACACACGCGTTAAATGCCCTTGATCGTTATAACCGACCTCTAAAGCTACTTCTTGAATTGATAGATTTGATGACGCTAATAACTCCTTCGCACCTTCTACGCGTAATTGTTGCCAATACTCAATAGGGCTTTGATTGGTAGCAGCTCTAAAGCGACGTGTAAAAGTACGGTAGCTCAAGCTAAATTGGGCAGCGACTTCTTGAAGGTTTAACTCGGTGGCTAAATTTGTTTTTAGCCAAAACTGAATTTGCGCAATTAGCTCGTCGGGATGGCGGTCAACTGCGCCTTCTAAGTAGCGTTGATCTTCGTAGGGTTTACGTATTTCGTGCGAAAAGTTTCGCTCTACATGTTGAGCGGCGGCTTTTCCATAGTACTGACTAATAATATGTACGATCACATCTGCAAGGGCATTAAGGCTTGCTACGGTATACATGCGTTCTGACTGGGTTATAAAAAAGTCGGGTTTTAGGCGCACTAACGGGTAGTCGTGGCTAAATTGATTGGCGTAGTGCCAATGGGTGGTAGCAGGGTGCCCATCAAGTAAGCCAGCCTCAGCTAGTAAGCAGTTGCCAGTGCCTACACCAATTATATGGCTGCCTGCGCTAAAGCTCTCGCTTAGCCAGTCAACTACGTCTTGATTTGTACGCACCACTGGGCGCGGATTGCGCCAAATACCAGGCACTATAATTAAATCACTATAGGGCGCATTAGTTGTTATGCAATCAGGAATTATCGCAAGGCCTGCGCGAGTAGCTATAGATTCTGCATTTTTAGCCACTAAATTTATAGCAAGCGGTCTAAAGCCATGTTTATCAATATGGCCTTTAGCAAAGGCCTCGCCGGCTCTTAACATCTCAATTGGCAGCGTTAAACTAGTCACTAATAAATGCGGATAAACCGCTATAGCAATGTTTAGTGGTGGATTAGTGTGTTTGTCAGTCATATAAATGCTCCGACCAGTACATTTTGGCCTTTTGTGCTGAATATTTGGCTATTAAAGCACAATGCATAGTGCATAATCCATTTAAACTGGCTGTTCTTCTAATAACACGTTTTTTAAAGGTAAATTATGACTGCATTACCCGTTATAGTAGGCATGGGTGGTATTAACGCCGCTGGCCGTACTTCTTTTCATCAAGGTTATCGCCGTATCGTGTTAGATAGTTTAAACGCTCAAGATCGCAGTGAAACATTTTTAGGCCTCGCCACACTGATGAATCTAGTAAGCGTTGTAAACGGCCAATTACAAGATACACAAGGTAATAATGTTGAGCAAAGCGACATAGAAGCACGCTTTGGTGAGCAAATTATTGCTGGTACACTTATTCGTAAAATTGAAAAAGAACACTTTGATGCAGATGCCACACCGTGGCAGCAAAAAATGACACTAAGCGCATCAAGCGAAAATGCTATTGTGTTTGAAACACGTGCTCGCGATTTACCAACGCCGGTTCCGACGAGTTGGCAGGTTGAAGAACTTGAAGGCAAAAAAGTTAAAGTTACTATTGCTGCCGAAATAGATGTAAAACACAACTCAACACGTGATAACCCAATTAAATCTGCAGGGCAATTTCCAACTGGGTTTGATCCGTCTGTTATGTATAACAGCCGTTATCAGCCACGTGGCCTGCAAGCGACAATTTTTGCAGCTACCGATGCGATTAAATCAACAGGGCTTGATTGGCAACACATTATGAATAGCGTAGAGCCAGATAAAATTGGTACTTATTCAGCATCGGTAATTGGCCAAATGGACGACAAAGGCCTTGGCGGTTTAGTAAAAGCGCGCCAACAAGGCGACCGTGTTAGTACTAAACAGTTAGCACTGGGTTTAAATACCATGTCGACTGATTTTATTAACGCGTATGTTACGGGCAATGTAGGTACTACGTTTTCGACCTCGGGCGCCTGTGCTACGTTTTTATACAACTTACGTGCAGCGGTTAACGACATACAGGCAGGGCGTACACGCGTTGCGGTTGTCGCAAGTGTTGAGTGTGCTATTACACCAGAAGTGATTGAAGGCTTTGGTAACATGAGCGCACTTGCAAATGTTGAAGGTTTGCGCCGTTTAGATAACTTATCAAGTGATGAAGAACCAGATTATCGCAAAAGTAGCCGCCCATTTGGCGACAACTGCGGCTTTACATTAGGTGAAGGCGCACAAGTTGCTATTTTAATGGACGATGCCTTAGCCCTTGAACTAGGCGCTGACATTATGGGCTGCGTACCGGATGTATTTGTAAATGCAGATGGCATAAAAAAATCAATCACGTCACCTGGTCCTGGTAACTATATTACCATGGCTAAATCGGCTGCTTTAGCAACGAGCCTTTTAGGCAAAGAAGCTTTGCAAGAACGTAGCTTTATTTTAGCGCATGGCTCAAGTACACCACTAAACCGCGTAACAGAGTCGCTGATATATCACAAAGTGGCACAAACGTTCGCTATTGATAATTGGAAAGTGACAGCGCCAAAAGCCTATGTTGGTCATACTATAGCTCCTGCAAGTGGCGACCAATTAGCGATAGCTTTAGGTGTATTTAGCCATAATATTATGCCGGGTATTACCACAATTGATAAAGTGGCTGATGATGTTTACACCGATCATCTTGATATTCGTAATAGCCATTACGAATGCGCCGATATGGATATTGCTTTTATAAATTCAAAAGGCTTTGGCGGTAACAATGCAACAGCTACCGTACTTTCACCAAAAGTAACAATGCAAATGCTCGCTAAGCGCCATGGCGATGAAGTTATGAGTAGTTACGCGCAGAAAAACGTGGCAATTAAAGCCGCGCAACAAACGTATCAAGCTCAAGCCGATTTAGGCCAGTACGAACTTATTTACCGCTTTGGCGACGGACTTATTGACGACAACGATATTGTAATAGACGAGCAAAGTATTCAGTTACCTGGCTTTGAAAAAGCAATTACGTTTAGCACAACAAATTCCTATCAAGATATGTTTTAAGCACACATACTTGTTAGCAAGGCGCTTTTTAAGCGCCTTTTTTAATGCCTCAAATATATTTACTATTAAGTTTTTTCTAAGTAAAGCTCATTAAATGAACTAATCTTTTGTGTTTACACTTGCTTTTATGTTGATCGTTTGTTTCTATTATATAAACACTATCTAGGATGGATAAAACTGATGAAAAAACTCATATTAGCGCTTTCTTTAACTTGTACTTTTACTCAACTCTCTGTTTTTTCTGACGACTTTATTCCTGCAGAAGTAATTAATAAAAACTACGATCAGCTCACTAATACTTCTTCGCGCGCTTCGAGGTTAGAGGGGATTAATTTGAGCAGTTACTTGGTTGATAAAAGCGGGCAGGTTAGTGATATAGAAATTGTAGCTACGGTTGGGCAAAAAAAGTACCAAAGAGAAGTAATGGATTACGTGTCTAAGCTCAACTACAAAAGTGCAAAATTAAATGGTGAGACTATACCTGTAGCAAAAACCATTACTGTAAGTTCGCAAAATTTACATATTAATTTTTCAAACGATAAAGCGTCTCGCGGCTTTTTTAATGATTATGAGCAAGCTAGTAAATTAATCGACGAAAAGAAATACGATGAAGCTAAAAGCCGTATCGATGAATTAGAAAATGAACATACAAAAAATACGGTTGAGATTGTTTTGCTTGCATGGCTTAAAAGCCAGCACAGTTATTTTGTGCAAGACTGGAAGAGCTTTGATCAGCATATCTACGAAGCGTTTTTATTTAGAGCTAATCTACCGGATCAAATTCAAAAACGTGTGATTAAAAACGCTTTACAGTGGTTTATATCAAAACAAGATTATGTACGTGCTTATGATGCAATAGATGCACTAGGCAATATTGAATCCATAACCTTTACAGAGCAAAACAAGGAACAGTTGTTAACTCAAGTGAACGATATTTATAAAAACTCGGGAGATATTAAGCAACAATTTAGTTTAGCTTCAGAACAAGCTGTAATGCCTATGATGTCGAAGTCTGAAGTTAAATTAGAATCAGAATTACCACTGAGCAAAGTGCAACTTAGATGCGAAAACAAAGTCGTTGACTATGACACTAATACAATTGATAAAATTGTTATTTCGAAAAATGATTTGCGTTGTGGATTATTAATAAAAAGCGCTCAAGCACAAACAATTACACTTAAGCAAAGCGGTGAAAGCTTTTTATAAAAATTGTAACTCCCCACATATAAATTATGGGGAGTTATTGCATTAATAAGTTTTGGCTATTCAAATAATGCATTGGAATTTTGCTGCAATACTTATTAAAAAAACTGTTACTTAAACTTTTTTACATACCTAAGCGTTATAAAATTAATAATGGCAAGTAAAATGGCTATTTCGTAACGGCTGTACGCTACAGCTATACCAATTAAGCCCATATTCCAAATACTGGCTGCGGTTGCTGTGCCGGAGGTTGATTTGTTATTTTTCAAAATTGCGCCACCGCCAATAAAACCAATACCAGTAATGATGCCTTGCAACATTTTTGATTGAGCTTCTGCGCCATCTAAAACCGACATAGCAATTAATGCATACCCACACGATGCAACAGCAACAAGAGGAAAGGTACGAAGGCCTGCGCCATCATTACTACGCTCTCTGTCGTAAGCCATGGGTAGTGCAAGTAGGTATGCAATACCTAAGTGTATTAAGTTATCGATGATTTCATTCCACTGTAAATCAATTTCCATTATTGAGCCTGTGCTGGTTAACTTTGTTAATAATAAGCAAACAGCAAGCCATAGAATAAATGACTATTAATCAATTAGTTATTGTTAATACCTGTATTTAACAAGAATTATTGAGGAAACTTTTACATGTTTTTATTACTATTTTACGCAATAGTTAATTTGATCTGAGTTTTAAAGCCCCGTATTCTTTTATCCAGACTAAAAGACACCTATGTGAATCTCTTGCCTTTAAATAAAACATTAAGCACACCCACTAAGCTTGAAAAAACAGCCTTACTATTTTGCGTTGGGTTATCTGTTATTGCTTTTTTATTTCCTGAATTACTCACAGAGCACTTACAACCCGCTATTAATAAAATTTTAGGTTATTTAGGCTCGCCATTTTTTATATTGGTAAACTTGTTACTTTTTTCTGTGATAGCTATTGCTATAAGCCCATTAGGGCAACGAAAAATAGGAGGAGCGCAAGCACTTGTTGAGTTTAGTACCTTTGGTTGGCTTTCTATGTTGTTTGCAGCAGGAATGGGCTCAGGACTTATATTTTGGGGAGTAGCAGAGCCTGCACTACACACGGTTAATTCGCCTTTAAAGCAAAGCTTGTATCCTAACAATCAAACAAGTGGTTTGGCACTTACCTTAGCTAATTGGGGCGCGCATGCATGGGCGCTCTATGCAGTATTTGGCTTGTTATTAGGTGGGCTTACTCGCAATAGTGGTAAAGCGGGCGATATTAGTGCTCCTGTGATCAGTGCAACTAAAGGCGTTATTAATCGGGCTTGGCAGTTACAGTTGAGCTTTAGCATTAAATTAATTGCCATACTTGCAATATTTTTTGGTGTCGTGGGCACAATTGCTAATTCAACTTTATTACTGCGTAAAGGGCTCGAGCTTGAGCTAGGGGTTGAATCGGCTTTATTTTCGGGGTTTATTATAATTTTTCTAATTGCGCTGCTTTATACCATTTCTGCAAAGTTGGGGCTTAAAAAAGGAATTCAAACTCTTAGTAAGTTTAATGTGTTTTTAGCATTTTCACTTATAGCATGGCTATTAATTTTTGTGCCTATAAAGCCAATTATAGACATAGCTGTAGGAGGAACATGGGATTACATTCAGCTCATAACCACAGGTACATGGCAGTTTGAAAGCGTACTTAATGACCCCGCATGGGCAACAGGTTGGACATACAATTACTATTTTTGGTGGTTAGCTTGGGGCCCGTTCGTTGGTGTGTTTTTGGCAAAAATTAGCCAAGGACGGCCGGTTTGGCAATACATTTTAGGTGTTGTATTTGTACCAACTTTTGTGACAATTATTTGGTTTAGTGTGTTTTCGGGCTCTGCAATTGCGTGGGATCAAACGCACAATGCAGGCATTTTAGTGGCTATTAAAGCCGATTATACACAAGGGCTATTTGTATTTTTTGAGCAGCTAGGGTGGCAAGGTGGCTTATTAATTTGGTCAAGCTTATTACTGTTACTTATTTTTGTAGCAACTTCAGCGGATTCTGCCGTTTTAGTAATTCGTGAACTGAGTGGTGCAAATGAAGCTCAAACATGGAGCTTATATGCTTGGTCGTTTGCGTTAGGTTTATGCGCGTTTGTTTTGTTAGTGCAAAATAACGAACCGTTAAACAGAAGTGTTGCGATTATTGGCGCTTTGCCATTTTTAGTTATTTTTATTTTTCAGCTGGTGGGTTTTACAAAAGAGTTTATAAATGAGTTCAGGTAATCATGCCTACATATTTTTACAATGCTATTTTTAAAGTTGTATATAATTTAGGTAATGTTTTTGAACAGGATGAATCATGAGAACGCTAACTTTATTTTTATGTGTTATTTACCTAAGTGGCTGCACAGTTGCCGGCGCTATTATTGACGGCCAAGCACAGTCAAATGCACGTGATAATAAATATAATAATAGTCCTGCTCGTTCAGAGCCTTATAAAAATCCACTCGAACCTGTGCCTACAGATAAAAACGGATTTAACTTTACTGATATGGGATTAAAGATAGATTCGGCTCTTGTTAGCCTAGTGAAGGGGGAAAGCACTACAACGCAAGTATGTAGGCAGGTCACTAAAAGTCTAAAAGAGTGTGTAGAAGTAGAAAAGTCATCTCTACACACTAATGAGTCTAAGCAGTTAAAAACTGATGATGAAATAATAAGTGTTGGTCAATAAAGCTACTTATAAAAAAGTAACTATGATCGTAACCTTCTTGCATCTCCAGTGTTAGCGGGTAGCTCTTTTCGTTAGCAACAGCCACTAAGTTTTGTGGTTTGAGTTGCTCCACTAAAAACCCATCAGCATCGCCTTGAGTAGTCAGCATCGGTAAGTAATCAGTTTGTTTGGCTTTTTTCATCAGCTCGCACGTGTCGTACTGTGCCCAAAGAGATTTATCACTGCCCAAATATCCCGTAAATGCTTTTTCGCCCCACGGACAGTTTATTGGGTTAACGATAGGGCTAAACGCAGATGCACTAACGTATGCTTTAGGATTTTTAAGCGCAACCATTAAAGCGCCGTGCCCGCCCATAGAGTGGCCGCTAATTGCTTTTGTGCTTGTGACGGGAAAATGTTGTTCAATAAGTGCCGGTAACTCACTAACAACATAATCGTACATATTAAAATGGGTGTTGTAAGGAGCTTGCGTTGCATTCACGTAAAAGCCAGCACCTTGTGCAAAATCGTAAGCGTCTTCATTGGGTACATCTTCGCCGCGCGGGCTGGTATCAGGCGCTACAATTGCAATACCCAGCTCTGCTGCTTTTTTAAACGCGCCTGCTTTTTGCATAAAGTTTTCGTCAGTACAGGTTAAACCTGATAACCAATAAAGCACCGGTACTTTATTTGCTTCACTTGCACCAGGTGGTAAAAATACGGCAAAGCGCATAGTGCAATGTGTACTTTGCGAGCTGTGAGTATATTGTTTATGCCAACCGCCAGACACTTTTACACTTGAGATATTTTCTAACATACTTAATCCTTAAAAGCCGCAAACTTAAAAGCCGTCTACTTAAAAGTATTACGGCTTATTATTTATTAAACGTGCTTAGCAGTTATTAGTAATGAATGACTGTACGAATACTTTTACCTTCGTGCATTAAATCAAATGCTTCGTTAATATCTTCAAGGCCCATTGTATGGGTAATAAAGTCGTTAAGAGCAAATTCGCCAGCCATATAACGTTCTACTATTTCAGGAAGTTGCGAGCGACCTTTAACGCCACCAAATGCGCTACCACGCCATACACGCCCAGTTACCAGTTGGAACGGACGGGTTGATATTTCTTGGCCAGCACCGGCTACGCCAATAATTACCGACTCACCCCAACCTTTATGACAACACTCAAGCGCTGAGCGCATAACATCAACATTACCAATACATTCAAACGAGTAGTCAACACCACCGTCGGTCATTTCAACAATAACTTCTTGAATTGGCCTATCAAAATCTTTTGGATTAATTAAATCAGTTGCACCAAGTTTTGTCGCTAAATCGAATTTAGTGGTGTTTATATCAACACCAATAATACGGCTTGCTCCTGCCATTTTTGCGCCAATAATGGCTGATAAACCAATACCGCCTAAGCCGAATATAGCAACCGTGTCACCAGGTTTTACGTTTGCTGTGTTTGTTACTGCACCCATGCCTGTTGTAACACCACAACCTAGTAAACAAATCTCTTCTAAAGAGGCTTCTTTATTTACTTTGGCTAATGAAATTTCTGGAAGTACTGTGTACTCAGAAAACGTTGAGCAACCCATGTAGTGGTATATAGGTTGGCCGTCTTTAAAAAAGCGTGTTGTGCCGTCTGGCATAAGGCCTTTACCTTGAGTTTCGCGCACGGCTGAACATAGGTTAGTTTTACCTGAAGTACACATTTTACACACGCCACATTCAGCAGTGTATAGAGGAATAACATGATCCCCAACTTCAACACTGGTTACGCCTTCGCCAATTGCGTATACAACGCCTGCGCCTTCATGGCCTAAAATAGCAGGGAAAATACCTTCAGGATCATCACCTGATAAAGTAAATGCATCGGTATGACATACACCAGTAGCGGTAATTTTTACCATTACTTCGCCTTTTTTAGGCATCATCACATCAACTTCTTCAACGCTAAGTGGTTGATTAGGACCCCAAGCAATAGCTGCTTTTGATTTAATAAATTCTGACATGTGTTTATCCTTTGTAGTGGTTAGATAATAATTGTAGACCCAATTTGCTTGGGTAATGTAGCTATTGTATTTGTTTCTCAAACAATGATAATCTCTGATTTATTAAAACACTTTTACAGTATGGTAATAATGGCGCGTTGGGATGGGATAGATGAGTTTATTGCGGTAGGTGAAGAGGGCAGTTTTACCGCAGCGGCTAAAACGCTTGGGCTGTCGGTTGCGCATATTAGCCGACATGTAACAGCGCTTGAGCAACGTTTAAATACTCAACTTTTAACCCGTACAACCCGTAAAGTCGTTTTGACTAAAGAGGGTGAAGCGTATTTACATCAAATAAAGCACTTACAGTATGCAATGGATGAAGCAACGCAAGGTCTTGCCACGCACCAAACTACACCAAAGGGTAAAATTAAACTCACGGCTCCGGTTATGTACGGGGAAACGTTCATAATGCCTTTAGTGAATAACTTTATGTATGACCATCCTGAGGTAGAAGTTGTTGCCACATTAAGCAACGAGCAAGAAAACTTGCTAGAAGGCGGCTTTGATTTAGCAATAAGGTTAGGGCATTTAAAAGATTCAAGCTTAAAAGCACGCAGGTTAAGTGCGCGGCGGTTTATTATGTGCGCGGCACCACAGTATTTAACGCGATTTGGTGAGCCGCATACTTTAGGCGAGCTAAACAGCCATGAATGTTTAATTGGGAATAGTAGCTACTGGCGCGTAAACGAAAATGGGCGCGATAAACACATTAAAATAGCGGGGCGGCTACAGTGTAATAGTGGTTGGGCGCTGGTGGATGGCGCAAAAAAGGGGCTCGGTATTGTACAGCTCCCAGACTACTACATTGAAAACGAAATTAACTCAGGGCAATTGGTGCCTATTTTAACACCCTATCAACCACAGCAAGAAGGGGTATGGGGCGTATATCCACCAAGGCAGTTTGTGGCCACTAATGTACGGGTATTGCTCGATTATTTAGTTAAAGGGCTGAAAACTTAACCGCGAATTAATGGTTAAATACATATTGCTGTAAATATAGCCAAGTATCAGATTTTTAAATTATTTCTTACATTTTACGCCATACCCAAAGGCACTTTTTTCGTGCTACTATTGCTCAATACTTTTACGATAAGTGTTAAAAATAATATGTTTCAACCGGTTAGCTTATTTATAGGGCTTAGATATAGTCGCTCCTCTAAAGGAAATGCGTTTATATCGTTTATTTCGTTTTTTTCTATTGCCGGTATCGCTATTGGTTTAATGGCATTATTTACGGTAAGCAGTGTAATGAACGGGTTTGAAAATAGCCTAAAAACCAATATGCTTGGACTTATTCCACATGTTGAAGTTAGCGCAGGTAAAAACACTGCCACCCAAATGAACACCCTTAAAACCGACCTCGAACAATCTCCTTATGTTGATCATGTAAGCTTATATCGCCACGGCGAAGCTATTGTGCAAACAAATAAAGACTTGCACGGCGTTTTATTACAAGGCCTTTATAACGACAGCGGTTCTTTGTATAAAATTACCGATAAAATAGTGCAAGGCGATTGGAAAACTGTATTAAACAAAAATTACAACATTGCTATAAGCCGTTATTTGAGTCGTAAATTAGGCGTTAGCGTGGGTGATAAGCTTCGCGTTATTATGCCTAATGCTTCAACGTATACACCTCTTGGGCGAGTACCCAGCCAGCGTTTATTTAAAGTTGCCGCAATATACGAAACCGGATCTGAGATAGATATGGCACTTGCGTTTACGAGTGGCGCTTCGCTACAACGGGTATTAAAGCTGGATAAAAACACCGCCCCAAATTTAAGTGTTTCATTGCACGAACCTTTCGAACTAGATGAATTTATTGAAGCAAGCCAACGTATTTTAAAAGATCACAATTACAGTGATTGGCGCAGTACCCAAGGTACTCTATTTGCAGCCGTTGCTATGGAAAAGCGCATTATGTCAATGTTGCTTGCCCTCATTGTATTGGTGGCTGTATTTAATATTGTATCGGCATTAACCATGATGGTAAGCGAAAAACAAGGTGAAGTAGCCATACTACAAACGTTAGGTTTAACACCTTCGCAAGTGCAAAAAGTGTTTATGGTGCAAGGCCTATATAACGGCGTAATTGGTACTGCAATAGGCGCATTTTTAGGTGTAATATTTAGTTTATATATAAATGAGCTACTTGCATTAGTGGGCTTAAACTTATTGGCGGGTATAGAGCTTCCGGTAAAATTTGATATTTTGAGTTTAGTAATAATAGCGTTTGCCAGTATTGCTATGAGCTTTTTAGCTACCTTATATCCTGCGCGTAAAGCCGCAAAAGTAAAACCAGCAGAGGTATTACGTTATGAATGATTTAGTAATTAGTTGTGAAAATTTAAGTAAGGTTTATCAAGATGGCAGCAACCAAGTTGAAGTATTAAAAGGCGTTGATTTAGCGCTTCAGCAAGGTGAAATGCTCGCTATTGTGGGGAGTTCAGGCTCTGGTAAAAGTACGCTTTTACACATACTTGGCACATTAGATACCGCAAGCTCAGGTAGCGCTAAAATTAAAAACCAAGAAGTTGCAAAACTTTCGCGAACAGAGCAAGCCGCATTTAGAAACCAAAATTTGGGCTTCATCTATCAATTTCATCACTTATTAATGGAGTTTAGCGCAGTTGAAAACGTGGCTATGCCATTATTAATTAAAGGCTTGAGTGCAAAAGAAGCCAAAGCTCAAGCGCTCGATATGCTCGAAAAAGTAGGCCTTGCACATCGCAGCTCGCATAAACCGTCTGCGCTTTCTGGTGGAGAGCGCCAACGCGTGGCTATTGCCCGTGCACTGGTTACTAAACCTGCGCTTGTGCTTGCTGATGAACCAACCGGTAATTTAGATAAACAAAATGCGATTAAAATTTACGATTTAATTAATGAGCTTAACCAAAGCTTAAACACCAGTTTTGTGGTAGTTACACACGATTTAGAACTTGCCGATAAGCTAGGCAAAATAGCTTATTTAGACGATGGAAAACTAGCTATTAAAGAGTCGCAGCATGTTGCTTAGTGCATTTTTAAGTAAACGTTTTAGAGCCTATTCAGGCCACAAAGATGAAAAAAACGGCTTTGTTAGTTTTATCGCTAAAGCGTCGACTATTGGTATTTTATTAGGTGTCGCGGTTTTAATTGTGGCGCTGTCGGTAATTAATGGTTTTGAGCAGCAACTAGTACATAGATTGCTAAGTGTTGTGCCGCAGGTTGAATATGTAGCACCAAGTAGACCCATTGCAAATTGGCCGCAAAAAGTTGAGGATTTACAAACACAACCGCATGTAACAGGGGCTGCGCCATTTATTGCAGTGAATGGGATGGCGCAATATAAAAGCCAGCTAAAAGCGATAGAAATTCGAGGTGTTGAGCCATCGCTCGAGAGTAATGTATCGGCGGTAAACCAGTTTACCAGTGGTAAATTAGTGAGTCAGTTAGCCCTTGACGATGTAATTTTAGGTAAGCAAATAGTAAAACAGTTAGATGCAAGAGTAGGCGACAACATTACGTTACTTATTCCGCAAATAGGCCAAAAAGGTCAGTCATTATTAGCGCCTAAACGCGTAACACTTAACCTTGCAGGTGTTATAGAAATGGGAGGCCCCATTGATAGTACCGCTGCGTTTATTCACCTTAACAAGGCGCAGCAAGCATTAGGTTACGATGAAACCCAAGTAACAGGGCTACGATTAAGCGTTGATGATGTGTTTACGGCGCATCAAATAGCGCTAAAAGTGGGTCAAACTATTGATGACTACGTGTATATTTCTAGCTGGTTTAGAACGCAAGGCAGCCTGTATCAAGATATTCAAATGGTACGTACCATTGTTTATATTGTGGTGTTTTTAATTATTGCGGTAGCCAGTTTTAATATTGTGTCGTCTTTGGTGATGGAAGTGCGCGAAAAACAAGGCAATATTGCTATTTTAAAAACCATGGGCGCAAAAGACAGTACTATTTTAGCCACCTTTGTAATGCAGGGCTTAATGCAAGCATTTGTAGGAGTTGCGCTCGGGACATTAATTGGGGTGGTATTGGCACTTAATATAAGTGAGCTATTTACCTGGATAAGCCAATTATTTGGTGCTAACCCGCTTGAAGGTGTTTATTTTATAGAGTTTTTACCAAGTAAATTAGCTCTTGAAGACATTGGTATTACAGTGATTGTTACGTTTGTGCTTGCGATACTTGCCACTATTTATCCTGCATGGCAAGCAACGCGCGTAGATCCTGCCAAGGTGCTAGGTAATTAGGTATAAGAAGCTTAAATAAAAATTAATAGGGTGGTATTAGTAAACCTGTTAAACTAGGTGCTTATTTAAAATTAAGCAATAACTGCTTGGTTGCTATACCTCACTTTGGGATTTACTTTGACTAATAACGATATTTTACGCCGCATTCGCTACACTTTTAACTTAACTGATACTGCTATGGTCAATGTTTTTGCATCAGCAGAGCATACTGTTACCAAAGAGCAAGTAATTGCATGGTTAACTAAAGAAGGTGAAGAGGCTTTTACCCCAATAAGTGATACTGAGTTTGCTAGCTTTTTAAATGGGTTTATTAACACCCAACGTGGCAAACGCGAAGGTGAGCAACCAGAGCCTGAGAAAAAGCTAAATAACAATATTATCTTCATGAAGCTGCGTATTGCTTTAAACATGAAGGCAGAAGATGTTATTGCAACACTTGCACTTGTTGATTTTGACTTAAGCAAACATGAGTTAAGTGCATTTTCTCGTAAAGTAGACAACAAACATTACCGTGTTTGTAACGATCAAATACTACGCTTGTTTTTAACTGGTGTTCAAAAGCAGCACCGTCCAGAAGATTCTGCTGAGTAACTGGTTTTAGCTAATCAGCTTTCAGTTAATGGGCTTGTGTATGCGCAATGCAACATAAAGCCTATTAATTGTTATATTTTTAAACAAACCCACACCTAACCTAACACTTCTAAAATTCCCTTTTAAAAACATTACAATTTAGCCTTGCAAAAATCTTTACGTGCAACTGTGAATTTAAATTCATCTTTAATAAATAAAAATCAAATTTCCAATCGAAAATAATTCAAGTACTGACCGTTAAATATCTTAACTTTCCATGCTAAGGTAGCAGTTAATTATATTAAATTAAGACCTTAAAGCATGAGTCATAAACTTGATCACGTTTACTTTAACATTTGATAAATACTTTTATTATTAACACGGAAGAATAATTATGAATTATATCCATAGCACAATTGCACAATTAAAAAATAGTAGCCCTGCACAATGCGAGTTTTATCAAGCTGTTGAAGAAGTACTTGAATCACTCGAACCTATCTTAGAAAACTCAGAAAAACACAAAAAAAATGCCATTATTCAACGCTTAGTTGAGCCTGAACGTCAAATTATGTTTAGAGTTCCTTGGGTTGATGACGAAGGTAATATTCAGGTGAACAAAGGCTACAGAATTGAGTTTAATTCTGCACTTGGCCCCTATAAAGGTGGCTTACGTTTTCACCCAAGTGTGAATGCCAGCATAATTAAGTTTTTAGGGTTTGAGCAAATATTTAAAAATGCTTTAACAGGTTTACCGATCGGTGGTGGTAAAGGCGGGGCAAACTTTGATCCCAAAGGGCGCTCAGATGCTGAAATAATGCGTTTTTGCCAATCATTTATGAGCGAGCTCTATCGCCATATTGGTCCTACAACCGACGTACCCGCTGGAGACATTGGAGTAGGGGCAAGAGAAATAGGTTACTTGTTTGGTCAATATAAGCGTTTGACTGGGCGCTATGAAGGTGTTTTAACAGGTAAAAGCTTATTGTGGGGTGGATCGCTTGTACGAAAAGAAGCCACTGGATACGGCGCTGTTTATTTTGCTGACTACATGCTAGAAGCACGCGGCGATAGCCTACAAGGTAAGCGCTGTTTAGTCTCGGGCGCAGGTAATGTTGCTATTTATGCTATGGAAAAACTTTATCAAATGGGGGCAACACCAGTAAGTTGCAGCGACTCTCGTGGCACTGTGTATCATGAGTCGGGTATAGATTTAGACCTTATTAAGTGTTTAAAAGAGCAATCGCGTGATTGTTTAAGTGCATACAAACAAACTCACCCCGATGCTATTTATATTGCTGTAAATGACTACCCTAAAGATGGGCATGCTGTTTGGCGATTTAACGCAGACGCTGCTTTTCCATGCGCCACACAAAATGAATTAACACAGGGCGATGCAAACGCATTATTAACCGGCGGCTGCTTATTAGTAAGTGAAGGCGCAAATATGCCTTCTACAAAAGAGGCTATTGAGAGCTTTATTGCTGCAAAAATTGCGTATGGGCCAGGTAAAGCCGCAAATGCTGGCGGCGTTGCAACAAGCCAATTAGAAATGGCACAAAATGCGAGTATGCAAAGCTGGACCTTTGAAGAGGTCGACGAGAAGTTAAAGCAAATTATGAAAAATATATTTGTGACAGCCAACGACACCGCAATAGAGTTTGGTGAACCAGGAAACCTTTTATTGGGTGCTAATATTGCAGGCTTTAGGCGCGTCGCCGATGCAATGATTGAGCAAGGCGTAGTATAAAAAACACGATTAAATGCCAAACCTAGCCATAAATTTATACCTAATTGTGGCTAGATTTAGTTATAAATGTGATTAGTTAATTATAACTCTATAAAGCTGAGCTATAACAGCGTAGGATCAACTTACTTTCGAATGAAAAATAGGTTTGCACCTTAGTGCATTAACACAAAAATTTATGCAAACAACTGCAAAAGCATCACTTCCAAACGCCTTACTTATTTCTATTAGCACACCACAGTTTAAAGGAGACGAAGCTACAGAGTCGCTTGCAGAACTTGCGCGCTTGGTGACTACTTTAGGGTTTAAAGTAGTAGGTACTCAATCGCAAAAGCAAAGTTCTACCCAAAAGGTTAATGTACTTGGCTCAGGCAAACTAGCAGAAATAGCGCACCTTACTGGTAATAAAGGGTCTGCTGCAGAAGAGCAAGAGGATGAAAATGTTCTTGATGACGATCCATTATCCGACATGCCGTCAGAAATCCCATCAGACGATTTAGATTTTGCTTGTGCCGATGTTGTAGTTTTTGACTGCGATTTAACGCCTTCTCAACTACGTAATGTTGAGAACCAGTTAGGTGTAGAAGTATTTGACCGTACCGGCATAATCATTGAAATATTTAGCCGCCATGCGCGAACTAAAACAGCAAAATTACAAGTTGAAATTGCTCGTCTTAATTATGTAGCGCCTCGACTTCGTGAAACATCAACCGGTGATAAAGAACGCCAAATGGGTAAAGGTGCGGGTGAAACCACACTTGAGCTAAATCGCCGTAAAGTACGTGACCAGTTAGCAGAATTAAAACGCGAACTTGTTAGTGTTCAAGATGTAATGATGGACAGAAGAACGCAACGCTCTGAGCTATTTTCAGTGGCTTTAATTGGTTATACCAATGCGGGCAAGTCATCAATGATGCGTGCTATTACAGGCAGTGATGTAGAGGGCGAAAATAAGCTTTTTGCTACGCTAGATACTACAGTTCGTGCGTTATACCCCATTACACAGCCTCGTATACTCGTATCGGATACTGTTGGTTTTATTAAAAAATTACCTCACGACCTGGTTGCTTCGTTTCACTCAACGCTCGCTGAGGCACATGATGCGTCGTTATTGTTGTATGTTGTAGATGCTTCAGATCCTTCTTTTCGCTCACAACTTGAAGTAGTACATAAAGTACTGGCAGAAGTAGGGGTGGAAGGCAGCAAAAAATTATTAGTACTGAATAAGTCAGACCAATTAAGTACTGAGCAGCAGCAGTCGCTAATGGATGAATTTCCTGATGCGATGATGACCTCTACGCGTAATCCAGATGATATTAGTAAATTGCACAAATACATTATTGGCATTGCTCAAGAGGACATGATTGAAGAAGAGATTGTTATACCGTACACAGCCAAAGGTATCGTGGGCGAAATCCGATCGAGTATGAGTGTTGTTAAAGAAGAATATGAATACAGCCACATTAAATTAACAGTGCGCTCGAGTGCGATTGATTTAGAACGTTTAAAAAAGAGAATGCTGAATTTATAATCAATTCAGTATAAAAAAAGCACAGCCAATTGGCTGTGCTTTTTAATCGTTACTTGAGGTAGATTTATTATTCAGAGTTCAGATTTTTTGTAGAGAAAAATTAGGAGAAGGCTTTGTCGCTTAGCTCTTCTTGCATTTGCTCACGCATTTTAAATTTTTGCAGTTTACCTGTTACTGTCATTGGATAGTTTTCTACAAAACGGATATG
Organism: Pseudoalteromonas sp. SWXJZ10B; assembly: GCF_015864475.1. NCBI lineage: Bacteria > Pseudomonadati > Pseudomonadota > Gammaproteobacteria > Alteromonadales > Pseudoalteromonadaceae > Pseudoalteromonas > Pseudoalteromonas sp. SWXJZ10B. Next base: position 200,317 of record NZ_JADYXD010000002.1, read on the forward strand.
TCGTGGCATTTTAAAATAGGCTAGTTTGTCTTTTAAAAACTCACGAATTGCTTGCTCATCAAGCACAGCGTCTTCTTTTGGTTGGATCCAAGCGCACACTTCCTCGCCATACCTTTCATCTGTTATACCAAATATGGCAGCATCTTGAATGCCCGGGTAGGTGTAAAGCACTTCTTCTATTTCGCGCGGGTAAATGTTTTCGCCGCCACGAATAATCATATCTTTAATACGGCCAACAATAGTGACAAACCCTTCTGTATCCATGACACCTAAATCGCCAGAGTGTAGCCAACCGTTGTCATCTATTGTGGCTTTTGTTTTAGCATCGTCATTCCAATAGCAGCGCATTATACCTGCACCTTTACTACACACTTCGCCAGGTTGACCAATTTGTTGAATGTTACCCAACTCGTCAATAATTTTAACCTCGGTATGGGCAAGTGCGCGGCCAACCGTCGTTACTTGCCGCTCTATTGAAGAGTCTGTTTCGGTAATGTTGTTTATGGGGCTGCACTCAGTTTGCCCGTAAGCAATCAGTACTTGATGCATGTTCATTTGTGTTTGTACTTTGCGCATTACTTGCTCTGGGCATGTAGAGCCTGCCATTACACCCGTGCGTAAAGTACTTAAGTCATAATCGTTAAAATTACTTAGCTCAAGCTCACTAATAAACATGGTAGGTACACCGTGCAGCGCTGTACATCCTTCTTGTTGAACTACATCTAGTGTGGTTTTTGCATCAAACGAATCGCCTGGATAAATGGCTGCTGCACCTTTACTAACACACAACAAGCTACCCAATACCATTGCAAAGCAATGATATAACGGGATGGGGATACATAACTTGTCATCGCTCGTAAAGTGCATAGATTCGGCGACGAATAGCGCATTATTTAAAATGTTTTTATGAGTGAGCGTTGCGCCTTTTGGGTTACCTGTTGTGCCTGATGTAAATTGTATATTGATGTCTTGCTCAGCATTTAAGTTTGCACCTATTGCTTTTAATTCAAGCTCATGTGCTGATGTTGGCAAGTTAATAACATCATTAAAAGAGTACATACCAGGAGATGCTTCATCGCCAATGCGGATTATATTTTTAAGAGTGGGCAGTGCTTTTAAATTAAGTGTGTCTTTATCGCAAGTTGCAAGTTCTGGAGCCAAACCATTGAGCATTTCTAAATAATCACTGCCTTTAAAGTTTGATGCTGTGATTAGAGTAGAGCATTCAACACTATTTAAGGCGTATTGTAATTCGTTAGGGCGATATGCAGGGTTGATGCAAACCATTATTGCGCCAATTTTTGCGGTTGCAAATTGGGTTAAGCACCACTCAATATTATTAGGAGACCAAATACCAACACGCTCGCCTGGTTTCACGCCAAGTGCCAGCAACCCCATAGCAAGTTGATTAACTTCTTTTTGAAATTCTTTATACGTTAAGCGAATACCCTGGTGATGAACTACAACAGCTAACGCCTCTGGATTTTTGTCGACAATAAAGTCAAAGTACTCCCCGATAGTCGAATTTGTTAAAGGTGTGCTTTGTATACCTTTAAAATAGCTTTGCGATAACGGTAAGTGATTTATTTGTTCTACTTCTTTTACCGCAATAGTGTGTGTGTGCATTGCTCTCTCCATGAAAATGTGTGTGAGTTATGTAAACTACAAAGTTAAAATAAACACATATTGTCGACAAAGAGAAGTGCAGTTAGACTAATGTATAATTAGATTAATAAAATCTAATTATGTTTTTTAGATACAAAAAAACGCGTCTTACACTGATAAGTACGCGTTTTTAAACGAGCAATAACTTTACATTTCGTCGCTGCGGTATGTTTTTTTCATTATGTAAACGTAAGCGTTTACAAATGCATTTTCTTGGTACTTTTTAAGGCCTGTTTCTTCAAAATCAATAGGAATAGGATTACGCTTTACCTGTTCTTTAATTTCAGTTGTGGTAAATAAACGTACATCTAAATTGTCGATTAATTGAATCGCAGTTTCCATTTTGAATCCTTTTGCGCTGCCAGCAAATTTACCTTTAGGCTGACGCTCACGGATTGCAACAGAATCAATTTGGTAATCTTGCATTAGTTTTGCAAAATCGAATTGAAATTTACGCATTACTTCAGTGTCGTTACCGTTACCTAAGGTAAAGCGTGTTTGGCGCACATCGCGAATATCAAATACGTCATTATCTTTACTTAAAATACAAAGTAGTACATCACTACCGGTAATTTCTACACCACATGTTCTCATGTCTATTCTCTAAAATAACTTAATTACGCAGTATTATACGCAACACACATTAAAATGCGAGTGTAGGTATAGTTGTAGGTGCGTAATTAGTGCGTTGATGCTTTTATATTTTAATGAAATTATTTTTTTTGCTCTAAAAGTTACATTTTGTGCTCAAAACGGGTGGATTTCACCCCTTAAAACTTGTAATTAAATGCGCAGCACGCGACAATATATCTTTGTAGTTGAATAGACTCTGCATCTACATTTGTTAGTCAATGCTTATTCGTAAAAGCGTTGTCGAGTCATTCTCATTTAATTTATTAAAAATACACGTGATACATTGTAGGTGTCACCACTGTAGCAAGGATTTATAATGCCAGTTATTACTCTTCCAGACGGAAGTCAACGTAGTTTTGAAAACCCTGTAAGTACGCTTGATGTTGCAAACGATATTGGCCCTGGTTTAGCTAAAGCGACCATTGCGGGTCGTGTTAATGGCGACCGTGTTGATGCATGTGATTTAATTAGTGAAGACTCTCGTCTTGAGATCATTACCGCTAAAGACGATGACGGCCTTGAAATCATTCGTCACTCTTGTGCTCACTTAATTGGTCATGCAGTTAAGCAACTTTTCCCAGACGCAAAAATGGCAATAGGTCCTACCATTGATAACGGTTTTTACTACGATATCGATATGGAACATTCATTATCACAAGATGATCTTGAAGCAATTGAAAAGCGTATGTTGCAACTTGCAAAAACCAACTACGACGTAGTGAAAAAAACAGTAAGCTGGCAAGAAGCACGCGATACATTTGAAGCGCGTGGCGAAACATACAAAATAGAAATTCTGGACGAAAACATCGCTAAAGATGACCACCCAGGGTTATATCATCACGAAGAATATGTAGACATGTGTCGTGGACCTCACGTTCCTAACATGAAATTTTGCCAAAACTTCAAAATAATGAAAGTTGCGGGTGCATATTGGCGTGGTGATTCAGAAAACAAAATGCTACAACGCATTTACGGCACAGCGTGGGGCGATAAAAAGCAACTTAAAGCGTATTTAAAACGCCTTGAAGAAGCTGAAAAACGCGATCACCGCCGTATTGGTAAAGCGCTTGATTTATGGCATTGGCAAGAAGAGGCGCCAGGTATGGTATTTTGGCACAACGATGGTTGGAGCATTTACCGCGAGCTTGAAGAATTTGTACGTGAAAAATTACGCGAATATGAGTACGAAGAAGTAAAAGGTCCAATGATGATGGACCGTTCACTTTGGGAAAAATCAGGTCACTGGGAAAAATATTCAGAAGCAATGTTTACCACTGAGTCTGAAAAGCGTGAATACGCGATTAAACCAATGAACTGCCCAGGACATGTGCAGATCTTTAACCAGGGTTTAAAATCGTACCGTGATTTACCACTTCGTATGGCTGAATTTGGTTGTTGTCATCGTAATGAACCATCAGGTGCACTACATGGTTTAATGCGTGTACGTGGCTTTACCCAAGATGATGCTCACATTTTCTGTACCGAAGAGCAGATAATGGACGAAGTTTCAGCGTGTATTAAGATGGTTTATGATACATATGAAACATTCGGATTTGAGAAGATTGTAGTTAAGCTATCTACTCGCCCAGAACAACGCATTGGTGAAGACCATATGTGGGATAAAGCAGAGCTTGCTTTAGCCGAAGCACTTAAGCTAAACGATATTGAATTTGATTATCTTCCGGGTGAAGGCGCGTTTTATGGTCCAAAGATTGAATTTACTTTATACGATTGTTTAGACAGAGCGTGGCAGTGTGGTACAGTGCAATTAGACTTTGCATTACCGGGTCGTTTAGGCGCTACTTATGTAGCAGAAAATAACGAACGTCGTACACCTGTAATGATACATCGTGCTATTTTAGGTTCTATTGAACGCTTTATTGGCATTTTAACTGAAGAGTACGCTGGTTTATTCCCGACGTGGCTTGCGCCAAAGCAAGTGGTAATTATGAATATTACCGATAAACAGGCTCCTTATGTTAAAGAAGTTGTACAAAAATTAAATAAACTTGGAATTAGAGCCGCTGCTGACTTGAGAAATGAGAAGATTGGCTTTAAAATCCGTGAGCATACACTGAAGCGTATTCCATACTTGCTTGTTGTTGGCGATAAAGAAGTTGAACAACAAGAAGTAGCAGTGCGTACTCGCACAGGTGAAGACCTAGGCAAATTTAATGTCGATGATTTTGTAGCTAAAATTAGCGAAGAAATTAAAAATCGGCAGTAAAAATCGAGCGTGTAAGGCATTAACAAACAGCCAATTACACGCTTATATTATTGATATTCTTGGAGGAACGTACTATTAGAGGCGGCAAGAAAGGGCAACAAACAGCTCAAAAAAATCGTATTAACGAAGAAATTACAGCGCAAGAAGTTCGTTTAATTGACATTGAAGGCGAACAAGCTGGAATTCAGTCATTACAAGACGCGCAAACTATGGCCGATGCAGCGGGTGTTGATCTTGTTGAGATCAGTCCAAACGCTGAGCCGCCTGTTTGTAGAATCATGGATTACGGTAAGTTCATCTTTGAAAAAAGCAAAGAACTAAAAGAGCAGAAGAAGAAGCAAAAGCAAATCCAGATAAAAGAAATCAAATTCCGTCCTGGTACGGATGAAGGTGATTATCAGGTTAAGCTTCGCAACTTACGTAAGTTCTTAGAAGCTGGCGATAAAGCTAAGATTACTATCCGCTTCCGTGGTCGTGAAATGGCTCACCAAGAAATTGGTATAGAATTATTAAACCGTATCAAAGCCGATTTAGAAGAACTTGCAGTAGTTGAGTCTTTCCCAAATCGTGTTGAAGGTCGCCAAATGGTTATGATGATGGCGCCTGTTGCTAAAAAATAATTTTTAAGCGATAATACGCACCGAAATTAGCTCAGGTCTGCAAGTAATATGCGAATATTCACCTGAGTTAACCGGTATTAAAGTAAGATTGCGGCATTTATGCTGGGTCTTCACCGGAACATGGCAGTAAGTTAGGCCTAAAAGTGGAGCTATAGAAATATATCTCACGCCTGCTTACTAATTTAAAAGCAATACAATTTGGAGTTATTGCAATGGCTTATAAGCTAAAAAGTCACAGTGGCGCTGCTAAGCGTTTCAAAAAGACTGCTTCTGGCGGTTTCAAGCGTAAACAAGCGCATCTTCGTCATATTCTGACTAAGAAAACTTCTAAGCGTAAGTTACACCTACGTCCTAAGATGATGGTTCATAAAAATGACCATGGTCTAGTTTCACGTATGTTACCGTTCGCTTAATAGGGGTTTTTAGAAATGGCAAGAGTTAAACGCGGCGTTGTCGCACGTGCACGTCACAAAAAAGTTTTAAAACAAGCAAAAGGTTACTACGGAGCACGTTCACGTGTTTACCGCGTAGCTTTCCAGGCTGTTACTAAAGCGGGTCAATACGCTTACCGTGACCGTCGTGCGAAGAAACGTACTTTCCGTCAATTATGGATTGCACGTATCAATGCTGCTTCACGTCAAAATGGTCTGTCTTACAGCCGTTTTATCAATGGTCTTAAAAAGACATCTGTAGAAATCGATCGTAAGATCCTTGCAGATATCGCTGTTTATGACCAAGTTGCATTCGCAGCGCTTGTAGAAAAAGCAAAAGAAGGCCTAGCCGCTTAAGCTTTTTCATATAAGTATTAAAAAAGGAGCCTATGGCTCCTTTTTTTGTGCCTGTAATTTAATAACTTACACTTTTTTATAGCTGAGCTAAATTGGCTTTTTCAAATTAATACCCATCTACTTATATGAGCTCTATTTAGCGATAAAAAATTACGTTAGAGCAGGGCGAAATTCACTATTTAGTTGTTCTTGGCAATTGCTCCATCATTACTCACTCTCCTGGATCCATGCAGACGTATATCAGACATTTTTGACGCTGTTAGCGTCAGATGTAATCCCTTAAATTGATTAAGTATTTTTACGAGTTGGTATAAATAGTTATGTAATGAATTACTGTACATTAATAATGTTATATAGCCTTAAAAGACAGGTGTGAATGAGTGAGATGTAGTTGGCTGCATTTTTTTGTTGAATCACCGCAGTTTCCTCATTATAAAAAATTTAGTTGATATAATTTATATAATTAAGGCGTTTGTTAGAGAATTTTATGTTTGCAAGTTTACTATTTTTATCTGCAAGTGTGGCGTATGACGCACACTTACCTCCATTAATTGAGTGGCAGGGGAAAAGCGTAGAGCTTTTACAAAAACAAGGGCCGCTAACTACTGATTTTGAGCTGTCAGCAGGTGAAGCGTCGCCAGATTATGCAAATACAATGGCATTTGTTGATAGGTTAGTTGCTGCAAACCCTACTCAGTTTCAATCTCAAACCATTGGCTATAGTAATAGCAAGCGTGCAATAAAAATGTTGATTGCCAGTGAGCAAGGCTTTTTTGAAGCAAGGCAAATGGCTAATAGCACTAAGCCAACTATTTTTATCCAGGCAGGAATACATTCTGGTGAAATAGACGGTAAAGATGCCATGTTTATGTTACTCAGAGATATAGCGACGGGTAAGCGCCGTGACATTTTAAAAAAGGTAAACATATTATTTATTCCTATTTTAAATGTAGATGGACACGAACGTAGCAGTGCATTCAATCGCATCAATCAACGGGGCCCTACAAAAATGGGCTTTAGAACAAATGCTAATAACCTTAATTTAAATCGTGATTTTACTAAATTAGATACCCCAGAAGTTAGAAGTGTTCTAAAGGTTATTAACGACTACAACCCAAATTTATACATTGATGTACACGTAACCGATGGCGCAGATTACCAATACGATGTGACTTATGGCTACAATCCGGTATTTTCAAGCGAGTCGCCTGCGGTATCTGATGCACTAAACCAGTTTTTTAAACCTCTGATTGACGATACGCTAGCTAAGCAAGGGCACATGCCAGGGCCACTTGTTTTTGTTATGGACAAGCGCGACTTTAAAAAAGGATTAGCGGGATGGGTTGCTACGCCGCGCTTTTCAAATGGTTGGGGTGATTTAAAGTCATTACCGACTATTTTAGTTGAAAATCATTCATTGAAGCCTTACAAGCAACGTGTATTAGGAACTTACGTATTTTTAGATGGTGCTATTACTGCGCTATCAAAGCACAGTCATGAATTAGCTAATGCAGTAAAAAAAGAACAGGAATTTGTTCCTAAACAGTTAATAGTAAAGCGTGGCTATTCCAAGCAAGCTGATACGATTGCGCAGTTTAAAGGTATTGAGTATTCATCAAGCATGAATGCGCTCTCAGGCCAAAATGAAGTGAAGTATTTGGGTAAAGCACATACATATACCGACTTACCTATTTATTGGCAAAAAGATGTACAACATACAGTTGAAGTACCTAAAGCTTTTTTTATTCCGCCTGTATATCGCAATATTATTAAGAAACTAAAGTTACATGGTGTCTCTATTAATAAACTTGAAGGGGCAAACACACAGCCTTTAAAAGTAGCAAAGGTGGCAGACTACACGTTTGATAAAGCACCATTTGAAGGCCGTTTTAGAGTGTCAGCAAGTTTTGATTATGTCCCTGCTATAAATGTAGATTTAGATGGTTGGTATCAAGTCAATACTCAACAAAAAGCAGGTGAGCTTGCTGTGCATTTATTGCATCCTGAAGCACCAGATTCGTTTTTTGCATGGGGGGAATTTAATACTATTTTTCAGCGTACTGAGTATATGGAAAACTATGCACTAATTCCGTTTGCACGCCAAATGCTAAAAGACAATCCAAAGCTAGCGCTTAAGTTTGATGAAAAGCTTAAAGATAAATCGTTCGCAAGCGACGCTGATGCGAGACTAAACTGGTTATATGAGCAAAGTCCATTTTATGATCAAGCGTACTTAAAGTACCCAATATTGATGTCATTTGAAGAAGAAGTTGTTATTCCAGATCAAAAAAGTAAAGAAATCTAATATGCAAATTATAACCATACCCGTCACTGCATTTGCACAAAATAGTCGTATTATTTGGTGTAGTGAAACTAAACAAGCCGTAGTCATAGACCCAGGTGGCGACCCTGATAAAATAGTAGCTGCCCTTAATGAGCATAAACTAGAATTAAGTGCTATTTGGTTAACGCACGGGCATTTAGATCATGTGGGTGGGGCTGATATTTTACGTAATCAATTTAACGTACAAATTATTGGCCCACAAAAAGATGAGTACTTCTGGTTTGAAAACTTACCTATGCAAGCACAAATGTTCGGGTTTAAACCCATTGAGCCTTTTTACCCGGATATTTGGCTAAACCATAACGACACCGTTAGCGTAGGTAAACTTAGCTTTTTAGTGAAGCATTGCCCAGGGCATACACCTGGTCATATTGTGTTTTATCAACAAGACAATGAATGCGTTATTGTAGGTGATGTTATTTTTAAAGGCTCAGTAGGGCGAACTGATTTCCCTAAGGGGAATAGCGAACAACTTATAGAGTCGATTAAGACGCATATTCTAACCTTACCTGATAATACTAAAATATTGGCAGGGCATGGGAGCGACACTACGGTTGGATTTGAAAAACAAACAAATCCTTTTGTGAGTGGTAAGTTTGGTTAAGTTACTTATTTGAAGTTTGGTAAACTGCATAAAAATTAAAAATAAGCAGACTGAGTTTTAAAATGGTTGTATAATTTAACCAGTTTATTTGATAAATAAGAAATAAAATGTCTCTAAATCACGTAGATCGCCAAATATTGGCACTTTTACAACAAGATGCTAGTTTATCAACCGCAGAAATTGCTGATAAAGTAGGCTTGTCTCAATCTCCATGCTGGCGTCGAATTGCCAAGCTAGAGCAAGATGGTTATATAAAAAGCAAAGTGGCTCTTTTAGATGAGAAAAAACTTGGCTTTGATATGCTTGTATATGCACATGTGCGTTTATCAAATCACGGTAAAAAGAACCTTGCTGAATTTGAAAAACTTATAATGAGTTATGATCAAGTAACAGAGTGTTACACCATGGCTGGAACAATGGACTTTATGCTACGCATAATTTCACAAGGCATAGAAGGTTATGAGCACTTTGTACGCGATAATTTACTAAGCTTAGAATATGTACAAGAAGTACATTCTAATGTAACAATGACATGTGTAAAACGTAGTACTTCCCTCCCTTTATAAAAGCACTTCTTTTAAAAGCTAAACCTCTTTTAGTTTAGTTTAACCACATAATGACAATTGTTAACTGAGCGCTAATTTGGTAGAATTTAGCGCTTTTTTGATACCCATTACACCATTTGAGGAACTCAATGTTTAACTTACTCAGTAGGGCGCCTAGCTCTGCTAAAAACGATATTTTATCTGGATTAACTGTGGCGCTAGCCTTAGTTCCAGAAGCTGTTGCGTTTGCCTTTGTTGCAAATGTAGAACCTTTAGTTGGTCTATATGCCGCGTTTATCGTTGGTTTAATTACGGCTATATTTGGTGGCCGCCCTGGTATGATTTCAGGTGCAACCGGTGCACTAGCTGTTGTTATGGTAAGTTTAGTGCTTGATCATGGTGTTGAGTATTTATTTGCGACCGTATTGCTCATGGGCATACTGCAGATACTCGCGGGTGTATTTAAACTCGGTAAGTTTATCCGCATGGTTCCTCATCCGGTAATGCTTGGTTTTGTAAACGGCTTAGCTATTGTTATTTTTCTCGCTCAGTTAGGACAATTTAAAGTGCCTGATGGTATGGGCGGACAAGAATGGATGACGGGTAACCCGTTATATATTATGCTTGGTTTAGTGGCTTTAACGATGGCTATTATTCAGTTTTTACCTAAACTAACAACGGCTGTACCCTCTACATTAGTCGCTATTATTACAGTGACCGCTTTAGTTATTGGTTTGGATTTAGAAGCGCATACTGTAGTTGATTTCTTAAAAGGAATGACAGGCGACGAAGCTGCAACAATTGCAGGCGGTTTACCTCAGTTTCATATTCCTATGGTGCCGTTTACTTTCGAAACGCTACAAATTATTTTTCCTTATGCACTTATTTTAGCGGCTATTGGTTTAATTGAATCATTATTAACGCTTAGCTTAATTGACGAGATTACAGAAACTCGCGGTCATAGTAATAAAGAGTGTATAGGCCAAGGCGCTGCAAATATTACTTGTGGTATGTTTGGTGCTATGGGTGGTTGTGCAATGATTGGTCAATCAATGATCAACATTAACTCAGGTGGTCGTTCTCGCTTATCGGGTATAAGTGCTGCATTGATGTTGCTTGCGTTCATCATATTCGCTTCAAGCTTAATTGAGATGATCCCACTAGCTGCACTTGTTGGTGTTATGTTTATGGTTGTATTAGGTACGTTTGAATGGGCCAGCTTTAAAATGATGAAGCGTGTGCCTCTATCAGACGCTTTCGTAATAGTACTTGTATCGGGTGTGACTGTTATTACCGATTTAGCGATTGCAGTATGTGTAGGTGTTATTGTATCTGCATTAGTATTTGCTTGGCAGCATGCTAAGCACATATACACAACTAACTATATTGATGAAGAAGGCGCTAAAGTATATGAGTTACATGGCCCGCTTTTCTTTGGTTCAGTTAAAAACTTTGCAGAGTTATTTGATGTTAAAAATGACCCTAAAAATGTAATTGTTGAATTTAAGCATAGCCGCGTATCTGATCACAGTGCAATAGAAGCAATTGACACACTTGCTGATAAGTACACAAAAGCAGGTAAACAACTTCACTTACGTCACTTAAGTAAAGACTGTACGCAGTTGTTGCATAAAGCACGCGATTTGGTTGAAGTGAATGTGATTGAAGATCCAACATACAAAGTAGCATCAGACAAACTAGCTTAATTTACACAAAGCTATTTATATTTAAAAAGCGAAAGGTGAATAACCTTTCGCTTTTTTAGTGTATCTACTATTTGTTTGCGGTAAGACTATTAAAAAGCAAGGTAGGCTGTAGTGCTATGCAAACTCATAAATCTATATAATAAGACTATCTAATTTTATTAAAATTAGCCCTACATAGGTAAAAATAATAAAGAATAACAAGCGCCTATTTTATGGAATTAGTCTTTAACTATACGGAGTAAACATCTATTTTGAACTGGCAATCTTTAGTCGATAACAGACAGCGCTTTTTTTGGCTTTTGCAAATTGCAGGCTGGATTGGTTATGCGTTAGTAAATTATATTGGCTCTAAAGTATTTGAAATGCGTGATATATACGTATTTGTTATTTTATTAAATGCTTACGCTGGTTGCTTAATGACAGTACCGCTTAGGTATATTTACCGTAAAATTTGGAATGCCTCGCCTTGGGTATTAATGATTGTGGTATTTGGTGCCTCTTATGTAACAGGTACTTTATGGGCTGTCGTTCAAAAATTTAATTTGTGGGAAATATACCGCCATGGTTATAGACCAGAGGAGTGGTTTTATTACCTGCAGCAAGGTTTAGATTCGGTTTATATTATTTTATGTTGGAGTGGTCTGTACTTTGGCGTTAAATATTATCAGTTATTACAAAGTGAGCGACAAAAAGCACTAAAAGCCACAACTATGGCACACGAAGCGCAATTAAAAATGCTTAGGTATCAGCTTAACCCCCATTTTTTATTCAATACACTTAACGCTATTTCTACTTTAATTTTGGTTAAAGAAAACAAAGATGCTAACTTAATGGTAGCAAGGTTAAGTGACTTTCTACGTTATACATTAAATACCGATCCAATAAAAAAAGTACCGTTAGAGCAAGAGTTACATGCGCTCATGCTTTACTTAGAAATAGAACGTGTACGTTTTGATGAGCGATTAAAGGTAAATGTAGATATAAGCGAGCAAGCTAAAGAGGCTTTAGTACCGAGCTTAATCTTGCAACCTATTATAGAAAACGCGATTAAATATGCTATTGCTCATCTAACAGAAGGTGGAGTAATTGATATAAAAGCACAGGTATTTGCGAATGAGTTATTACTAGAAGTGGGCGACAACGGCCCAGGTACTGACATACTCGATGGCCAATTAGTTAACGCTCAAGGCGTAGGTGTCGCTAATACCAAAGATAGATTAAAAACGTTGTATGAAAATAATTATTCGTTTGTATTATCACATAATACGCCAAGTGGATTAAAAGTTAATCTGCGAGTACCTTTTGAGAAGGCTGTGAAAAATGACTAAAATAAAAACACTCATTGTTGATGATGAACCGTTAGCACGAAAAGGTTTAGCGGTAAGGCTCGAAGAATACTCTGATATTGAAGTAATTAAATTGTGTAGTTCAGGCGCTGATGCAATTGAAATGTGTCAAAGCGAGAAAATTGATTTGGTTTTTTTAGATATTCAAATGCCAGGTATGAATGGCTTTGAAGTAGCAAGAGCCCTTAGCGAAAGCTCAAAAGCATTACCAGCGATTGTATTTGTAACGGCCTTTGATCAGTTTGCTGTAAAAGCGTTTGAAATTCATGCTCTCGATTACATTTTAAAACCCGTTGATGATAACAGACTAAAACAGGCGGTAGAAAAAGTGCATACCTACTTAAAAACGCAGCAAGACAACGCCCATAAGAAAAAACTAGCGAGTTTTGTAGCCGGTATTACTGGTAACAATTGCGAAGAAATACTTAAAAAATTAGCCACTGGCGATATGCTAACAGACAGACGTTACCCAGAATCGCTTGCTGTAAAAGAGCAGGGTGAAATTATTCGAGTACCAGTAGCGACTATCCAATGGGTTGATGCAGCAGGTGACTATATGTGTTTACACTGTGAAGACGGACAAACGCATATTCTACGTAAAACAATGAAAGAGCTTGAGCAAGAGCTCGACCCTCAGTTATTTGTGCGTGTGCACCGCAGCGCAATAGTAAATACAAAACAAATTAGTAAACTGGTTACACAAGTAAGTGGTGAGTATTTATTAGTACTTGAAAATGGCCAAGAATTAAAAGTGAGCCGTAGCTACCGAGATAAGGTTAAAGCGGCGTTAGCAAGTTAAAGCCAACGCTTTTATTACAGACACAAAAAATGCGAGCTAAGCTCGCATTTTTTATATTCGGCGTTTAATTATGCAACAGTTACAATTTTCATTGTGTTAGTTGCGCCCACAGTTTCCATTGAGTCACCGTGAGTAATAATTACTGTATCGCCAGGCTGTAAAGACCCTTGAGAAACTAAAGTATCAAGCGCAGCTTTTACCATACCGTCTTTTTCAGTTTTTGTAGAATCAAAAAATACTGGGTAAACACCACGATAAAGTGCTGTTTGACCTAATGTACTCGCATGACGTGAAAGCGAGTAGATTGGTAAGCCTGAGCTGATACGCGACATTAATTTCGCTGTACTACCAGATTCAGTAAGTGTGATAATTGCTTTAACAGAATCTAAGTGATTAGCTGCATACATAGCAGAAAGCGCAATTGATTCAGCATTGTTAGAAAAGCGACTATCTAAACGGTGCTTAGAAACGTGCGTTTCTTTTTGCGATTCAGCACCTAAACAAACGCGTGCCATAGTCGCAACTGTTTCTTCAGGATAATCACCAGCAGCTGTTTCAGCTGAAAGCATTACAGCATCTGTTCCATCAAGAACAGCATTTGCAACATCCATAACTTCTGCACGTGTAGGCATAGGGTTATCGATCATCGATTCCATCATTTGCGTTGCTGTTACTACAGTACGGTTTAATGAACGAGCACGACGAATAATTAGTTTTTGCTTGCCCATAAGAGCAGCATCGCCAATTTCAACACCTAAATCACCACGAGCAACCATTACTGCGTCAGACGCTAAAATGATGTCATCAACAGCTTCTTGGGTTTCAACGGCTTCAGCACGTTCAATTTTAGCAAGTAACTGTGCTTTTGAACCAGCAGCTTCAGCAAGTGAGCGTACGTAGCGCATATCGTCGCCACTACGTGGGAATGATACGGCAATGTAATCTACGTCAATTTCAGCGGCAGTTATTAAATCTTCTTTGTCTTTTTCAGTAAATGCTGGAGCAGTTAAGCCACCACCTAAACGGTTAATACCTTTATTGTTAGATAAAACACCGCCAACAGTGACTGTACAATGCACTAAATGCCCAGCTACTTCATCAACACTTAATTGAATAAGGCCGTCATTTAGAAGTAGTAAATCGTTAGGGCTTACATCGTTAGGTAATTCTTTATAATCGATACCTACAGAGTTTATGTCGCCTTCGCCTTTTTCCATTTTTGCATCAAGGGTAAATTTTGCACCCACAGCAAGCGTTACTTTACCTTCTTTAAAAGTAGAAACGCGGATTTTAGGGCCTTGAAGGTCAGCAAGGATAGCAATATGCTTGCCTAATCTTTTTGCAATATCGCGTACAGCTTGTGCACGGTCTTTATGATCTTGGGCAACACCATGTGAGAAGTTTAAACGTACTACATTAGCCCCAGCGATAATAATTTTTTCTAAGTTGTTATCTCTATCGGTAGCAGGTCCAAGGGTAGCGACTATTTTCGTGCGTCTTAGCATCAATTTCTCCTGTTTGCTTGGTGAAAGCATGTTGACGTTATTTTGTTGACTTAAAATATCTATATTAGAATAAAATATTTTAGTTATGTGCAAACTTCAAAGGTTTGCCACTATTTTATACAAAACTATTGTGTCATCATTATGACACCGGTGTCAGAATGCGTCAATGATCTTAATTTCAATTAGCTTTGCTTTTAGTCACCCCGAGACCATTGATGTTTGATATAATTACGTAGCTTATTTATCTGTAATAAAAAAGCATGTTGTATTGACTCATAATTAGTATTTTATGACTGCATGAGTATAATGCACGCGGTATTATTTAATTTATACACTGAATTTTCTAACCAAATAGTTGTTACCGAGGAGGACACTAGATGCAAGTTGCATTAGTAGGGTTAGGCGTTATGGGAAAAAATCTTGCCCTAAACTTGATTGAAAAAGGGATAACGCTAGTCGCTTATGACAAAAACCCACATGCGGGTGAAGAGTTACTAAGTTGTGCTAAATCTCAAGGCATGGCTGATAGGCTTCACATTGTCTCTGATTTAAGAGACATGGTAAGGCGTTTAGAGGCACCTCGTTCTATTTTATTACTTGTTCCTGCTGGTGAGTTAGTTGATACAGTTTGTAATGAACTTGTAGAGGCCGGCGTTAACTGTGACGATATGATTGTCGATTGCGGTAATAGTAATTATAAAGACGGTATAACGCGTAAACTTAAATACCAAAATAAATTTGAATTTGCCACTATGGGAATTTCTGGCGGTGCAGAAGGCGCTCGCCATGGTCCTGCAATGATGGCAAGTGGTTCTGAGGGTGGTTGGGAACGTATTGAGCCATGGTTTGAAAAAGTAGCTGCTAGCTATAATGGCGACTCGTGTTTTGCACGTGTTGGTCAATCAGCAAGTGGTCATTTTGTAAAAATGGTTCACAACGGTATTGAATACGCACTTATGCAACTTATTGCAGAAGTGTACCAATTACTTCGTTTAGGCACTAATCGTTCTCCAAAAGAAGTGGCTGAGATATTTAATGACTGGTCAGAAGGTCAATTAAATAGCTATTTACTGTCTATTTCTAGCCACATATTGTCACTTGAAAATCATAATAATGTACCGCTTGCGGACTTAATTGATAATAAAGTTGGCGCTAAAGGTACTGGTCTTTGGACTGCGCAAAATGCACTAGAACTTGGTATTGCAGTTCCTTCACTTGTTGCTGCTGTACAAGCTCGTCATTTAACTAATGCATGTAATACAACGGCTGCACAAGAGATGACGTATGCATCTAAATCAACTAACAATGTTGAAATTGATTTAGAAGAGCTAAAAGAAGCGTTCTTACTTGCAAGCTTACTAGCGTATCGCCAAGGTTTAGCGTTAATTAAAGGTGCATCACGTACTCATCAGTGGAAAGTTGATTTATCTAAAACGCTTCAAACGTGGCGTGCTGGTTGTATTATTCGTGCTGACTACCTTGATAGCGTTGCACAAGGTGTTGAATTTATTGATACCCTTGAGAAAGAGTCTAACTCTTTGCGCAAAATTACCGGACAAGCAATAATGACTGGTTTAGCATTCCCTGTATTGGGTGCTACACAAACGTATTTAGCAACATTAACCACACCGAGTAATGGGCATTTAGTTCAAGCCCAGCGTGATTACTTTGGTGAGCACGGCGTTAAAACCCATAGCGGTGAAACATGCCATTTAACTGACTTAGTAGATATCGACGCTAAAGTTAGGTAATAAACAGTTGTTTAAAACGATAAAGGCACGCTATTTAGCGTGCCTTTTGTATTTTAGGCGCGGTGAGATTTAACGGCTTAATTCACCACGTAAATTGTCTTGCATTAAATGACGAATCGTCTCTACTTCTAGCTTTTGGCTAAATAAATAATGTAATTTAGTTAAACACGCTTCAAGGGTCATATCGTATCCACTAATAACACCAATATTTAACAGTGCATTACCCGTTGCATAGCCGCCCATATTTACATGGCCTTTTAAGCACTGGGTTAAATTAACAATAACGACGCCACGTTTACTTGCTTCTTCAAGTATTGATAAAAAGTTAGGATCTTGCGGTGCATTACCTACACCAAAACTAAGCAACACCAAGGCTTTAATATTGCCGTTAACTAAGCTTTTAACCACTTCTTGACTAATACCAGGGTATAAATAAAGCACACCAATGGGTTGAGGTGTAATAGGGGTAACTTGCAGCTCATTTTCAACATAAGGACTAAGTTGGCCTTTAATAAGTTGAATACTAATACCCGATAACGCTAAGGGATCAAGATTAGGCGACGCAAATGCATTAAATCCATCGGCGTGGGCTTTAGTTGCTCTGTTACCTCTAAACAGTTGGTTATTAAAAAATAGACTTACTTCTGCAATTGGATAATTTGCCGCTAAATACATTGCATTCAGAAGGTTTACTTGACCATCTGAGCGTAATTGAGAAAGCGGAATTTGTGAGCCAGTTACAATCACAGGTTTAGTTAGGTTTTCGAACATAAACGATAGTGCTGAGGCTGTATACGCCATTGTATCGGTGCCATGAAGCACAACAAAACCATCATAATCTTGGTATTTATCTTTAATGTCATCAGCAATAAGTTGCCAATGCTCAGGAGACATATCTGAAGAATCTATAAGAGGGCAGTATTCGTGAATATCAAACAAAGGCATTTCATCACGGTTAAACTCTGCGTTGTTCACTACGGTTTCTGTTAAAAAACCTTCAGCAGGAATATAACCTCGACTCGATTTTTTCATACCTATAGTACCGCCAGTATAAGCGATATAAATGCGTTTACGTTTCATAAAAAAAGCCCAGTAAAAAAACTGGGCTTAGTATAACGTTAAGTAACTTTAAATACAGCTGATTAGGTAAAGCTATGCACTTTTATTGTGCAACATTACACACTAAACAACGTGCATATACACCTTGTGGATCGTTGTAATCTTTAAGGTTTTCAACTTCAGTACTTAATTGGTTAATAACGCTTTGCAAGTTAGCTTGCGTTGCTAACACAGATGTTTTTTGTGTTTGTAAACCAAGCATCGATTTAATAGACGCGTTACCAAAAATATTTTGAATCATTTTTTCTTGCGAGCTTAAATCTTGTTTAATGGTTTTAACTTCATAGTGATTAAGTTTTGCAAGTGCTGCAGCTGCTTTTATAGCATCTTGTTTATCACCAAGTTTGTCTACTAAACCTAGTTCAAGTGCTTGAGATGCAATCCATACGCGGCCTTGGGCAATTTTATCAACTTGCTCAGGCGTCATATTACGGGCATCAGCGACAACGTTTAAAAAGCGACCGTATGCTTCTTCAACGCTCATCTGAATTACTTGACCCATTTTTTCGTTTAGGGGACGAGTGATAGAAAAACCAGCCATTTCGGTTGTTGCAACGCCATCTGAATAAACACCAATTTTAGATAAGGTTTTTTCAAATGTCATAAACGTACCAAACACACCAATCGACCCTGTAATAGTACTCGGTGCTGCCCAGATTTCGTTTGCAGCAGAGGCAATCCAATAACCACCTGATGCAGCTACAGAGCTCATAGAGGCAATAACAGGCTTACCAGCAGCTTTAAGCGCTAATACTTCTGCACGAATAACTTCAGAGGCAAACATACTACCGCCACCTGAATCAATGCGCAGTACAACCGCTTTAACTTTGTCATCAAGGCGTGCTTTACGAAGTAGGGCTGCTGTAGAGTCGCCACCAATTTCGCCAGCTTTACGCTCACCATCCACAATTGTACCTTTAGCAACTACAACGGCGACTTTTTCGGTAATAGGGTTATCAAATTCAATCGGTGGTTTAACCAAGCTTAAGTATTCACGAAATGAAACTTGCTTAAATGTTTTGCCATCTTCTTGTGCGCCAACTAAATCAATTAATTGTTTGCGAACTTGTTGATTTGTTTTTAAAGAATCAACCCACTGGTGGTCAAGTGCATATTTACCTGCATCGCCATCTGCAGCTTTCATTTTTTCAAGATATACGTCCATTGTCTCGTCGAAATTTGACTCATCAAAGGGGCGAACCGCAGCAACATCTTGTTTGTATTCACTCCAAAGAGCGCCCAACCAAACACGGTTAGCTTCTTTGGCTGCTTCAGACATGTCGTTCCGAATGAAAGGTTCTACTGCTGACTTAAATGTACCAACACGGAAAATATGCTGCGTTACTTCAAGCTTTTCAAGTGCGTCTTTAAAGTAAAGCGGATACATGCCGTAACCTTCAATACCTACGCTACCGTATGGGTGCATAGCTATTTCATCAGCATGTGATGCAATATAGTATTGTGCTTGGGTATAGTAATAACCCGATGCAATCACTTTTTTGCCAGCTTGTTTAAATGCATCAATAGCATTGGTAATTTGCTTAAGTTTGTTTAAATGTGCTTTAGGCATTTCTTGTAAATCAAGCAGCATCACCGTAATGCGATCGTCTTTAGTCGCTTCGTTTATTACTTCAACAATATCGTCGAGTAATATTTCGCTTGGCGCTTCAGAACCAGAAGTTGCATCACTAATTGCAGCTTCGACCGGATCTATGTATGTTTTTTCTTCAACAATAGGGCCATTTAGGTTAAGCCTAAGCACAGAGCCATTTTCAACTATTATTTTATCGTCGTCACTTGAGAGTGACACTAAGAAAACAATTACCAGTAATAAAAACAGAATGTTGAGTATTAAACGACGAGAAAAGTTAATTCCAGCCCAAATACCTTTAAATACCTTTGCTATCAAAATAGCTCCTTAATTTGGTACAGTTAATACATTAGTTCCATCTTAGCCTAGAATAAAAATAAATTTAACTGCTAAATCGTAACGAAGTGTTTATGAGGTGCTATTAATACATGTTTTTATGGCTTTTTTTAATTAAATGAAGGCACATATTGCTTATTACTTGCCATTAAAGCAGAATTAGCTAATGTATACAGGTTAGACCAGTTGACGGGGCACAAGATGTTAGAACAACAATTACAACTAAAACACACACAATTACGTAACCGCTTAGTGATGGGCTCAATGCATACAGGCCTTGAAGAGGGATGGCATAATCGCAAACGCTTACGTGCATTTTATGAAGCACGTGCAAAAGGCGGTACCGCAATGTTAATTACGGGCGGATACAGCCCTAATTTACGTGGCAAATTAACACCTATTTCATCTTCATTTAATAGTTATTACGATGTATTTAAGCACCGCGCTTACACAGATGCTGTGCATAAACACGGCGGAAAAATTTGTTTGCAATTATTACACGCTGGACGTTATGCGTACCATCCATTCAATCAAGCACCAAGTGCAATAAAAGCACCTATTAATCCTTATAAACCTAAAGCGATGTCGCTTGGCTCGATTAAAAAAACGATTAAAGACTTTGCGCACTCTGCCTATATGGCTGAAAAAGCTGGCTACGATGGCGTTGAAGTTATGGGTTCTGAAGGGTATTTGATTAATGAGTTTATGGCGCCGCACACCAATAAACGTGAAGATGAATTTGGTGGCAGCCTAGAAAATAGAATGCGACTTGCGCTTGAAATAGTTAAAGCTGTAAGAGCAAAAGTATCTGAGCAATTCTTAATCATTTTTAGATTGTCGGTTATTGATTTAATCCCAAACGGTTCAACACCAGAGGAAGTTGTCATACAAGCTACCGAGCTTGAAAAAGCGGGTGTTGATATATTTAACACAGGTATTGGTTGGCACGAAGCGCGTGTACCGACTATTGCGAGTATGGTGCCGCCAGGTGCATTTAAAGAAGCATCAAAACGTTTAAAAGACGTGGTGAGCGTGCCAGTTATTGCTGTTAACCGAATTAATACTCCAGAAATAGCTAACGATATTTTAAATGCAGGCGAGGCTGATTTAATTTCGATGGCAAGGCCGCTACTTGCCGATCCAGAGTTTTTTAATAAATACGCAAATAATCAATCTAAGCAAATTAATATTTGTATTGGCTGTAACCAAGGTTGTTTAGACCATGTATTTAAAAATAAACGTGCTACGTGTTTAGTTAATCCACAAGCCGCATTTGAGCTAGATTACCCGTTAGAACAAGCAACCAAAGCTAAAAATGTATTAGTAGTTGGTGCGGGTCCTGCGGGTTTATCGGCAAGTTGTTACTTGGCTCAAAAAGGGCATAAGGTCACGTTAATCGATCAAAAATCGCAAATGGGTGGTCAGTTTAATTTAGCCATGCAAATACCGGGCAAAGAAGACTTTAATCATACCCTTACTTACTTTACTAATGAACTTGAGCGGTTAAAAGTAACTGTAGAGCTTGGTAAAGCTTATGACGATTCAATGCTTAAAAACTATGACGATATCGTATTTGCAACTGGCGTTCGCCCCCGTGAAGCATCAATTAAGTGTAGCGATGATAAGCGTGTGTTTGCTTATGACGAAGTTATACGCGGCGAAGTAGAGCTGGGTAAATCAATCGCTATTTTAGGGGCCGGTGGTATAGGTTTTGATATGGTTGCGTTTTTAAGTGAGCATAAATCGCAAACTATTAGCGAGTTTAAATCGCAATGGGGCATTGAGTGTGAACCTCAACCGCATAAAGATGAACGTCAATTATATATGTTAAAACGCAGTGCGGGGCGTTTTGGTAGTGAGCTTGGTAAAACAACCGGTTGGATACATCGTCAAGTTGCTAAGCAGCATGGCGTTAAACAAATCGCTGATTGCCAATACCAAAGCTTTGATAAAAATGGGCTAACTATTAATGTTGCTGGTGAAACTAAAGTACTGCCAGTAGACACGGTTATTGCCTGTATTGGTCAGGTTTCTAATAATGAAGTGCTAAAAAATCAGAGCGAAAATGCACAAGTACATGTAATTGGTGGCGCTAAATTAGCAGCAGCTATTGATGCAAAACGCGCTATTTTTGAAGCCCTACAAGTAGCAAGAAGTATTTAACATTTGTAAGTAAATTGAATTAGTTTATCAATTCATGCGGTCTTTGTTGTTTATAGTCTATAACTTAATAAACATTGAACACACAGGATACGCATGAATAAACTAATCAATATTTATAATATAGCATTGAGTAAATTATCATTTTTAGATGGTTTACCCGCTTTACTATTTCGCCTGATTTTAGCCCCAGTAATGATTATAGCGGGTTATAATAAACTCTCTATAAGCGGTGAAACAGAAGGCTTTTTTGATAATTTTCTAGCATCGCCTGATGTGGTTCAGTGGTTTGGTAATAGTGAATGGGGTTTAGGATTACCGTTTCCAGACTTACTGGCCTTTTTAGCTGGTTGGAGTGAGTTTTTAGGTGGTTGGTTTTTATTATTTGGCCTTTTAACTCGCTTGGTCAGTATCCCACTTATGTTCACAATGGTCGTCGCTGCAACCTCAGTGCATTGGCATAATGGTTGGTTTGCAATTGCGCCAACTAATCCAGAAACAAGTGCAGCGCAAGTACTCGACTGGTTATCAATTCCCGGTGCTAAAGAAAGCCTCGAAAATTCATTAGAAGTACAAGATCGAATAGGAAAAATCCGTGGCTTAGTTGAAGAACACGGTTTTCCTGATTATCTCTACGAAAAAGGCAAACCATCTATTTTAAATAATGGTATAGAGTTTTCTGCAATATATTTTGCGATGCTCCTTAGCTTATTTTTTATGGGAGGAGGTCGCTTTGTTAGCATCGACTTCTGGTTAAAGCGAAATATTGTAAAAGAATAACGTATTTAATCTGTTTTACTAACGGCCGCATAGTTGACCCTTTGCGGTCGTTTTACATTTTAATTTCTCGGTATTTATTTTTTAAGGTTTTAAATGTTACTCTAGCGTTTTGAATTTTGAGGAATCGTTATGAACGCTATCGAGCTTTTACTTACCCGCCAATCAGACTCTAAACTAACAGAGCCGGGCCCTACGCCTGAGCAGCTCGACATAATTAAGCAAGCAGCATTACGTGTTCCTGATCATGGCTGTATTTCCCCGTGGCAGTTTATAATTGCCGAAGGTGAAGCGCGTCATAAACTGGGTGACATTTATCATCAAAGTGCAGTGGCAGAGCAACAAGAAGAAAAAGTAATTAACCGTGCTAAAGAGCTTCCCCTTCGTGCGCCTATGATTGTAATAGCAATTGCTAAATATCAAGAACACCCAAAAGTTCCTCGTATTGAACAAGTACAAAGCGCAGGGTGCAGTGTGCTTGCAATGCAACAAGCTGCATTTGCCCAAGGGTTAGGCGGTATTTGGCGCACAGGCTACTTTGCACAAAGTAGCGCGGTTAAAAAAGCGCTTAACTTACATGAGCAAGATGAAATAGTAGGGTATTTATATATAGGTACACCGGAAGTGGACTGTAAAAAGTCGCCTCGCCATAAGCCTGAGCATTATTTTAGTAATTTGTGAAATAGTATGAACTTTGCGCAACTTACATAGTCATAATTCATTAAGGTTACAAAGAGTATTATTTAAAAGTTAATGACTTGGCTGTGAGAAGCGCTTGGAAGCACAATAGTTAATAAATCTTCTTCAGTTTGTTTTTTAATCGGTTGTTTTTTGATACATTATGGAAAGTCTTAATAAAAATAACGATAAAGAAGACGAAAACTATGGGAAATTTATTTTTACAAGAAAAAGAGAATTGGCTAGCATGGTCAATTTGGGGAATCATTGGTGCTTTTGTAACACTGTATGTTGCAATGAACACAAATGCATCGCACTTTATAGCAGGCTCTGCGATCGGTATGCTGGTGTTGCTCACTGTTTGGATGCAACAGACCAAGCGTTTTGATTTTGGCCGTGCATTTAAAATATGCTGCTATGTTTTACTACTTAGCATACTACCTGCTTTTATGTTTGTGGTTGTGCCAAGCGATGATTTAAATCGATTTGATTTAATTTTTCAAAGCGTAACATTCACAGCACTGAGTTTATTAGCATGCTTAATTTGTTCTTGGATTGCGCGCAGACCAAAACAATATTATTAAACGAATAAATTTGTAGCTTTTTTAGCGTAACAAAAGAGTAAAGTGATTTGTTTTTAATCGATTAACTAATATTTACGATTAATTTATATTTAGCACTTTACAAGTAACACGTTTAACCATATCATTCGCGCCGTGCGGAGAGATGGCAGAGTGGTCGAATGCACCGGTCTTGAAAACCGGCATGGGTTTATAGCCCATCTAGGGTTCAAATCCCTATCTCTCCACCATTATTTAAAAAAACCGCCTTATGGGCGGTTTTTTGCTTTGTGGAGTTTAGTAAGTGACAAAAGCAACAAACCTTTCAACCTCGCAGAAATTAATAAAACATCTTTTATTATGGACTGTGTTTGGTTACTGCTATCAAAGTGCTATTAGCTTATTAGTAAAAATGGCTATAGATGCTCAACCAGAGTATCCATTAATTACCGCTTTAATTTATGGTGTTGGTTTTAATGTTTTAGCTGCCCATCTTATTACCAAATACGATAAGCATTGGCCAGTTATTGGCTCTGTTTTTATTGGTTGTATAGGGCTGCTTGTAGTGCCATTTTTACTGTTTGGCGAATCAGGATTACTAACAATGCCTCTACTTGCTGGAATTTTATTCAGTTTACCGCTTTGTAGTTATATTGTTGGTCTAATTAAGGTAAAACTCCATAAAAACTAGGCACAAACGGGGTTTATTTTGTGATAGCATAGTCGCGTCTTTTAACTAACAAAACGTGAAAAACACATTATGTCAGATAATTTTACTACAGATGCTGAAAAAGCAAGTTACGGTATTGGCTTACAAATGGGTGAGCAACTTAAGTCTAATCCTTTCGAAGGCTTAAACCTAAATTCAGTGTTTGAAGGCATGAAAGATGCGTACGTAGAGAGCGCATTTCAAGTTGAGATCCCAGAGATCCAAGCTGCATTCGAAAAAATTAACGAAGAGATTCAAGCTCGTCGTGAAGAAGAATCAAAAGTACTTTCTGCTGAAGGTATTGCATTCTTAGAAGAAAACGCAAAACGTCCTGAAATCACAGTAACTGATTCTGGTCTTCAATATGAAGTACTAGCAACTGGCGAAGGCGAAAAGCCGACTGCTGAGTCTACAGTACGTGTTGATTACCACGGTACATTAGTAAACGGTACTGTTTTTGATAGCTCATACGAGCGCGGTCAACCTGCTGAATTCCCAGTTGGTGGCGTAATCAAAGGTTGGACTGAAGCATTACAAATGATGCCTGTAGGTACTAAATGGCGTATTTACGTTCCTCATGAGCTTGCTTATGGTGAACGTGGCGCAGGTGCTGCAATTGCACCTTTCTCAACGCTTGTATTTGACGTTGAGTTACACGAAATCATTTCTTAATATAAATATTAAGTAATAATTTAAAAAGCCGCATTCAAATTGAATGCGGCTTTTTTGTGCCTATTTTTTATAAATACATAAATATGATTAAGTTAATTAAAAATAAAAAACCGCATTTAGTAAATACGGTTTTTAATTATGTTTAAAGTAGCAAGCAATTTACTTGTATTTTAGTGGTTAAAAGTAACCACGGATACCAAAGCGAAAGTTTCTACCAGGTAACGGTGCTTTATCTTTAATAAACGAGCTATGTACAAAACCTAACTCGTCGGTAATGTTATCTACATTTATATAAAGTTGCGCATCTACTGCACCTAAACCTAGTTGGTAATTAGCTTGTGCGTCAAATAACGTATAGCCATCGGTTTGTGTTTCAAATGCTGTTACATCGTTTTGATCAAAGTAATGAGTACCTGTAAGGGTTAGTTGTAAATCACCTAAATCATACTGTAACTCCGAGCCTAATTTATTGGCTGGGATACGTGGTAGGTTACCTTCATCATCTTTAAGTTTTGCACGAGTTGAGTCACCAAATACTTTAACCATAGCGCTTGATGTAATTTGATAGTGAGCATCAAATTCAATACCATATAGTTCTGCATCTTTGCTGGTGAACTGATAAACCGCAACAGCATCGTCATGTGCACCAATTGCTGACTCTAAACCGTCTTCTTCATCGTAAACTAAACCTGTATTTTCTTGGAAATAAAAGTTCTTAATATCGTTATAGAAAAAGTTAACCGTGTAACCAAAGTCGCCGCTAAAGCGTCTAAAGCTTAAATCTAGGTTTGTTGAAGTTTCTTGCTTGATATTCTCTGGCTCAAAATGTGCTTCATTACCCTCAATGTTATAACCAAGGCCAAGCTCATACGTACCTGTTGCAATGTGTAAACCGTTAGATAGAAGCTCTGCAGAAAGTGGAGCACGCTCTGAATGAGAAATACTTGTCGCAATACTATGCCCTGGTTTGTACTGCCATATAGCACCCGCTGATACGCTTAAATTGGTAAAGCTTTTATTGTATCCAATAGTTTCTTCGTCGCTATGATCTATTTCTACTTCATCGTGGCTATGTTCGTGTGCCGTGATTTGGCTTTCAATTTTGTAATCTTCTACACGTGCACCAAGCTCTATTGTCACGTCGCCAAATTCACGCTCTTCTAGTAAATATAATGCGTTAGTTGTAGTTACACTCGCGGGTGTAAATGCTTCTTCACCAATTGCATCGTAGTCAGAATCGCTGTAGTGATAGCCCATCATTCCGTGCCAATTAGCAAACTTATGCTCTAAATTTAAACGTGCTTCAGTCGTTTTATTTTTAAAAGTAGTACCAATTTCGCCATCTTCAATTTCGCTGTGTGAATAATCTGTATAGCCAACACGTAGGTTGATGGTTTCAATCCAGTTATTATGAAGAGCGTAACTTACAAGCCCTTGCCAGCGGTCTTGCTCTAAATGTGCGTAAACTGGCTCTTCAGCAGCTTCATCTTCATGTTCTGCATGCTCTTCTTCAGTTTCACCTTCGTGATCGTGATGATGCTCATGCCCAGGAATGCCGTAATCAGTATCAATGCTACCGTAAGAAAAACCAATCGTTAAGTGATCGCCAACATAGCTGGTACCAAAGTTGAGTGTTTCGCTATCAATAAAGGTGTTCTCTACTGAATCTTCTTTTTCAACATCGCCATCATCATCGGTGATAGTAAAGTTTGGTGTTTGGTAATCGTCGCCGCTGCGTTTTGTACCATCAAAATGAAAGTTAAAGCCTTCATTACCTGTTTCAAGTTTTGCAGCTACGGTGTTTGAATTTGACACCGTATCGTGGCTGTATTCAGCAGCGCCTGTAAGCTCGTCGATATTGCTAGTAGGAATACGGTTATCAACCACGTTTACAACGCCACCAATTGCACCAGAGCCATAAAGTAGGGTACTTGGACCGCGCAACACTTCAATTTGCTCTGCCGCTAGGCTGTCGCTTGATGTCGCGTGGTCTGGGCCAATTCGCGACGCATCGCTGGCATCTAATCCATTTTGTGTGATTTTAACGCGAGGGCCATCTAAACCACGAATAATTGGGCTTGATGATACAGGGCCAAAGTAACTTGCATTTACGCCTGGTAAACCTTTAAGAGTTTCGCCAAGTGTTGGTTTAGATTTATTTCTTAATTCATCACCAGATAGCACACTTACAGGAGAAATCATTTCTAGGCTGTTCTTATGAAGTGCAGAGGCATAAACAACCACTGTTTCAACCGATGTTGGTTTAAGTGACACAGACAGATTATTTGAAGATTCGGTAACAGTAATACGAGAGTCTATGTAGTTGTCTTTACTAATATGTAATTGGCTGTTTGCATCTATATCGATAGCAAACTCGCCTAAATCATTACTTTTAACGCTTTGGTTTTTGCCATGGACATGGATAGAGGCATTTTTAATTGGTTGATTTTTATCATCCATTACTTTACCAGTAACGGTTGTAGCCAAAGCTGATTGAGAACATAAAACAGAAAAAATAGCAGAGGAGATTAATGTTAACTTTGTCATGGATATATTGGTTCGTGGTTATTATGTTGTGATATAATATAACACCGCAAAATTAACGAATCAACAATGTTATAGTATAACTTTGTGTTTTGCGTTCAAACCACTAAAAGTGCCGATAAACTGTTTGCTTTACAATAGAAGTTAATCTGGCATTAACTCTACTTTACTGTAACAAATCTACTCGTAGTACCCTCAAAGAATATCTGCTAATGATTATGGAGAGTAGTGTTTAAAGTATTGAATTTTATGTTTTTTACCTATAATTTATATTTTTTAATAGCTCCCTCTATTATAAAATACTTCTAAAATCCATTGCATTGTTAACAGTTAATTGTTTTATATCGTCGTTTGTGTAATTATCTTGTGTAGTTTTAACGCTTTTTAGCTATCAATTATTGCTCAAAAGTACACATTTAAACACGCACAATAGTAGGCCAACATGTTTCTCAATCCTTATAGTGTAAAATTAGCATCCTCGTTTTTTTGTTTATCGGTACTTGCAGGGTGTCACAATGCGAAAGCTTCAGATCAAAATTCAACTAAAGGAGCCACTCCATTAAAAAAAGAGCATATAATTTTTGATTTTGAACAGGATAATTACAGCCAATATATAAATACAATTAATGGCTTTAGTACATTAATAAAGGAAGGTGGAAACCATAAACTAGCGGTTACATTAAAATCTAAATCTAATGTAGAAAGTGACTTTGAATTTATAAACCCAAAAGGATGGGATTGGCAAGCAACAGGAAACTTTGCCCTTGCACTTGATATACAAAACCCTGATGAGGCTTCTACTCACCTATACATAAAGACAATAGACAAGTCGGGACAATTTCAAACTCGAAGTGTTGTTGTGCCAGCAAAGTCTCAAAATACGTATTACATAGAATTAAAAGGCGCAAATTTAAATGTTAATTCAGGTATTCGCTCAAACCCACCAAGTTGGAAAAGCAGTTATACGCCAATAATCTATAGAGGCGGACAAAAAAATATCGACGTTAGCAGCATTGTAAAGATATCATTTGGAGTAAAAGGGCTACTTGACGATAAACGAATTTTAATAGACAACTTACGCCTTATAAAGCCAACTAATTTTGATACTAACTATCTAAAAGGGTTAGTTGATAAATTTGGGCAAAATGCAAAATTAGACTTTACCAATAAAGTATCTTCAACAGAGCAGCTACAAGTTATTTCTCAAAAAGAGCAAATTAACTTACAAAACTCACCAATGAAAGGACGTTCTAAATATAGTGGCTGGAAAAACGGCCCACAATTAAAGGCAACGGGATATTTTAGAACTGAAAAATACAAAGGGAAATGGAGTTTAGTCGACCCAGAAGGTTATCTGTTTTTTTCAACCGGCATTGATAACGTTCGTATGGCAAATACTTCAACTATTACCGGTTACGATTTTGACCAAAGCTATATTAAGCAGCGCGAAGCTAATGATTTAACACCAGAGGATTCATTAGGATTAAATCCAGCTCCAAAAACTGCGTGGTCAACACGTTATAAAAGCTCAACACTAAGATCTGATATGTTTAATTGGCTACCCGAGCAAAATAACCCTTTAGCAGATAATTACGGCTACAGACGCGAAGTTCACAGTGGTGCAATTAAAAAAGGTGAAACGTTTAGCTTTTATCGCGCTAATTTAGAGCGAAAATATCAAACCCATAACAACAACGACTTAATGAAACAGTGGCAAAATACCACTGTAAAACGCATGCTTTCATGGGGCTTTACTTCTTTTGGCAATTGGATAGAAGAAGACTATTACCATACTAACCAATTACCTTACTTTGCTAATGCGTGGATCATTGGTAATTTCAAAACGGTAAGCAGTGGTAACGACTACTGGAGCCCATTACCTGACCCATTTGATCCATTATTCGTTGAGCGCGCAGATGTAACGCTTGCAAAAGTAGCCCAGCAAGTTAAAAACAGTCCTTGGTGTGTTGGTGTATTTATTGATAACGAAAAAAGCTGGGGCATGATGAATTCTGACGCCTCACGTTATGGTATTGCTATTAATACACTTAAAAATAACGCCCAAAATAGCCCGACTAAAGCACAATTTGTTACCTTAATGAAAAATAAGTACAGCCAAATTAGCAAACTTAATAAAGCATGGAATACACGTATTGCCTCATGGGATGAGTTTGCTGCAGGCGTCGCACTCACGCAGTTTAACGAGCAAACTAATATCGATTTATCAGCGATGTTATTTCATTATGCTAATCAGTATTTTGCAGTGGTTGACGCGGCTATAGCTAAACACCTTCCAAATCAGCTGAATATGGGAGCACGTTTTGCTGACTGGGGTATGACGCCTGAAATAAGAGCCGCCGCTGCCGCGCATGTAGATGTGATGAGCTACAACTATTACCGAGAGGGATTAAATGAAGATTTTTGGGCATTTTTATCTGATATAGACATGCCAAGCATAATAGGTGAATTTCATAATGGTGCGCTTGATTCTGGGCTATTAAACCCAGGCCTTATACACACTCAATCTCAGCAAGAGCGTGGTACTAAATACAAAAAATATATGAATAGCGTTATAGATAACCCATATTTTGTTGGTGCGCATTGGTTTCAATACATAGACTCTCCACTAACTGGGCGAGCATACGATGGTGAAAACTACAATGTAGGCTTTGTAAATGTAACGGACATTCCTTACAAACCGCTTGTAGATGCAGCTAAAAGCGTGAATAAATCGTTGTATGAACGCAGGTATAATAATGCAAAAAATTAAATATATACTAAGCGCTGTGTGTGTTTTCTGTTTGGGTGTATCTGCTAAGCAAAGTAACACACTTTTATTCGAGCAAGGCCCCTACAAAATATTTAATGAGCAAGCGCTTGAAGTGCTTAACTTAAATAGCCATGTTAAACCCCTCGCTTCGGGTTATGACTGGCTAGAGGGGCCGGTTTGGGTTAATCAAGGAGGATATTTATTATATTCTGATATACCTAATCATCAGGTTTATAAATATACACCAGGTAAAGGTGCAAGTTTGTACTTAGCGCATAGTGGCTATTCAAATGGTTTAATTGTAAATAAACAAAATGAGCTTGTGCTTTTGCAATCGCGCTCACGTGTTATATCAAAAATGAAGACGCCATTAAGCACGCCTAAACCACAATACCTACAAATTGTAAGTCATTATAATGGACAAAAGTTTAACAGCCCAAACGATGGCGTTTTTAACGACCAAGGCATGCTTTATTTTAGTGATCCACCCTATGGTTTACCTAATCAATTAGATGATGAAGGCAAAGAGCTTAAGTTTCAGGGGGTATATTCACTTAAAAATACAGGGGAACTTACCTTATTGGATCGTGATCTTATTTATCCTAATGGGGTCGCATTATCAGCTGATAATAAAACCTTATATGTGGCGGCATCTAATGCTAATAAACCTGCGTGGTATCAGTATGATTTAAATGACAGCGGTGCAGTGATAAGTAAATCTTTATTTTATGAATTACCACCAGCAATTAAGCATGACCAAGGCTTACCAGATGGTTTAAAGGTACATAAAAGTGGGATTATATTTGCTACAGGTCCCAATGGGTTATGGTTATTTAATAAAAATGCTGAGCTACTAGCTCAAATTGAAATGCCAAATATTAGTGCTAATCTAACGTTTAACCAATCACAAAACCGCGTTTATATAACAGCGCATACACAGCTATTGGCACTTGATTTAAAATAGTCTTGTTATTCTATTGTTAAATTAAAGCCCCTATAAGCACGCTTGATAGGGGCTATTTACTCTTTGTTGCCTACATGAATGAAGGTAAGGGGCGTGAGCAGGACGCGGAAGCTTTGCTCGGTTTTTACTTAGCCCACTAGGTTACAAATCTCACGCTGCGATTAAATAGCCTCGAGTTTGAACAAATTTTAATTCTCAAAGATAAACAGACCTTCGGATAATTTCGCTTAATTAAACAGATAACCTTTACAACAACAAATACCTGTTGTAAATTGTTAACAATGAACAGTGTCATGTTAACTAATTCGGTGGCTTAATGAAAGTATCATCACAAACAATCAAAAGTGTAAAAGTCGAGTATTACCAAATTCCGCTAGCAGAAGTGTTAAGTGATGCAAAGCATGGCGATCACACTCACTTTGAAGTTATTACAGTGCATATTATGACTCACGACGGGTATGAAGGGATGGGATATACCTACACTGGCGGCAAAGGTGGTCGCGCAATTTATTCACTCCTTAACGATGAAATAAAGCCCGGTCTAATTGGACAAAATTCTATGTCTATCATGGCAATTTGGGACAAATTGCAGTGGGATCTTCATTATGTTGGCCGAGGTGGACTACTTAGCTTT
The DNA here is from genome assembly GCF_015864475.1 of Pseudoalteromonas sp. SWXJZ10B. Lineage (NCBI taxonomy): Bacteria > Pseudomonadati > Pseudomonadota > Gammaproteobacteria > Alteromonadales > Pseudoalteromonadaceae > Pseudoalteromonas > Pseudoalteromonas sp. SWXJZ10B. The sequence goes on from NZ_JADYXD010000002.1 coordinate 232,364, forward strand.
GCGATTTCAGCAGTTGATATAGCGCTGTGGGATATTAAGTGTAAGCGCTTAAATGCACCATTATGGCAAGTTGCGGGTGGTAGCAGTGACCAAACAAAATGCTATGCAGGCGGAATAGATTTAAACTTTAGCCAAGAAAAACTGCTTAGTAATATAGATGGTTATTTAAATCGTGGCTTTAATGCAGTAAAAATTAAAGTCGGTAAACCCAACTTTAAAGAAGATATAGAACGTGTAGCCGCAGTAAGAGAGCTAATAGGTAAAGATAAAATACTTATGGTAGATGCCAATTACTCAATGACTGTTGAGCAAGCTATTCGTTTTGCTAAATCAATTGAAAAATACGACATAACCTGGTTTGAAGAACCGACTATACCTGATGATTACAAAGGCTTTGCTCGCATAGCACAAGCGACTTCAATACCGCTTGCAATGGGTGAAAATTTGCATACATTGCACGAATTTGGCTATGCGATTAGTCAAGCTAAATTAGGTTTTTTACAACCAGATGCATCAAATATTGGTGGCATAACAGGGTGGTTACATGTAGCGAGTATGGCATATACCCATAATTTACCTATTTGTAGCCATGGCATGCATGAACTACATGTATCACTGTTGGCATCTCAGCCTCACGCTGGTTTTTTAGAAGTTCATTCATTCCCTATAGATGAATATACAACACGTCCTTTAAAGCTTGAAAATGGGCAAGCGTGCGCGCCAGATATAATTGGGACGGGTGTAGAATTTGCCCCTCAACTAATGAGAACACATTTAATTAAACAGTCGTAACTAGAAAAATTAGTAATAAAAGAAAAGAGTTGTTGTGTGTCCACAAATTCAGTGTAGAAATTATTTATCAAGGAATGAATGATAATCTCTTTGTCATAAGTTTTAATTTATGAGTACTGATTTTGTGGACGCTTTTATAAAGGTAAATAGTTATTGCCATTGCAAATATTGATTGTTTTACACAAACCCAAATTGCTAAGTCTGCTGTAAACCCGATGGTTGTAATTAACGCCGAGAATAGTTTTATTTCAATGCTTTAAATTAATTAGTTAAGGGCTCTCACAACCCCACCAAAGCCAGCTTAAATTGCTGGCTTTTTTTATATTTTAAAAATAGCAATAAAGAGCATCAAATTACCATTTTTAAGCCAAATCCGTGTATTTGTATCATTAAGTTGTGATTAAAATGGTGTATCAAAAATAGATTAATAATAGAAATTAGGTTTCATTATGACGTCAAAAGTAACTGGTATTAGCGAGTTTCCCGATGCGTTTGCACAGCAACGAAAAGTAACAGGAATGGGTCAAATGGATGACCAAAACGATCCTGTAAATATGATCTTAGGCTTAAAAGATGTACGAAAAGCAGCGCATAATTGTGCTGTTTTTCAATCGGGTGCTAAACCTGGACGTATTGTAATTCCATCAGAAGTGGCAATACGTGAAACACGCCAAATTCCATTTGAAGTAGACCCGCCTGAGCACGGCGGTTTTCGTGAACTATTAAACCCTTGGTTTAAACGCCCATTAGATGAATGTTACCAAGCGCGTTTACAAACCATTATTGATGAAACCATTGAAAACGCCTTTAAAGCAGAGTCGTTTGATGTGGTGTCACAATTTGCTTTACCACTTCAATCTAAAGCGTTAACGCTTTTACTTAATACCTCAATGGATAAAGCACAAACATGGATAGATTGGGGTACTCATGTATTTAGAAGTGAAGGCAGTGACCTTGATGGCGATAAAGCCAATATTCTATACAACTACATTGATGAGCAAATAGAAAACGCCATTTTAAACCCTGGTGATGATTTATATTCAGTGCTTTTAAATTCAGAGGCGAACGGTAAAAAGCTGAGTAAAGAAGAAATAAAAGGTGTGATGATCCTCACCTTTGCAGGGGGGCGCGACACCGTTATAAACGCGATCACAAACTCTATTGCCTACTTTAGCGAAAACATCAGCGATTTAAAGCGTATTGATGATCAGCCTGAAATATTAAACAGGGCCGTAGAAGAACTAATTCGCTATTTTTCGCCGCTTACGCAAATGGGCCGTGTCGCTACGCAAGACACAAGCGTATGTGAGCACGCTATAAAAGCCGACACACGAGTTTCGTTATGTTGGGCGTCGGCTAATCGCGATGAAAAGGTATTCAAAGATCCCAACAATGTCGACTTCGATCGAAAAGTTAACCCGCATATTAGTTTTGGTTTTAGCCATCACAATTGTTTGGGCGCAACGCATGCCCGCCAAATTCTACGTCAACTAGTGTTATCACTTGCTAATAAAGTTGCTCAAATAGAGACAATAAAAGCAGATGAAAATATTGAAAAACTCGGTGAGTTTCCAAGAAAGGTAGGCTTTAACAGTCTGCACGTTAGCTTTAAATCAAAATAAAAACACCGTAGAAAATAGTTAAATAAATACAGTAACAAGTAAAAGTAGAGGATTAATACGATGGCGAAAGTAATATTTATAACCAAAAAAAACGATGCAGTTGAAGTAGAGGGCGACAGTGGCTCGCTAATGGAACTGGCATCAGCAAATGGTGTTGCTGGTATTGATGGTGATTGTGGCGGTGTATGTTCGTGTGCAACGTGTCATATTTACTTAACACCGGATGACTTTAAAAAAGTAGGTAAACCCGATGAGATAGAAAGCGACATGCTAGAGCTGGACGATAACGTAACGCAATACAGCCGTTTATGTTGCCAAATTGAGGTGTCTGAAAATATTGATGGCATGACCTTCAGAGTAGCCAATTAAAAGCGGGTACAGCATTATGCAAAACACACAATTAGAGCCAAACTCACTGCAGCAAAGCGTTGTTATTATTGGTGCAAGCCATGGCGGCGTTAACTTTGCATTTAACTTACGCCAGCAAGGTTGGCTGGGTAAAATTACGTTACTCGATAGCGATCCTGAACTGCCATATCACAGGCCACCGCTGTCTAAAAAAACGCTGCAATCGTTAGAGGTAAAATCAATACCTTTAAAGGTGCAAAAATCCTACACAGATAGCCATATAGATTTATGTTTAGGTGAGCGTGTTACTGCAATTAACAAGCAAAACAAAACAGTGACTCTTAAAAATAATAAACAACTAGATTTTGATAAATTAGTGATCGCGACTGGTTGCTCGCCCTTTATACCCCCCATTAAAGGCCTTAGTGAAACTGTAGATGAATATGGCACCTCTCAATATTTCGCAATGCGAACACATAGTGATGCCGTAGCAATAAAAAAAGCGCTAAGTGCAAGCACTAACAAAGAAGTGGTGATTATTGGTGGAGGTTATATCGGCCTTGAATCGGCGTCATCCTTTATTGCACTTGGCGCTAAAGTAACGGTTATCGAAAAACAAGAAAAAATACTATCGCGAGTCACATCATCTGCTATGTCTAACTTTTTAACTGATTTACACAAAACGAAGGGGGTAGACCTGCAAACAGCAAAAGATATTGTACAAATTAAGCACACAAACAATAAACATTATGTGCAATGTAGTGATGGCAGTGAGTATCCCGCCGATTTTATTTTAATTGGCGTAGGTGTAAGGCTAAATACACAACTTGCAACAGATGCTGAGCTGGTGGTTGAGCAAGGCATAAAAGTAAATGACGTATGCCAAACATCACACCCTGATATCTACTCAATTGGTGATTGCACTATTCATTTTAATAAAATTTATAATCGTTGGATCAGACTTGAGTCGGTACAAAACGCAGTTGACCAAGCTAAAGTTGCTGCGCAGTTTTTAGCTAAAAATAATACGTCAGCTCCTGCACTCCCTTGGTTTTGGTCAGATCAATACGAATATAAATTACAAATAGTAGGTTTATCACAAGGCTATAACGAGATTATTAAGCGCCAAGAAGCTCCCGGTCAATTTTCACTTTGGTACTTTAATAACGACACACTGCTTTGTGTGGAAGCTGTTAATTATGCAAAGGCCTATGTACTTGGCACACAGGCTATTAAGCAAGGTTTAAAGGTAAACAAACAGGTATTGAACAATTTGACTATAGCACTTGCAAAACCTCAGTTATTTCAGGCGTAACTGCTGTCGATACTGATGCGGAGTCACTTTAAAGTGATGTTTAAACTGCTTAATAAAATACGACGGGCTAGAAAAGCTTAAATCGTAAGATATATCAGTCACCGAAACATCACTTTGCCCGAGTAACCGTGCGGCATTATATAACTTGTGCTGAATCAGGTAGTCGGAATAAGGCACTCTAAAGTGATTTTTAAATACCCTTGAAAAATACGAAGGTGATAAATGGCAAAGGGCTGCGGCTTGCTCAAGTGACAGGTTAAGGCCGTTATTTGTTTTAAGCTCATTAATTACCGGAGCAAGCTTTTTAAAACTTGCTGAGCTACTTAATGACGTTTGCTGCTTAGATAAACTGCTTTTACCATATTCGCACACCATAGTGATTAAGCTATCAAACAGTTGAGCACAGGTTTTACTTTTAGGATTTTCGTTAAATTCGCTAAGCATCCAAGCGAGCAACTTATGAATCCTTTTTTGTATTTCAATGCTAAAGCTTAAATGCAAACCAGTTTTTAGTAATTCTATAAATTCTTGTAAGGCCTGATTATTAAGGCGTTCAGGCATAAATTGCACAATATACCAAGATTTAGGGCGCGGATTTAAAGCAAAGTCGTGGGTTTCCATAGCGGGTGTAAAAACGGCCTCAAAATCAGAAAGAATCGATTCACCTTGATGATAAAAATAAGTGCCGTCAATTTGTTCAAAAAATATAAATTCATGCACCTGATGAAAGTGCATAAAACATGAATAGCTATCGTGCTGAAGATAACTTACATGATGAATTTCGAAATCGTAACCGTCTTTTATACAAAACGGTTCACAGTAAATTGTCGGTTGCTTCATAACATAATACTTATATTTAGAGACTTAGGAGTCTACATGTACAAGGCAAAAGCTGCAATTGCAGATGGAAAAGGCGGTTTTTTCTTCGATACCGTTAATGTCGGAAAACCAAGTGCTGGCGAAGTAAAAATTAAAATAAAAGCCTCAGGTATTTGTCATACAGATTGGGATTCAATTAAAACGTGGAATAAAAAATTTATCATTGGTCATGAAGGCGCAGGAACCGTTGTTGAGTTGGGCGAAGGTATAACGGAATTTACTATCGGCGATAAAGTAATACTAAATTGGGCAATTCCGTGTGGTGAGTGTTTCCAGTGCCAAGAGGGTAATTTACACATTTGTGAAGTAAATAGCCCCGTAACTGGCAATGGTTTATGCGGACACGCAGGTAAACAAGCGTGTGAGCATAATGGCAATAGCTTAGAGCGCTCATTTCATTTAGGTACGATGAGCGAATACACCGTCGTTAAGGCTGCTGCAGTTATAAAAATACACAGTGACATTCCTTTTCCAAGTGCAAGTATTGTTGGTTGCGGCGTAATGACCGGTTACGGATCAGTAGTTAATGCAGCTAAAGTAAAAGCAGGTTCTTCAGTGGCCGTATTAGGCTGTGGAGGCGTAGGACTAAATGCAATACAAGGGGCTGCAATTTCAGGCGCCGCTAAAATAATAGCAATTGATTTGTCACCGGAGCGATTAACACAAGCTAAAGCATTTGGTGCTACACATACCGTACTTGCTAAAAAGTATGACCCTGATTTAGTTCACATGATAAACGAAGTTAAAGCGCTAACAAATAGTCGCGGAGCCGATTATGCCTTTGAGTGTACAGCAGTGCCGGCACTTGGTTCAGCGCCATTAGCATTAATACGCAGCGCGGGAGTTGCGGTACAAGTGAGTGGCATTGAGCAAAAAATAGATTTTGATTGCGAACTATTTGAGTGGGATAAAATTTATATAAATCCGCTCTACGGGCAATGTAATCCTAAGCGCGACTTTGCTCAAATACTAGACCTTTATGACGCAAAAAAGCTCAAGCTCGATGAGCTAGTCACAAAAACTTACTCGTTAGATGAGTTACAAACAGGCTTTGACGACATGCTAGCAGGGCGTATCGCTAAAGGTGTCGTCGTGTTTGATGATTAAAGGAGTATAAAATGGCAATTCATCGTTTAGAAATATCAAATAGCAGCTACACCGCTGATAACTTTGTAACGCTAACCGCGTATAGCAGCCACTTAAAAGGGCGAGGTGATATAAGCATTTACCAAGAAGCAACCAGTAATAAAAATGTACCTATAATTGTATTACTGCATGGTGTGTATGGTAGCCACTGGGTGTGGAGCCAGCTAGGGGGCGTACATAAAGTGTATCAGCAGCTTCGTAGCAGTGGCCTTAACGAGTTTGTATTAGTGATGCCATCAGATGGCGCGCACGCCGAGGGCAGCGGGTATTTGCCACTTAAAAATGCAGATTATGAAGCATGGATAGTTGATGATGTGATTAGCGCTGTTATTCAAACTCAACCAATGTGCTCGAGCTCATCAAATATTTATATTACGGGCCTTTCAATGGGAGGGTATGGAGCATTATGTTTAGGTGCAAAGCATCCAACTATTTTTAGCGGTATATCAGCGCATTCATCAATTACTGAGCTTGACGACTTTAATCACTTTGTTGATGAACACACTCTAAAGCCACTAAAAAAAACCACTGATAAGTACAAAGGCGACGTGTTTAAAACATTGAGCGCGAATAAAAAGACATTACCGCCACTGCGATTTGATTGCGGAAAAGACGATGTACTTTTTAGTGCTAATACTGCGCTTGCAAAAAAGCTAGCTGATAAAAATGTTCCTCATACGTTCGATATTTTTGCAGGCACCCATTGCTGGGAGTATTGGCACGAACATGTAGCTAAAACTATGATCTTTTTTGCTCAATTAGAAAGCAAAACTCACACACAATTAAAATAAGGAAATAACCCATGAAAGTCATTAGCTCACTTTTAATTGCATTTGCATGTACTGCATCAAGCAATTTAGTCGCACAGCCAGAAGTATCCGTAAATTTAAACGTAAAGCGAAGTATTGACGGCCTATCAACCTTTGATAGAAGCAAATATATTGTTATGCACTCGATGCTAACAACAACCGATTGGAAGGGGGAAGAAGATAAGCTCGACTACTTACTTAACGACCTTGATGTGTACTTTGGTCGTGATAACGGTTCTATGCCGTATTACGCGACTCAAGTTGAGCAAAACCCAAATAATCTAGGGTACGCAAGCCCTGAGAGTATCGCTGCTTATGGCAAAACTGCTCGCGAAGATTATTATGGTAAAACGTTGTCGAAGCTTCATAAATACGACAATAGAGCCCATGTAATGATAGGCGGGCAAATTAATCAGTTTTGGATTGGTAATCATAAAGGCAAAGGCGAATGGAGCTTTGCTAATACCGATGCCGTGGGTCAATACATGGGACATTTTGTAAATGAATTTTATCGAAATGACAACCAAGGACCGAACAAAGGCCCAGCACGCCCACAATACCTTGAAATACTTAATGAGCCACTTTACGAACTTGTTGATGTACATCACGGTAAGCCTATCGATACATTTATTTTTCATAACGAAGTAGCCCAAGGCATACGAAAAGTTAATACAAGTATTAAGATTGGTGGGTACACCACTGCCTTTCCATGGTTTGACGATAACAATTTCAATCGTTGGGATGAGCGAATGAAGCTATTTTTAGATACCAGCGGTGAATACATGGATTATTTTTCGATTCACCTTTATGACTTTGGCTACTTAAACCGCGATAAAGGCGTTGCTAACTTTAAAGGAGCCCGTATAGAAGCCACTATGGATATGATGGAGCAATACGAAAAGCTTAAACTAGGTAAGGTAAAACCTTTCATGATTTCGGAATACGGCGGGCGTGACCATAAAACAGAAGCAACGCCATGGACTGCAATAAATGACTGGCAAACTATGAAATCGTTTAGCCCTATGATGATGCAATTTATGGCTAAACCGAATCTCATACTTAAAGCCATTCCATTTAGTTTAGCAAAAGCAGAGTGGAGTGGTAATGAGGGACGCGATTATGCTTGGCGCTTACTACGCCACAATGACGAAAAAACATGTGAAACAGGCGATGAATATGTATTCACCGACATTATTAAATTTTATCAATTGTGGTCAGATGTAAATGGCACACGTGTTAATACTGAATCAAACGAAGCCGACTTACTAGTAGATAGTTATGTAAACAATAACAAAGCATATGTAATTATCAGTAATTTAGAAACAAGTGCTAATAGCGCCTTGCTAAATTTAACAGAGCTACCAAGCAATCCGATTAATAACATTAAAATTAAGCACTTGCACTTTGCTAATGGTGAGCCAACACTTACAACAACATCACAAAATATTGGTGTAAAAAATGAGTTACCAAAAAGCATTAACATAGGCGCAGAAGCCACAGTAATTATTGAATATACGTTCAGCGACAATATAAAAATTATTGCTGAGTCTGACGAGCATAAATACTATGCAACAACCTACAAACAGGCAATTAAAGCCAATACAGCGCTTAAATTTAACATTAACGATGTAAAAATAAGTGAATATGGAAAAGGTATATTGCGTTTAAGTTTTGGTAGAGAGCATGATTTAGCTCAACAACCTATCGTTAAAGTAAATGACACTTTAGTTACTGTACCAACCGATTATGCCGGTGATGAGCAAGTATTTCGCCCACAAGTATTTAGTATGCTAGAAATCGAAGTACCAAACGAGCTGTTAAAAACCAATAATACAATATTAGTTACATATCCTGATGATGGCGGATTTGTTAGCAGCGTGACGCTCCAAGCGTTTGAGTACAGTGATGATATTTAATTTAAAAAACTAACTATTTGTTATGATATAAAAAGCAAGGTCACTAATTATTAGTGGCCTTAGTTGTTATTCGTCCGCTTTTTAAATTCATAGACAATCTTTAATTATCACAGAAGTCTTATTAAATTTTAAAAATAGATGGCATAATTCGTATGCATTAGTGATTGATCTTTATGTGTATTATATTTACTTGTGCTATTGGCCGAAAAGAAAACAGATGCCTTAATGGTTGGCGGAAGCTTATTTTATGTTTATCCCGCACTACTTGTTTATGGGGTACCAATATCAATTTTATTAAAAAAATTTAATGTTTTTAATTTACCTATGGTTCTTTTAGCGAGTGTAACTCCATTTATTATAATTATTCCAATGGGATGGAATGAGCCTATAATACCCTTATTTGTAATTTGCTTTGGCTCTATTGTTGTGGCTATAGGTTGTTGGTATACACGTTTACTCTTATTTAAAAATAAAAAAATAACCAATAACCTGTTGCAGTTTAAAAGAGAGTTACCGACTATCAATCATAAGTATATCTAGTTTATGTTGAGCCCTGGTTTGATTTTTTATGTCGATAGGTTCAATCATTTCGCATTCGTCTCTGATCATTTCAGGAATGAGGCTTGGGTAGTGGCGACAGTCCTCTGGGCGGTCGAGGTAAATACTGCAGGTATACATATTTTTAGCGAGAGGATCTTTTTTAGGCGCAATTTCTAAAAATGGGCACACTTGAAGTCTTAAGCCTGTTTTTGGGTCAAACCAAATTTCGTTGTTTTTAACGTATTCATAAATTTCGGGGTTAAAGAGCTCCCATAAATCTATTTCCTCTTTCGTTGCGCTTAAATCGCCGCCGCCATATTTAATACAGCATTTACCACACTGGTTGCATTCTTTCATAATTTGCTAATTTGGTTGGCTGTTAACGAGTTTAAGTTAGTTATTAGTGTAGCACCAAATTTATTATTAACGCTCTACTGAATTTACCCATCCTTTAATTTTTGGGTGTGTAAACAATAGTTAGATACAATAACTTAAGTTAAAACCCTTTGTTACATTTTATATAGTACAGGCTTTATTTAATGGTTTACTCTAAAGGTAGCGAAAAATATTACAAACCCCGCTTGAGCAACTGTGTGATTGTTAAATGTTGCTGAGCGCAGATACCTAAGCAGGGCGTTATTATGAAGGAGGCTGTCACTAAGTTAAAAACAGAATTTAATGCAAAGCTATTGTATTGGAACAATCTTAAAAGTAGCAAAGCCAAAGCGGCAATCATCCTATTATTTTTAGTTGTCATTGCACTTAAAGTCTTTACGACCATTTTTACGTTGGATTGGGTTGCAAGTTTATTCAGCGTGTAAGTTTACCAAGAGTAATTGCGATAAAGTTTAATCTCAGAGTGTTTAACGCCTACGCGATGTTCATTATTAATGTATTATTACGCTATACACCAAATTAAATAAATCAGTTGTTTAAATACGTTTTATAATGACTGTAATGATACATTTTAGCTAAATTGAGTGAGTAAATGAGTTTAGCTGCATTAAAGGATAACCAGTGATGATGAATACAAAAGTATATAAAGCGGTACATGATCTAGCAGAAGATTTAATGGCGGCGGCTAACAAAAATAACCGTGAAAAGTTTGAGTCGTTATTTGCTCAATTAAAAGCTATTTGTATTGAAAACGAAAACACCTCAAAAGATCACCCTGTACAATGGGAAACTTTAGCTGATTTTACCGAAGAGTTAGAAGAGGCAATTACTACTTACGAAAAAGCATTAGAAAAGTCGATTGCGATTAATAACAAAGATCACATGTCGTCGGTTTCTTTTTCAATGGCTACATTACAGCTTGAGCTTGGCCAAAAAGATGAAGCTATTAAAAACCTTCAAAATGCTAAAGTCAGCGCCAATAAAATTGAAGACAAAGAGCTTAAAGCTGAAATACACGACCTACTAGAGTCGCTTATTGAAGAAGAAGGTTAAATACATAAAAGTATAACTTATCCATATTAAATGTGATTTTTGTGGATTTAGCTTGAGCTTAATAAAGCGCTGATGGTTTATACCCTCAGCGTTTTTTTATGTTCGCTATAAATACTAAACCAAAATAAAAGGCTTACTATTGAGCTAGCTTATTCATAAAGTCGATAATGTACTTTGCAATTTCTACTGGTTTTTCTTCAACGCTAAAGTGCCCTGAATCGAGTAAATAGAGTTCAGCGTTCGGTACATCTTTTAAGTATGCTTTAGCGCCTTCGGCTATGAATGCTGGGTCGTTTTTACCCCATACAATTAACGTTGGTGGTTGGTACTTGCGTAAATAAGCTTGCCACTTTGGATAGTCGAGAAGGTTGTTGTAGTAATCTTGTAGCAATTGCACTTGAATTACTCTATCGGCTTTGGTTTGTAAAAAGTGAAGATCGTGCGTCCAGCTATCTGGGCTCATCACTTCTGGGTTACTTTGTACGTCTCGTAAATACTGCTTATTAATAATGGCTTGTTCAGACGTGAACGAATAAATTTTATCTTGCTGAGCTTTCGAACTATCTTCATTCGCGGCTTTAAAAAATGCTTGCCACGGTAGGGTTAGCCCCTCTAAATACGCATTACCATTTTGTACAATAAGTGCATCAAGTTTATTAGGATTATTTAACAGCATTCTAAAGCCTACGGGCGCTCCAAAGTCTTGTATATATAGGCTGTAGCGCTTTACTTTAAGCGTTGTGAGTAACCCTTCAACGTATTGAGCTAGTAATTCAAAAGTATATTTTTGAGTTTCTGGGTTTGGGCGGTCGCTATAACCTGAGCCTAAATAATCAGGTGCTATCACATGATAACGCCCAGATAAAAGCGGAATAAGCTCACGGTAGCTATGTGATGACGACGGATAACCATGTAAAAGTACAATTGTTTGCTCATGTTGCTTGCCTGCTTCTCGATAAAATATTTTTTTACCATTTACGTTTGCATATTTGTAAGTGGTTTTTGAAGGCCATACAGCATCTGTGGCGTACACTTTGGCGGTAAGTGTAGACATAGATACTAATAAAAACACAATAAATGAGGCGATGTGAGCAGGTCTTATTTTAAGATTGTTTTGTATATCTGGGTGCATAACTAAACTCGTTAATGTTTTGGTAATACTGCTTTATTAACAAATTAGACCAGCCATCTTAATAATTACATTCATTAAAACTTCCAATTTACTTAAATGTCTAAGTATAAAATATAATAATTGTTAACAGTTTAACCTCTAAAATATCAATTCGAATCTGTCGTAAAAAAATATATTCTTAAAAAACTAAGTGCATATATAAAAATTTAATTCTTGTACTTATTTCATGCCGATAAATTAAAAAGTATTTAGTAACATATGCTTACGGTTGTTTTTTGTCGTGTGTGTTATAAGTGACTATTATTTGTAACTATAAATATTGTGTTCATGTTGTTCATTTAAACTTTAAATTCACGTGCCTATTTATGGTACTAAAGTGTGAAATTTGAACAAATCATTAATTTATTGTTGCATACAGTTAATTGTTAACATTATATTGATTGTGAATTCGATGCCTTTACACAAAGGATTAATTTTCACACCAAGATAGGTAACAAAAAATGAAAAAAAGCTCATTGTATTGCGCGATTTCGAGCGCGCTATTACTTTCAAGCGTTTTTAATGCACACGCTGGCACTGTTATTAAACAAACGTCTTCACAAATGTGTTTTAGAACCGCTGATAATGCAGTAAATGGTACTCAAGTAGTATTAAACAATAACTGTAGCGGTGATGCAGCAGGGTTTAGCTGGACATCTGGTGGGAGTATAAAGCACGTTAAGTCGGGTTTATGCGTCCACCCTGGCGGCTTAGCAAACCCCGTCGATGGACAGCAACTTGTTTTGTGGTCGGGTTGTGACTTTGATAACCGAGTGAAGTTTACTAAAACGTCGGCTAATGCTATTAAGCATGTATCAGGAGGTAAATGTGTTCAACCAACTAACACATCAGACGGTAGTAATTTAGTTGTTAAATCGCAGTGTGGTGCAAATCAAAGTAAGTTTGTTGTTGAGCAACAAGTAAATAGCGGTGCAAACGTTAGTAACGATACAGTCAAGGTACAGTTTAATATTGATACTAAGCATGCGGTGGGTCAGTTTGATAGTTTTGATCGTCGTAAGTTTATTACATTGCACTCATCTAATACCGAAAGTGACTGGTTTGGAAATAATGCTCAAAGTTTAAATGCGCCTAATGCTGATCCTAATTTAATGACGAACTTTTTAGAAAATTATGATGTATATTTTGGCCGCGATACCGGCAGCATGAAATATCAATTAACACAGTTACCAGAAGATTCGGCTAAACCAGGTTATGCAAGTGCGGTAACGGCTACAACTAATGGTGGCGGTGTTAAATGGAATTACTCCAATATTACCACAGATGAAGCTAAAGCAATGCGAAAGAATGAAGGGCGTAACAGTGATTTAATTGTCGCAGCACAGCAGCACCCTTATTACCCAGATGGTACTAAAATTGGTAACCAAAACTGGTCTTTTTCGCAAACTGATACTGCCGGCGAACCACTAGGCACCGCGCTTGGTGATTATATGGCGCAGTTTTTACAAAAGTACTTTAAAGCTGGCGCATCAGATACTCTAGGTCAAAAGCGCCCAACATACCTTGAAGTTATGAACGAGCCACTATTTGAACTACACGACTTTCCTCATAAAGGTTATGACAAAGAAAGTCTATATGACATCTTTAGGCTACATAACTCAGTTGCAGATGTAGTTCATAATAATTCAGCATTGAACGATGTAAAAGTAGGCGGTTTTACAGTGGCATTTCCTGATTATGAAAAAGGGGCAAACTATTTTGATAATTGGAAGCAACGCGACAAGGCATTTCTAGATATTGCAGGAGATAAAATGGATTTTATTTCGATGCACTTATACGATTTTCCAAACTTTCCAGGCGGCCCTGGTGGTCAACATCAAGAGCAATACCGTAAAGGTAGTAACATGGAAGCGACTCTTGATATGGTTGAGCAATACATGGCTTATAAATGGGGGAGTATTAAACCAATAGTCATTTCGGAATATGGATCGCAACTGCAAGGGTCTTTTGGCACTAAATGGACACCGCAACGTGATTGGCTATGTTTAAAAGCAATGAGCTCTATGCTTATGAGCTTTATGGAAAGGCCTAACCGTATTGATAAAGCCATACCGTTTATTCCATTAAAAGCAGAGTGGGGCCGTATAAGCGATACCATTCCGTATTACTGGCGTTTACTACGTCAAGCTAAAGAGGGAGAAGGTGAAACCGGCGAGCAGTGGGTTTACACCGAAATGGTTAAGTTTTACCAGCTTTGGTCAGATATTAAAGGGACGCGAATCGATAGCTGGGCGAGTGATTTGGATATACAAGCAGATGCTTATGTTGATGGCAAAGATGTTTATTTGGTATTAAACAGCCTTGAAAATTCACCAACCAATATTGATTTAAGTGTTTTAGGCGGTGGTTCTAATAGCGTTACTGGCGTAAACATTAAGCATTTACATCCTGATGCTCAAGGTAAACCAGTCCTTGATGATAACGATAGTACAGTATTACCTGATTTAGTTAATTTGGGCACAGAGTCAACGATGATCATTAAAATTAGTCATCAAAGTAATGTGATAATTAATAATATTAATCAAGAAACTAAGCACTACGCAAGTGCTGTGGTTAAAGATATTGTTGCTAACTCAACTCAGTTTTTTACAATTAATAACGTTGATAAAGGAACTAATGGCGAGGCAGTATTACGCTTAGGTGTTGGTCGTCCTCATGGTAAGTCGCTTACACCTACGGTTACTGTTAATGGTAATAAAGTCGCTGTACCTACTGATTTTAGAGGGTACGACCAGGTTAATGGAGGGTTAGGACGCGAACGTTTCTTTGGTGTACTTGAAATACCGGTACCTTATAGCGACCTTGCAAAAACGAATAGTATTGAAGTGACATTTCCAGACACTGGCGGCGCTGTTAGTTCACTTACACTACAAAACTTTAAAATGAGTAAACGTATTACTCGCTAAAAAGGTGTAATAAAGGTTAAGTAATAAACAAACTGCGGGTTTATCTATATAATAGATTCGCAGTTTTTTATTTTTATCGAATCTTTCCGAGAAAACCCATTGTTCGACGCGAAGCGGCGTCGATGGGATGAATCGGAATAACTAGCCCTGATCTTGAATGTATTTTCGAATTGTATCAGCAGAAGCATTTCCAACTGAGCAAGCAAAATACCCGTCAGACCAAAAGGTTTTCTCGATCCAGAATTACTTTTTCAACTACTTAAATCTCGACCATAGGCTTTGTGTCGTTGATTGTTTAATTCTACGAACATAACTCGCAACACAAATGGTCGGGGAAATCGTAAGCAATATGTGTATATGATCTTTGTCTACCTCGATCTCTTCAATATTAAATTCTGAGCGCTCTGCAATTTCAGAGATTTTTTGTTTTACACATTCACCTAAGTTACCTTGTAGCAATTGCCTTCTATATTTCACAACTAAGATTAAATGTAACGCTATTAGATAGTTGCAGTGTGATTTAGTTTCATATTCCATCTTGACAACCCTTTCATATACAGTAGTCTATACAGTATATGAACAAGACGCTTAGATACAATTACAGACTGAATCCTACGCCAGAACAAGAAGCTAAACTCATAGAGTTTGGCGCGACAGCGCGTGGTATTTGGAACTTATTGCTATCTGAAAATAGGCGTCGATATGAGTTCGATAAAACATTCTTGTTCTACAAAGATATGGCCTCGCTTCTTAAGGAAATAAAGCCTTTTGAAGAGTTTACGTGGATTAAATCTTTTGACTCGGCAGCAGCTCAGCAAGTTGCTCGCGACTTAGAAACAGCGTTAAAGAACGCAATCTCGAAAGGCCGTTTGCAGCGCTTTCCAAAGCATAAAATCTCATACAAACAGAAAAAACTTCACAACGATTCATTTCGAGTGGTAAACAATTCTAATTGCATCCGTATTGAAGATGGCACTATCAGTATTCCAAAAGTTGGTAAAGTGCCTATCATTTTACATCGCGAACTGGCGAGCAAAATCAAAACGGTAACTATTCAGTATCGCCACGGTAAATGGGAATGCAGTATTACTCAAGAAGTGGAGTGCAAAACAGCGCTTCGCGTTTTAAAAACAATCACAGGTTTTGACATTAACTCAAAGCAAACGGTAGTTGGCTCGAACGGCTACGTGGGCGACAATCCAAAGTTTTTAAAGCAATCAAAAGCAAAATTAAATCAATTGCAACGTCAGCTTGCTCGCCGAAATAAAGGCTCAAATCGCTGGCACAAAACAAAACAACGCATCAATAAATTACACGGTAAAATCTCAAGGCAAAGGCTCGACTTTGCACACCAAATCTCACGACAGATAACCAATGGAAATGACATTTTAGTGTTTGAAGATTTAAACGTAAAAGCGATGCAAAAATTCAATGGCAGCATGGTGGCCGACAATGTGATGGCTCTGATAACTCAGCTTTCAAAATACAAGGCTGAGCTTGAAGGCAAGCTCTATCATGAAATTGGTCGATTTGAAAAATCGACTGGGATTTGCGCAGAATGCGGCCAGCACCATGTTTTAACATTGAACGATAGACATTTCATTTGTGTGGCTTGCGGAGCGAATCAAAATCGCGACCTTTCAGCGGCTAAAAGCATAGCGAACACAGGTGAGTTAGACTTAATAGCGGCTGGAATCGTCGCAAGGGTTAATCCCACTTCTCAGCGGAAAGCAGCTAATAAAATAAAAGTCTTCGAGCTATCGAAGTTTGCTGTTGGATCTGAGAAAAAAGAAGCAGCCTAGCATTCAAAAGCTAGACTGTAGAAGCCGATTGATCGACACGTAGTGGCGTCGATGGGTAGTTCACTAGTATGGCTACAACCACCTAACACGATACAAATAAACTAATACTAAATATGCGAGAAATGGCTTTAGGTGTATTTTTGCTGTTAAGCCTGTGAGTTTTATGCTTCACAATGAGTACAAGGTACTCATTATTAAAAATAAACACTTTTCTCAGAGCGTTAAACTTAGCATGGTTGTTTTATTAATTTAATGGGGTATGTTTTAGAGGAGTTCCACTGGCCAACATACAAGTTATCGTCTTGATCTACGCAAATACAATGCACGTGATTAAAAATGTCCCCGTTACTTTGCATCGGTTGTAGTTCACCGTTTATGTACTGGGGTTGCGGTGCTCCTAAATTAGCTATGAGCGTGTTATTTTTATCAAATATACTAATAAAGCCAGAGTCGTCAGCATTTTTATTGTCAATATGCGACCAGCAAACAGGTGCATAAAATAGTTCGCCTTTGAACACGGGACCGCCAATATATGCCCCATTAGCGCTAATTCTATCAAGGTACTTACCATCAAACGAAAATACTTTTAAACATTGCTCAAAACGAGAGCTTACTATTAATGTGGGATTTGATGGATCGCGTAAGTCTACTTCAATACCGTGGGTGTTGTGTAAATTGTAATTTTCGTCATCATTATGGTGACCGCCCCAATGGTTTATATAGCGGCCTTGTTTATCATAATGCAGTAAAAAGTCGCTACCATAACCGTCGGTTACGTATAAGTCCCCATTGGGGGCAATGGCAATATCAGTAGGGCGAAAAGGTTGCTCGGGTTTATAAGCACCGCACGTTTGTGGATGGCCAATACTGTAAATCAGTTTGCCATCTAAGGTCATTTTGGAAATAAAGCCAGCCTGTGGAATGACATTGTTAGTAGGGCTATCCCATTGCTCTGTGCTGTGACCATCCCAGTGGCGATTAACAATCCAGCCACTATCTACAACGTATAAAAATTCTTGCTCGCCTTCTTTTACAATTTTTATAGCGTGTCCACCAGGAAAAGAGCTTCCAAAAGCGTCAAGTAATTCACCGTTTTGGCTATAAACTAAAATATTATTAGTCGTGTTATCGGTGATCATAAATATTCTCCCTTGTGAGTCCATCACCATCGCATGACAATTTTCTATAGGGTATTTATTTGGGTTTAACTTCCCCCAGTGGGCGTCTATTTTGTATTTAAATTGACCTTGGCCAATTATTTTCCCGTGCGGGTCTTCGTCATTTTTAGGAGTAGCGTGAGGTATAAGGTGTTTTTGCTCTGAGGTTAACATACAGAATTTTCCATATAAAAAAACCAGCTTATGCATTGGGCTATAATGCATAAGCTGGTTTAGGCTAGAAGGTTACTTTAAGTGCGTTCTTTTGCTTTAAAATTTAAAATAGCATCATCGTTAACGCGATTTAAAGGGTAATAAACAGCTTCGTTTTCTTTAAATGGTTGGTTGCTAATCGCATTGTAAGCACTGATCATTGACCAGCGAGGTTCTGCAGCACGGTTTTGATTTGATTTATGCAGTAAATTACAGTGGAAAAACAGTACATCACCTGGTTCAAGTTCTACATTGATAAGTTCATGGTACTTCATTGCTTCTTCTACAAACTCTAAACAGGCGCCTTTTTGGTCACCCGTTTTACTGTGATCTAATCGTCCCAAATGATGTGAGCCTTTAAGTACTTGCAAGCAACCATTTTCTTGCGTCGCTTTATTAATGGCGACCATACAGCTAATTGATTTTGGATAAAGCATGTAGTTATCACGATGCCAGTAGCCAAAATCTTGATGCCATTCCCAGGCGCCACCTACAAATGGTTCTTTCATCATAATTTTAGTGCTGGTGTGGTACACCTCTTCGCCAATAAGTGTTTCGCATACTTCAATTAAACGACGACCGCGAGAAAACATACTGTATAAATCGTCGCCTGTTTTTTGCCATAAACAGACTTTACTTACAGCGCCGTCGGCGTCTTTTTTGTCCCATGCTCGCTCATAGAGTGTATCGTCATTAAAAGCAGTTTGTTGTAATAGCTCAATTTCATCAGCGCTGTAGTAATTTTTGACAATAATATAACCATCACGGTGAAAATCAGCTATTTGTTGTGGTGTTAAATAAGTGTGTGACATAAATATATTTCCATTTTCTCTTACAGTTGTATATTGTTAACAATGATTGCTCGGTTAAGCATTTAGGTCAAGCGTAATTTATATAAAAATATAGAATTCATATATGAATGGGTTTTGTTTTATTAAGTTATTGATTTTAAATTATTATTGAAAATTTCAAGCTAAATAAAAGTTTTAAATTTATATATAAACAAACGTATTGTTTATCAATTTTAAAAGGCATAAATAAGTACAAATGAACGATAAATCAAAAACTAAATATGCAGTTCCTGCTTTAGATAAGGGGTTGGATATATTAGAATTTTTAGCAAAAAATAAAAGGCCTTGTACACAAAGTGAGATAGCGGCTGGTATTTTAAAAACACCTAACGAAGTCTATAGAGTACTTGTTGGGCTTGAAAAACGCGGTTATCTAATTCGCTCTGAAACCTCTGGTCGATATCATTTGTCATTAAAGTTGTATAATTTATCGCGAAGTATTTCACCAATGGATAATGTACTAAAATCGGCCTTGCCACATATGGAAGATCTAGCTGTAAATATTGAACAGTCATGTCATCTAAGTATGCTTTATCAAAGCCAAGCTATGGTGGTAGTGCAAGCGCGTAGCAAAAGCCCTATGCATTTGAGTATTGCAGAGGGGGCTTTATTTCCACTTAGTAGCTCAAGCGCGGGTAAACTGCTTTTAGCTAACAGTAATGACGAAGTGCGGCAAATGCTTATCGAACACGATGAAATTTACAGTGCTAGTAAAGACGCCTATAAAGCATTATTAAATGAGCTAAACACAATCAAAGTGCAAGGGCACATAATGCAAAGCAATCCACTTATCGCCGGAGTACACGATTTTAGTGTCTTAATTGGCAAGCCTAATGCAAATTTAATAGCTGCATTGACCATTTCTTCTTTTGACTCAACCCTAAACACTCACGCTAATAAACACAGTGTAATTAGCGAGCTTAAAAATACCGCCCAAAAAATAACCTCGTTATTAGAGCGCTAATACCAACTGGCGCTTTTGTAGGAAGCAACCCGCTCAACAATCATGCATAAGTCTCAGTACTTTACTGCTTGCTTACAATGTCGAATAAAAAACCAACGCTAACTGTAAAATAAATGGTCAATTTGTTTGACTTAGTTAGCTAAACTAATTTATTGTAAAGTTAATTGTTAACAATATTATGATAACAATAAGCATCCCGTAAATAATCCGTCAACGATTACACGTAATAAACACAATATTTAGGTGCAAAAATGACTAACACACAATTTAAATTAAATGCGATTTGCGCAGCAATGCTGATAACGTCTCCTGTAAGTTATGCCGCACAGGAAAACGAGACAACTGTACAAAGTGATGTTGAAGTTATCCAAGTAACTGGTATTAGAAGCGCATTAAGTAAATCTGCGTCAATAAAACAAGACTCATCGGGCGTGGTAGATGCTATTTCAGCTGAAGATATTGGTAAGTTACCAGATACTAACCTAGCTGAATCGCTGCAACGTATTAGTGGTGTATCAATCGACCGTGCAAACAATGAAGGCAACCAAGTTAGTGTCCGTGGTTTTGGTCCAGGTTTTAACCTTGTTACCTTAAATGGCCGCCAAATGCCTAACTCTTCTGTATTGCAAGAAGCGGGTGTTTCACGCAGCTTTAACTTTAGAGAAATAGCAGCAGAAAGTGTATCGGGTGTGTCTGTTTATAAAACAGGTAAAGCGAATGTAGCCTCCGGAGGGATTGGCGCAACCATTAATATAAATACAGCAAAGCCGTTTGATTTTGATGGCTTTAAAGCCTTTGCTAATGCAAAAGGAATATTAGATACCAGCTCTGAAGATTCTAATTTAACACCTGAAATTTCGGGAATGGTTAGCCAAACATTTGCAGACGATACATTTGGTGTTTTACTTGCGCTGTCGCATTCAGAGCGAGAAAGTGGCCGAGAGCGCGTAGGTACATCGCAAGGCTGGGTACGTAATCGCGCTAACCCCACAGGAGTAGATAGCAGTGCAATTGATACAACAGCTAATCCAACGGGTACTTATTGGGTACCTTGGACGCCAGAAATGGAGCGATTTGAAACTAAGCGCGAGCGTCAAAATGCGCAGCTGGTTTTACAGTATGCTCCAAGTGATAACTTAACGGCTACGCTTGATTACACTTTATCGCGCTTTGAAGAAACTAGTAACACAAATAAAATGGCATTTTGGTTCGATAATCCAACCGGTACAACTGATGCCAACGGTACGTTAGTTGATATTAAAAATGCAAATGATGAGTTGAATTTTTGGGCGTGGGAACTCTACGAAAAAAAAGAAAATGATTCACTAGGCCTTAACTTAGCGTGGCAAGCCAGCGATTCATTGAAACTTACGTTTGACGCTCATAACTCTACATCGCACTCAAACCCTGATGGAGATACTGCCGAAACGATTGCTAACTTAAAAAATGTACCGGGTTCTGTTAAATCAATTGGTGCTAACTTTTCGGGTGATATTCCGAGTATTACTGTCGATGACTCTACATTGCCAGGCGGTGCATACGATCCTGCTAATATCGTATCTGATTTATATCAGCGCCGTGGCTATGAAATGAAAAATACCATTAAGCAGTATCATGCAAGTGGACAATGGGAGAATTTGAAGAGTGGGGCACTCAGCGCTATTAATTTTGGTGTAATGTATACCGATTACCAAATTGATACTTATCTTTCTGAGCAGTTTTCATTTGTCGATATTCCCCTAGACAACCTAGGGCTAACCTTTGATGAACAAGGTGACTTTGCTGATGAGTTTTCAGGTTCGGATCAGCTATTTCCATTTATTCCACGTTACAGTGCCAACGATTTTGTAGATATTGTCAGAGATGAAGGATTATTTATTGAGCCAAATATTTCTACAAATGGGGTTGAGGAGCAAACGCTCGCGATATATGTATCATTTGCTCTTAAAACCGAATTTAACGATATTCCAATTGATATGAATGTCGGTGTGCGCTACGAAGACACCGATGTAACAGGTTATTCAGTCAAGCCTGGGGTTGTTGCTTTTAACTATCGTCATGCTGAAGAACTTCGCCCTGTATTTGCTGCAACAGCAACACCGCAGGAGCTTGAAGGTGGTTATACACGTATATTACCAAACTTTGATATAAGCGCCGACTTAGATGACGGCTTTAAAACTCGTTTTTCATATAGTCGTACATTAGCCCGTGCAGGTATTGGTGGTATGTTCCCATCAACTACCATTAATGCCCGTCCTGAAGGACCGTTTAATGCATCGCAAGGTAACCCTAACTTATTGCCAATTACATCAGATAACTTTGATTTTTCAGTTGAGTGGTATGGAGACGACGGAAGCTATGCATCGGTTGGTTACTTTAAAAAGTTTGTTGAAAACTTCATTGGTGCAGGCGTAGTGCAAGGTACGCTAAATGATGTAAATGGCGAGCCGTTACGCGATCCAAGTGTTAACCCCCGCCCTGGTTGTCCTGATAGTTCAGATACACCTAACCCAGCATGTTTAAGCCAAGCGTCAGACCCGATTGTTAAATTTGATATTGCAACGCCAGATAATCTTCAAAATCGTGAAGTAGATGGTTGGGAATTAAATGCGCAGTACATGGTGCCTGATACAGGCTTTGGCGTCGTTGCTAATTATACGATAGTTAATAGCGATGAATCGTTTAAACCGTATGATTTTGACCAAACAATTGCACTAGCAGGACTAAGCGACTCAGGTAATTTGGTCGGCTTTTACGAAAACGATGATTACCAAGTTCGTTTAGCCTATAACTGGCGCGATGATTTCTTACTGTCTTTGGGAACTGAGCCTACATTTACAGAGGCGTACGGTCAGCTAGATTTTAGTTTTAATTACACCATTAACGACACCTTGGGTGTTAGCTTTGATGCACTTAATTTAACTAATGAAACAACACGCCGCCATGGTCGTTTTGCAGAGCAATTAGTATCTGCTGAGCAATATGGTCCGCGCTTTAGCATTGGCTTAAGTGGTAAATGGTAAATGATAAGTTAGTTTTTGACAAATAATACAAAACGACAGCTCAGCGCTGTCGTTTTTGCCTTTTAACTAACGAGGTTGCTATGAACGATGATATTAAATCAATAGTAATAGTTGGCGGTGGAACAGCAGGATGGCTAAGTGCAGGAATAATTGCAGCTTATTTACAAAAGCATCACAGTAAAAAAATAAATATTACGCTGTTAGAGTCATCTGATATTCCAACAGTGGGAGTAGGTGAGGGGACGTGGCCTACTATGCGAAGAACCCTTAAAGATATGGGAATACGTGAGAGTGAGTTTATTCAAAAGTGTAATGTGTCGTTTAAACAAGGCGCCAAGTTTGCCAAATGGATTACAGGTGAAGAAGACGACTATTACTATCACCCGCTTGAACTACCAACAGGGATGTATGAACATAACTTAGCTACTAGTTGGCTAACTAAAAACGAGCCAAAACTTCCTTTTGCCCAGTATGTAAGTGCGCAGCAATCAATATGCGAAAGCGGATTAGCTCCCAAACAAATCACCACACCCGAATTTAGTGCAATAGCAAATTATGCTTATCACTTGGATGCAGGCTTATTCGCTACATTCTTAAAAAACCACTGCATTAATAATCTTAATGTTAAACACATTGTAGGCACTGTCGTCGGTGTAAACAATTGCACAAATGGCGATATTAAAAGCGTTAGCCTTAATAATAAAATAGAGATAGCTGGGGATCTATTTATTGATTGCAGTGGCTTTAAATCGTTATTACTAGGTGAGAACTTAGGGGTGGGGTTTAAATCTTGTAAAGATGTATTATTTGCTGATAGTGCGCTTGCCATACACATGCCATACAAAGATGACGAACCAATATGCTCGCATACTTTATCTACAGCACAAACATCTGGCTGGATTTGGGATATAGGGTTACAAACACGCCGTGGAGTAGGGCATGTGTACTCTAGTAAACACATTAGTGATGAAGATGCTAAGCAGCAATTATTTGATTACTTAAATATTAATAAAGATCAGCAAAGCGAATACAAAGTTAAAAAGCTTAGTTTCGAACCAGGACATCGTGAAAAATTTTGGCATAAAAACTGTGTCGCAGTAGGCCTCTCAGCTGGTTTTTTGGAGCCACTGGAAGCCTCTGCTTTATTACTGGTAGAAATATCAGCCAATTTTGTTGCCCAGCAATTTCCGGCCAATAGGCATGTAATGAATATAACTGCGCAGCGTTTTAACCGCACATTTAGTTATCGGTGGGAGCGAATAATCGACTTTTTAAAGTTGCATTATATGTTGAGTAAACGAACCGACAGCCCATTTTGGCAAGCGCACTGTCATCAAAGTACTATTCCACAAAGCTTAAAAGATAACTTATCACTTTGGGAATTTCATACACCAAGCGATAACCACTTTGATCATTCACAAGAAGTGTTTCCAGCAGCAAGCTATCAATATGTGATGTATGGCATGGGGTTTACAGGCTCAAGCGAACTGTATGGCAACTCAGAAAGTTATTTTAAAAAGGCCATTGCGCTTGTTAATAACAACCAGCAAGTCACCCAAAAATTACTTAATAAATTACCTACAAATAAAGAATTATTAGTGCAAATTAATCAATTTGGTATGCAGCAAATATAGTTAAAACATAAGAGCGACACACTATGACAAACTCAGTATTACTCGATAAAAATACACATAAGTACACTCGCATTAAAACTGAGCGAGGTGCACAGTACGGTGAGGCAATAAACTACATTCCGGTTGTTGCCGATGAGCTTTCTCAACTTGCATTAGACTACCCAGTCTATTTTATGAAAAATAATCAGACTGGGCAATTTGAGCTGTTTGCTTTAACCGGTTTTGATGAGGGACAAAATCTATTTTTACAAAAGGATATCTGGCAAGCTACTTACGTGCCATTACACATTCAGCGACAACCATTTAAGCTAGGCGTAGGTAATAGGCTTTCAAATAATAGTGAGCAAACCCAGTTAGCCGTTACAATTAACGAGCAGCACCCAAGAGTAAGTAATAGCGAAGGGGTACAATTATTTGATGAAAATTCAGAGCCAACTGCTTATCTAACTAATGTGAGTGAGCAGCTAATTAAGCTTATGAACGGCGGCGAACGCACAACCGCGTTTATCAATACCTTACTAAAACACGATTTAATTGAAGCAGTGCAGCTAAACATCACTCAACCAAATGGCAAAACACAAGGCTACAATGGCTTGTATTCTATTGCCGCAGATACACTACAACAACTATCTGCAGAAACACTAAACGTTCTGCACTCAATGGGTTACATACAAGCTTGTCATCTAATTATATGTTCGAGCGGACATGTTCAAAAATTAGTAAAATGGTTACACGATTTAAAATAAGTTTTTTATTAATTAGCGTTACTTACACCCACTGATTGTTCGTGTGAATTAGTTAATGCTCATACCTATGAAATAAGGAATGAACTACAACTCGAGACTATTATGTGTTCACTTCTTAGGTTTTGGAGTTCGATTATTTGCCTTGGTTTTGGTATCATTTAACTTATCGGCTTGTATCGCAATGGGAAATGTCTAGCCAGTAAACATTGATGATTAAGAGAATGGACATGCTCGAACAAATAGAACAATGGATTGATGCAACAAATATTAAATATAAAAACCAAAGAATTAGCTGTGAAAAATTTGCCAGTGAGTTTGCTGGGTTTTATCCTACTGAATTTTTAAAAAATGCCTTTTACGTTATTGTCGATGAAATACCCAAACCTAACTTTCCTTTTTTGCGTGAAATGGGGCTAGGCGATTTTATTGACATGGATGCGGCTGGTACTACATACAAAAACACTTACTACATGCTTCCTTACGTGGCTGATAATTTAGCTGTGCATTTTCATGAACTTGTTCACGTAGCCCAATGGAGTGAACTTGGCGCCGAGGCTTTTATGTTGCGTTACATAACCGAAATTCAGCAGGTTGGTTATGCAGCTGCGCCACTTGAAGTCATGGCGTATGGTCTTGATAAGCACTTTACAAATAATGGCAAGAAAATAAACGTGCCTGAACACGTGGTTCAAGCGTTGTAGTTAATGAACATTTTCAAAGGATTGATATGACACGCTTTACAGTTTTTTTACTGAGCTTACTTAGTGTAAATGCCTATGCCGCATCGTTTGATGACGATATTGTGGCTGCGTTACTTGAAAGAACAACACACAACGTTACTTACGATGGTGCTTATCGCTCCATTGCATACCCTGGTGGCGATGTGCCCGCTAATGTAGGGGTGTGTACCGATGTTGTTATTCGATCATATCGACTTTTAGGTATTGATTTGCAAAAGCTTGTGCATGAGGACATGCTAAAAAGCTTTGAGTTATATCCCTCTAAGCGTATTTGGGGTTTATCCAAACCTGATAAAAATATAGATCACCGCCGTGTGCCAAATTTACAGGCTTACTTTAAAAATCATGGTCAAGTGCTCACTAAATCAAGTAACGCGAAAGATTATAAAACGGGTGATATTGTAACGTGGATGCTGCCAGGTAATTTGCCGCATATTGGTATGGTTGTGAATGAGTTAGCAAAAGACACAGGGAATCCATTAATTGTTCATAATATTGGACGAGGACCTGAAAAAAGCGACATGCTTTTCGATTTTAAAATTACGGGGCATTACCGTTTCGTCCCAGAAGAATATAAATAACCAGATTAAAAATAATCAGATTATAAATATGAGTTTTCTCATTTATTGATATTGCAGTATAAAGAAAAAGGATTTTGAACGTGAATACAAAAACCGATTCAAAAGAGGCTAACCCAAAAGAGGTTAATCTTAAACAAAGTAAACTCGCTCCCAAAATAGCGAGCTTATTTATGAGTATTGTTTTTTCAGCCATAGGAACGGGCTTGTTTGGTTTGGTTGCAAGCTTATTTGGCAACGTAAATGTAACCGAAAAAACAGTTGGCGGTGTGTGGATTTTACTGACCACGTTTTTTGTTATTTTAAATGTATTTGGTGTCATTATTTGGCATAAACCGAAATGGTTAATCACTGCTATAAATAGTGTGCTTAGATTTGCTAAAGAGCGCAAAGCAGCATTTTTTAGCGCCGTGCTAATGCTGATAGTACTAATAGCAGGCTATTGTTTTTTCCTTTCTTTACTACAGCCAATTAGTTACAAAGCAACTCACTCTACACCTGCTGTTACCACTTTATCTGATGTTTTAAACCCTGAACCGCTTTATATAGATTTTGCTCCTGTTTTAGATGATGTAGAGAACACGGATGCAGTGTCTTACTCGGTCGCAAAGCTTGCGCTTGTTGGCAAAGTGATCCCCAAAGGTATAAAAGTCACGCCAGAGCTAATTGGACAGTGGTCTTGGAATAGTGAAAGCCAGCTTAAATTTATTCCAAAACAAGATTGGTCAGCAGGGCAAGAATATACAGTACGTTTTGATTCGTCTATTTTTAAAAGCGATATACACCTAAGCGATAATGAGCATGTATTTAAAACTCCCGATTTTGAACTAATACTTAGCTCGCTCGCTTTTTATCAAGACCCTAACGTTAAAAAAAGTCACAAGGTGGTTGCAACATTAAACGCGACTCACCCAACAGATATAAGCACTATAAAAAATAATCTAAAGCTGACTCAATCACTTGAGCAAGATGGCAAAAACCAACTCGCGCAATATAAATTTGATGTTACTTACGACAAGCATCAACGAGAGATTTACATTACTTCAGAGCAAATACGTATTCAAGATACCGAAAGCTATCTGTATTTTGTTATTAATAACGGTGTAAAGCCGGTTATGGGTCCTTCTCAAACAACAGTAGAGATCAAAGACGCTGTGTTGATCCCAAGTGTAAATAGCTTTTTTAGAGTAAATACGGCCAATGTGTTGATGGTAAAAAATACGCAAGGGGAACCCGAACAAACACTTGTTTTAGACTTCACAGATGATATTTCATCGCAAGATGTGGTTAGTAAAACGGTTGCTTACGTATTACCGACTAAAGATTCAAAAGGTAACTATAAGTACTTCAGTAGCCCACGAGAAGTTACTGATGCAGTGCTTAAGCAATCTCAAAAAGTTAAGTTAAATGCGATTCCTACCGCGCAAGATACAACTAAGTTACACAGTTTTACGTTTGACGCCCCTCAAAACCAGCAAGTTTATATCGCGATTGATAAGGGATTAAAGTCGACGGGTGAGTTTACGATGGTGAATAAATACGACACTATTTTAGATACGCCGGCTTATCCGACACAAGTAAATATTATGTCTAAAGGGTCTATATTATCAAAAAATGGCGATCATAAATTGTCATTTTTGACCCGCGGTGTAAACGCACTTCAAGTTAAAGTAGGTAGGGTAGAAGCCAATCAAATTAACCACCTTATAAGTCAAACCAGTGGTGATATTTCTAATCCAGAATTTAATAATTATTACTTTACAGAAGAAAACATAAGTTCAATTTTTACCAGACAAGTTAATTTAAAATCGGAGCACCCTAAAAAAGCGGTCTATTCATCTATTGATTTGAGTAGTAAGTATAATGAGTCAGTTGGTTTAGGCTTATTTTTTATAAATGCTCAAGCGTTAAATACAGAAGATAATTACGTATATGGACCCCAAGAAAAACGACTTATTCTTATTACTGATTTAGGTATTTTGGTAAAAAATAATGCAGATGGATCTCGCGATATATTTGTCCAATCTATTGAAACAGGAAAACCGGTAGCAAAAGCGAAGGTGTCGTTATTGGGGAAAAACGGATTAGTTATTTTAAATGCTAAAACAGATTCTGAGGGGCACGCATTTTTCGACAACACAACGTGGTTTACTGATGATCAAACTCCCGTTGCTTTTGTAGTCGAAACTAAAAGTGACATGTCTTTTATTCCTTATAATCGCTATGCTCGAATGGTTAACTACTCTCGGTTTGATACCGGCGGTGTAAGTTCTGGGCTCAGTGGTAGTAATAAAATAGATGCGTTTGTTTTTTCTGACCGTGGAATTTATCGACCAGGCGATAGTGTTAAACTTGCCACGATTGTTAAGCAACAAAATTTTGCAAAACTGGGCGATATACCGCTTGAACTTATAATTACCGATCCTAAAGGGACAACTGTTTATAATAAACGTGTGAGCTTGGATAAGTACGGATTGCTTGATTTTGACTTTAAAACACAAAATAGCGCCAACACTGGAACGTATTATGTATCGGTCCAGCTTATTAAAAATAATAATAGCCGCGACCAATTAGGCAGTACTGAGTTTAAAGTTGAAGAGTTTGTACCCGATAGATTGAAAATCAGCAGTCAATTTTCTCAGTCATCTGCAAAGGGGTGGGTAAACAGCTCAAAATTTAAAGCATTGGTGAGCCTTCAAAACTTATTTGGTACACCCGCTCAAAATAGACGTGTTACTGCTGATTTACGTTTATCTCCAGCTGGTTTTTACTTTAATGAATACAAAGATTATGTGTTTTCTGATCCCCACAGTGAAGGGAAAAATATTAGACACAGTAATGAATCATTAACCGAAACCAAAACTGATGAACAAGGCAAGGCAGAGTTTGATATTGACTTAACCCGCTATGAGGCAGGTACTTATCAGTTAAATTTTGCAGTACAAGGGTATGAAGAAGGCGGTGGTAAAAGTGTTCGCGCAAGCAGCTCGGTGCTTGTTTCGCCAGTTGAGCAATTAGTTGGTTATAAAGCCGATGGCGATTTAAGCTACATATCAAAAGAGTCAAAACGTGTTGTAAAATTTATTAATATTAATTCAGAAACTGAGCAAGTTGCGCGTGATGATTTATCGCTAAATTTAATAGAACAACAATATGTATCTACGTTGGTGCAACAAAATAACGGCACTTATAAGTACCAATCGGTTAGAAAAAACAAACAGGTATCAAGCAATCCGTTTTACATTAAAGAAGATGGCGCAGACTACGAATTACCCACTGCTGAGCCAGGTGATTACTTAGTAGAACTCGTTGATGGCAAAGGGAATACCGTCAGTAGAGTATCGTTTACGGTAACCGGTACGGGTAACATAGCGGGTAAGCTTGAAAAAAATGCTGAACTGCAAGTTAAATTAAATAAACCGGATTACAAACCGGGCGAAACAATTGAAATAAGTATTGTAGCGCCTTATGTTGGCTCGGGTTTAATTACAATTGAAACCAATAAAGTACACGCTTTTAAATGGTTTGAGAGTAAAACAACAAGTAGCATACAAACAATAACGCTACCTAAAGGAATAGAAGGCAATGCGTATGTTAATGTTTCATTTGTTCGAAGCCTTGAATCGAAAGAAATATTTACAAGCCCATTAAGCTACGCAGTTAAACCATTTGCGATTGATCGTAGTAAACGCGCAATAGATTTTGACGTAAACATACCTGATAAAGTAAAACCAGGTGACGATTTAGTCATTTCATATAGTGCCAAATCACCGTCACGTGTTCTTTTATTTGCTGTAGATGAAGGTATTTTACAAGTGGCGAATTATCGGACGCCAAAGCCGTTAAATCACTTCTTACAAAAACGTGCATTAGAAGTTAGCACTATGCAAATTGTTGATCTTATTTTACCTGAATTTAAGCTAGTGCAAGAGCTTGCAGCTGCCGGTGGTGGTTATGCTGACTCAATGGCAATGAACCGCAAGAGCAAGCAACTTAACCCGTTTTCTCGTAAGGTACAAAAACCAGTCGCATTTTGGTCTGGTATTTTATCGGCTGATGCTAAAACGAAAAAACATACGTTCACTATTCCAGATACTTTTGCAGGTCAGGTACGTGTAATTGCGATTGCCGTAAATGACGAGGGTGTTGGTGTTAAAGAAAGTACAACACTTGTAAAAGGGCCCTTTGTATTAAGCCCTAATGTATTAACGACAGCGGCACCAGGCGATGAGTTTGATATTGTACTTGGTATTGCCAATGGCGTTGAGGATTCAGGTAAACAACTCCCAATTACGGTAGAAGCGCTTGCTTCAAGCAACATTGAAATAATAAGTGATAAAAAACTAACGCTAAATATTGATGAAAAATCAGAAGACACATTGACGTTTAGAGTAAAAGTGCTCGATAAGCTTGGCGCTGCATCAATTACATTTACTGCGCTGTCGGGTGACAATGTTAGCCAACGTACGGCTACGTTAAGTGTGCGCCCTGCGGTTGCATTTGTTAGTAGTTTTGAAAGTGGCTTTAGTGAATCAGGTAAAAAAGAAATAGCGGTTTCGAGACAGCTATATCCTAATTTAGCACAAAATAATATTACCGCTTCACAAAGCCCGTTAGCGCTTGTTGATGGTCTTATTAGTTATTTAGATAACTTTCCTCATATGTGTACCGAGCAAGTGGTAAGTAGTGTGTTTCCGGTGCTGAGTTATTTAGAACACCCAAGTTATATGGGCGATGTATCTTATAAACATGAGCGTATAAACAACTTAATAGATACCCTTCGTCAACGTCAGTTACCTGATGGCAGATTTATGTTATGGCCGGGTAATGCTAGTGCATCTATTTATTCTTCTCTTTATGTTATGCATTTTTTATTAGATGCAAAAGAAGCGGGCGTAGCAATACCTTATGATATGTGGAGCAGTGGTTTTGAAGGTGTGCGCAGTATAGCGAGCGGATCTTTAGAGACGAATGACAGAAACCGCGCTTATGCTATTTATTTGCTAACACGACAAGGTGAGGTAACAACTAATTACTTATCTGATTTAGAAAAAAGCGTAAATGCGAGTAATAGCAAAGTATGGCAGCAAGATATAACGTCCGCGTTTATGGGCGCAACTTATCAGCTATTACGTGCAAGCGATAAAGCGCAAGCACTGATCAATAGCTATAAAATTGGGCAAAATACGCAACACGATAATTGGGGCGCTTACGATTCTCGTCTAGCTCACGACGGACAGTATATTTATTTATTATCAAAACATTTTCCGGCTCGCTTAAAGCAGTTAACTAAAGATGATTTGTTTACTGTAGTAGACCCTATTTTTGAAGGAGACTACAACACGTTGTCGTCTGCTTGGTCGGTACTTGCTATGACGGCATACTCAAAAGTTGCGTTATCACAAGCCCAGCCTGAAGATGTAAAAATAATGGCAACAACGACAAAGGCAGATAAAAAGGCATTAGACGTAACCTATACACCTTATCCTAAAGCCTCGTTTTTAAATGACGTTAAAACGCTTGATGTATTAGCGCAACCTCGCTCATTTTACATGATGAGCCAAGCTGGTTTTGATACAAACGTGCCACAAAAGTCATTAAGTAATGGCTTAGAAGTTGTCAGAGAATACCAAGACGATAAAGGTAATATTGTAACCACCGCAGTTCAAGGTCAAGAGCTAAACGTTGTATTGCGAGTGCGTAGTACAACGGGTAAAAATATTTCGGATGTTGCTGTTATTGATTTACTACCTGGTGGCTTTGAAGTGCTCAGAGACAGCGTTCGCAATAGCTATAACCGCTGGACCTCTGACTATAAAGATATACGAGAGGATCGCGTTATATTGTATGGCAGCTTTGGCGATAGCATGAGTGAG
The DNA here is from genome assembly GCF_015864475.1 of Pseudoalteromonas sp. SWXJZ10B. Taxonomy (NCBI): domain Bacteria; kingdom Pseudomonadati; phylum Pseudomonadota; class Gammaproteobacteria; order Alteromonadales; family Pseudoalteromonadaceae; genus Pseudoalteromonas; species Pseudoalteromonas sp. SWXJZ10B. The sequence continues at coordinate 264,862 of NZ_JADYXD010000002.1, forward strand.
CTTACTTACAAAGTTAAGGTTACTGCATCTGGCAGCTTTGTAGTGCCATCGGCTTATGCTGAATCTATGTATGATTTAAGTATTAAAGCGCACTCAAAATCGGGTCGTTTTGATGTTACCTCCGCTAAATAAAAAGTTTAGTTTTATAATAAAAACGGCTTTTTTTACAACAGCACTGCTTGCAGTGCTGTTGTATTTATTTACTCCAAAGCCTGATATTACTCAGCCTAATGCTTACTCAACGGCTTTTTACGATAGCAGTGGTAAATTACTGCGTTTAAATTTAGCCGCAGACGATAGATATAGATTATGGACGCCAATAGATAAAATCCCTTTGAGCGTTCAACAAGCGACTTTATTGTATGAAGACCAAGACTTTTATGAGCATGTTGGTGTCGATTTTATTGCTTTAATAAATGCGTTTTATACTAGTTATATTAAAAGAAGTCACCGAGTCGGTGCATCAACAATAACTATGCAAGTAGCTCGGTTACACTTTGGGATGAACACGCATGTTATTTCTGGAAAAGTAGAACAAATATTTCGAGCGTTACAAATTGAGCGACACTACAGTAAAAACCAAATACTCGAGGCGTATTTTAACTTAGCGCCTTATGGATCAAATATTGAAGGTGTTGGTGCAGCCAGTTTAATTTACTTTAAGAAACCAGCCATTGATCTTAATTTACCTGAGTCATTATTACTTAGCTTAATTCCGCAAAACCCTACCAAACGAAATCCCATTAAAAAATCGGCTAAATTGATATTGCTAGAAACAAGAAAAAAACTGTTTACTCGTTGGCTTGAAAAATACCCAGACGATAAACATTGGCTAGCAGCTATGCAATTACCGATAAAGGTATATGCCTCTTCAGACTTGCCTTTTGAAGCCCCACATTTTATTAATAATTTACAAAGCGAATACCCGCACTTAAAGCCTGGAGAATATAAAACGTCGATAGACCTTAATTTACAAAACTTACTTCAGCGCAATGCAAAAAATTATATTAATCGTAGGCAAAGAGACGGGCTTAGTAATACGTCTGCTATTTTACTAAATTATAAAACCATGGAAGTCGTTGCAGAATTAGGCTCTGTGGATTTTTTTAATAATGACATTAGCGGTCAAGTAAATGGTGTAAGGGCTAAACGGTCGCCAGGTTCAACCCTTAAACCCTTCATTTATGCTCTGGCGATAGATGAAGGGTTAATTCATCCATTAACGCTTGTAAAAGATGCCCCCAAACGCTTTGGAGGATATACACCAGAGAACTACGATCAGCAGTTTTTAGGCCCTATATCAGCCACTGAATCGCTCGTGTTGAGCCGTAATGTGCCTGCCGTTAATTTGATGTATCGCTTACAAAAAGTGGGGTTATACGATTTACTCGTTGCAGCCGATGTTAAAAAGCTTCAGCCTAAAGAGTTTTATGGTTTAGCGCTTGCGCTGGGCGGCAGTGAAGTAACGATGCTAGAGCTCGTCAAGTTATACGCCATGTTAGCTAATTTAGGGGTGTATAAGGATGAAGTTATATTAAAAAAAGACGCCACTGGTATTAACCAAAACAACCCAAACAACCCAAACAAACATATCAAGCAACTCATCAGCCCAGAGGCAGCCTACCTGACTTTACAAATGCTAAGTAAAAACAGTGCAGTTGATGAGATCTCATTTCAAAAAGAAAGAAGGCAAGCATACCCTGTATATTGGAAAACCGGTACTTCATTTGCTTTTCGTGATGCATGGTCAGTAGGTATTGTTGGTCCGTATGTTTTAGCTACATGGGTTGGTAATTTTTCAGGAGAAGGGCACCCATCTTTTATTGGGCGACAAGCAGCCGCGCCTTTGTTTTTCGAAATAATTCGTTCATTAGATAGTTACGGCTTAATCAAAGGCGATATAAAACCAGGTGGTTTAAATATTACAGAAGTAGATATTTGCTCTACAACCGGTGATTTACCTAATGTGCATTGCCCTAAAACAGAAAAAGGGCTTTTTATTCCAGGTAAGTCACCAATTAAAGTGTCCGATGTACATCGTGAAATTTATATTGATAAAGCATCAGGATTACGTGCTTGTCAGTATGATGAATCTACAACGACAAAAGTAGTTTATGAATTTTGGCCATCTGACTTAGTCAGATTATTTAAACAAGCAGGCATTGTTAAACGCCAACCTCCACCTTATTTAGATTCATGCTTAATTAATGATACGAGTACACAAGGCTCAGCACCGACTATTACATCCCCGAGTAATTTAATTAGCTACACGATAAGAGCCAGTAAATTAAAGCAAGAAAGCCTGCCTTTTAGTGCAACCACAGATACAGACTCACGAATTTTATACTGGTTTGTAGATAACAGCTTTGTTGGTAAAGTAGAGCGAGATACGCCTTTTTTCTGGCACCCGCAAGTAGGCGAATTTGACGTAAGAGTGGTTGATAATTTAGGGCGTAGCGCATCAGTTTCAATGCGTGTAAAGCTCGTTCAGTGATATTGAGTGTTCATGCATTTAATGTAATAAATAAAGGGTAGTTTTTTATAACTGTAATTTATATAAACGAGAGCGATTTACTCTTTCTTACCTATATGGATGTGGATGATGGTAAGGGACGCGGAGCTTTTGCTCGGTAGCCCACTAGACTACAAATCTCGGGCCGCGATTAAATCGGCTCCTAGATTGAAAAAATTTCAATCTACAAAGATCAACACGCCCTTATGACTTCATAGCCGCTAGTTTATATAGCGGAGTATCAAAATGACTTCGAAAGTACGTTACTTAATATTATGTTTTACTGCTTTAACTGCTGCGGCGCTATCTTGTGCTTTTAGTGCTTCTAAAATAGCGCGGTGCTCGTTTACACATTCAGAACTTGAAGTAATTCGCTTATAGTTTAAGCGCATACGCATTACGTACGGGTACCAAATATTAACAAGTTCTTCGCCACCAGCTTGGTATATTAAATACTGATGAAACGAAATATCAATTTTAGTTACTTCGGTATAATCTTCTCTATCGAGCGCGTCTTCTAAAGATGCTAAAATGCCTTCTAGTTCAGCAATGTTTTGATCAGTTAAATTACCGTTTAATTCAGTGATTGCGTACTCTTCAATACTACGGCGAAGTTTTATCATTAAGCGTTGTAATTTAGGCTCTAAAACACTATTTACAGACGCACCACAGTTATTGCGAGAAATAAGTAAACCTTCTTTTGTAAGCTGTAATATAACATCGCGAATAGGGCCGCGAGAAAGACCAAATCGCTCTGCCAGCTCTTTTTCATTTAACTTAGTTTGTGGTGGCATTTCACCAGAGATTATATCTGAGCGTAATTGCTCAGCTATTTGATCTTTTACAGATAAAATTTTAGTTGCTCTGTTACCAGCCATATTTATTCCTAAATTTGATTAACTTTATCTGACCCTAACATTAATTAATAAGCTTTGTTAATTTAGTCAAGATCATGTACTTATCTCAGTGTATATAAAAAAAGTGGAATGGTCTATTGTCAACACATTACAATAGACCAATAAATGTACAATTAATGGCTGTATTTACGATTATTTTTTAAAACGTCGTTCATACATAGACTCATTCATTGCTTTAGCTGCTTCAACCATTTCAGTATAGGGGCGATCTGTAACGCTAATAAAGCCAACATTATAGTTTTCGCCATCGTAGGCTCTACCAGTAATTGGCGAGTCGATATATTGAAACCAATGTGCGCCAATAAAGTAAGGGTTGTCGATGACTGAGTTCATGTAATCTGTATACATTTTTGCTCTGTCTTGCTGGTTAGCTGCATGTATTAACCCAGGGTGAAACAAACCCGAGTCAGATGCGCCAATATGAAATTCGCCAATAATTGCTGGTTTATCAAATTGTGATAAAAATGCCCATTTATCTTCTCTTAAGCCTTCTTTGTATGCATTAAAGCTTATTACATCTACATACTTAGCAGATGCTTTAACCACTTCGATTGGCATGCCCCAATCCGGAAAACGTGCACCTAAATACATATGATTTGGCAGGTATTTATCCATAGCAGCATCTACAACACTAAAATACTTGTCGGCATAGGCTGTAAGTAAAATAGCAAAATCACTCAGTTGTTCTTCATTTTTTATATCAACCGTTACACCTTTGTCAAACTCAACCCATGAGGCTAAGTTTAAGTGCCATACCTTATTAAGTTTAGCGACATCAGTATATTTTTCTTTCATTAAGCGAGAAAATTCAGCTTTAGTAGGCACTGTTTTAGCATCACGGCCTAAGGTATTAATAACAATACCATAATGGCTTTTAACGGAATCAGGGCGGCCAAAGCTTTTTTCGTTATCAATAAATACGCCTACTGCCCAAGGCGAATTTTTAACTTCTTTTGCAACAACACTAACGGTTTCGTTAGCACGCACTGTAAATTCAGGGTCGAATACATCCGGCATGGCTCCCCAAAAATCGCTTCCGCTTGATACGGTTTTAAAATCACCTATAATCCAACCATTGGCAAAGTAGGGCACTTTTTGATTATCGTAATAACTCGGATCAGTCCAATTACCCAGTGAGCTAAAGCCCCATGTGATCATTCTATCAAGAGTCACTTCTCGCCATTTTTGCATGTAATCTGCATTATTTTGACCATATTTACGTTCTAAATTAGCTGCGTAAAAGCTATATGTTTCGCCGTGTTCTAACGGACCCGAATGCGCACTTTTACGATAGCCAAAATGTTTACCTAGAGGCTCATTATAATCAGGTAGCCATTCAAATAAATTTTTACGCACTTGTGACGCTACAAAGCGGCTTTTAAGCGCTTCTTTATTTACTTGGTTTAACCCTTTTGAATCCTCAGGTGTTACACCTGCATTAGCTGGTTTAGCCAACAACGCTTGATCAAAATCGTAACCAGTTAGTGTTGTTGAGTTTGCAAGACGAATAATATCAATTCCAGTTGCAAGGTATAAATAGCCATCAGGGTCGACTAATGACCATTTATCATTATATTTAGCCGTTCTAAAATAACCAGTAGCTTCTAATTTTGGACCTTCTGCCCAGCCACCAAAGCGTGAGCGATTAGTAGGGCGTTTAGAAAGTAACTGTGCTGCTTCTTGTTTTTTGTCGCTCAATAGCTCGGCTTCTGAATGTACCTTCCCTGAAAATTCTTGTTTGGCATTTTGGCCAAATTCATCAACAATTTTGGTTAAAAAAGCAGTATTAAATTGAGGGTTTTTACGAAGTGAAATAGATTTTATTGCCAGCTCTTTGTCGTGCAGATTGCTTTGCACGCTAATGGATATTTTATTTATACCTTTTAAATTAAGATTTTTTTTACCCCACATAGAAATAAACTGTACCTCATCAGACTCCCACGTATCGGGGTTTGAACGAAGTCCTGAGGTAAAGTTTAGTTCTACATTTTCCTCGCCATCAGGGGTTGCAAGGTCATGCCCATCAAGCTTTGCGTAATACGTGTTGTATCCACCTACCGGTACATTAACGCTACGCGTATAGTTAGCACCGTCAATATCGGAGATATCTAAATAGATTTGTACAGAGTGTGTTCCTGGGTTTGCCAATTCAAAGGCAAGATTAAAATCACTAAATTCACTCCAATCCCAAGGTTTTTCCGGTGAAAAAACAATACTAGCGTACGAATTTTTCTTAGATTGAAATGTCACATCTAATACAGAGTTTTCTGCCTTTACAGTGGCTGCATTACTTTTGTATTGAACTGGGGTTAGCTGTGTGTGTGCAGCATCAGCAAATAAATACATTAATGTATCTGCTGAATTAACCTCTGTAGGCTCATTGGTTGGTTTTTCAACCTTGATTTCTTGTTGGTTACAGGCACTTAGCGCAAGTAAGAGCGATGTGAGTAGTATGTTCTTTTTATATTTCATTGCTGTTCAACCTTTAATTACAATTTAACATACCATACAACAAAAAAACCAAATTGAATATTGTTGACAATATGCAATTTTTGTTTTTATGTGTTATTTATAATAAACTTTTGATTTTGTTTAACTAATTTTTAATGTTAATTGTAAAAGAGTTTAAGTTAAAGCATGATTTCTTAAAATAGATGTTGCAAGTGCGTTAATTTTGAAATAGTCTCGAAGTTATTACTCATGGTTAATTGTTAACAATGTTGGGTTTTGACACTAGCACTCGCTTTATTCTCTATATAAAGCAACACACAATGATAACAACAAAGTTGGATAGAAGTATGAATGGTAGCAAACGTAATGTGTTTTTCTTTGCATTTATCGTCGCCTTTGGTGGCTTTATTTTTGGATTAGACGCTGCTCTTATCTCAGGTACGGTTCGTTTTGTATCTGCAGAATTTAATTTATCTGACATCCAAATAGGCACTGTAGTAAGTGCGCCTGGTTTTGGTGTGCTATTTGCTTTAGTCATTACCGGTTACATATGCAATATGTTTGGCCGAAAAAATACCTTAATAGGCATTGCGTTTATATACATACTGTCGGCAATTGCATCGGTTTTCGCGCCAAGTTACGAGCTATTAGTTACTGCTCGTTTTATAGGTGGATTAGCATTCACGTCTTTATCGGTCGCTGCTATGTATATAGGTGAAGTTGCACCGTCTAAGTACCGTGGTAAATTAGTGTCTATGATTCAAATAAATATTGTTGTCGGATTATCCGCAGCGTATTTTGCTAACTACTTACTTGTTGATTTAGCTCACAGTAATTTTGAGTGGGTAACACAGTGGAATGTACAAGATAATTTATGGCGCTGGATGCTAGGCGTTGAGATTATTCCTGCTATTTTATGGTTTTTATTATTATTTACTATTCCCCAAAGCCCGCGTTGGTTAGTTATGAAAGGCAACGAAACACGCGCTATAACTATCTTGCATCGTTTAAATAAAAATACTGAATTGGCCCAAGAGCAACTTAAGAGTATTAAAGAGAGCTTGGTTGATTACAGCGAAACAGGTGGGTATTTTTCTTCATTTAAACAACTACTCGAAAGTCGTGTTCGCACAGCTGTCATTATTGCTTTTACTATTGCTATTGTGCAGCAAGTGACGGGGATTAACGCCATAATGTTTTATGCTCCAACGGTGTTTGAACAACTGGGAGTCGGCACTGATGCTGCTTTTTTTAACGCTGTTTTAATTGGTTTAGTCAGTATTGTATTTACTGTGGTAGCTATTGCTTTGATAGATAAGTTAGGGCGCAGACCCCTTGTTATTTGGGGATTAGCAGCTGCAACAATTAGTTTGTTTATGTGTTATTTAGGCTTTAGCCAGGCAGAATATAGTTTGTCGGCTGAAGATATAACCTCGTTTTCAGCGTTAAACTCTATTACAGGACTGGAGCACATAATTGGTACCGTGTATCACAGTGATATTGAATTTAAGCAGGCTTTAGCGAGCGTACTTACAGCTTCGCAACAGCAATTATTTGAAAGCGATTTAATTTCACGCGCAGCAACTATAAACGCGCCACTTATATCATTTGGTATAGCGGGCTTTATTGCAGCCTTTCACTTTTCGATTGGGCCAATTATGTGGGTGATATTTTCTGAAATATTCCCGACTCGTATTCGAGGTGTGGCCATTCCTACCTTTGCATTTATTGCCAGTGTAATTAGCTATTTTGTTCAGCAGTTTTTCCCATGGCAGCTAAGTAATTTAGGCGCTGCAAACATCTTTTTACTTTATACCGTATCGGGTGTAGCCGGCTTTGCATTGTTATTTAAGTTTATGCCAGAGACTAAAAATAAATCGATAGAAGAAATTGAAGTCTACCTAGAAGGCCTACACACTAAAAAAGTACAGGAGGGTGTGTGAGTACTTTACTTGCTATTGGCGAATGTATGGTTGAGCTAGTACCAACAGGTATTAGCGAATGCAAGCAGTCATTTGCGGGCGATACTTACAATGCTCTTGTGTATGCAAAGCGTTTTGCTAACACACTAAATTGCGCGCTATTTACAGCTGTAGGTAGCGACGTACTGAGTGCCAATATGCTCAAATGTTGGCAACAAGAAGGTATTAGCACGCAAAACGTGATTACAACAGCAGACTATAACGTGGGTATTTACGCTATTTCAACGGATGCTGATGGTGAGCGAAGCTTTGATTATTGGCGTAATCAATCAGCAGCGAAGCATATGATGAGTTTATATACTCAAAAGCCATTTAATTTAGGTTTGAAAGAATCAGACTGGGTGTTTTTCAGTGGCATTAGTTTAGGTATTTTAGATGATGAATCTAAACAAGGTTTACTCACATTATTAGCTGATCTTAAAAAACAAGGCTGCACAATTGCGTTCGACCCTAATTATCGCGCGCGTATGTGGCAATCAAAAAGCCACGCTATTGAATGGCTAGAGCGTGCTTATGCGCTTAGTAATGTAGTTTTACCAGGTCTTGATGATCACCGTGTGTTATTCGGTCATTCAAGCATTGCAGAGATTGTTCAGTACTGTACACAATTTGATATCGACGAAATTGTTATTAAAGCTGGTAGTGCCGGGATGCAGGTTTATTGCAAAGATGACCTTAAAGCGTCATGTCCGTTTACACCCGCTGCAAAGCAAGTTGATAGTACAGCGGCAGGTGACTCATTTGCCGGAACCTACTTAGCCGCCAGAATGTGCGCACAAAACCCTCAAAATGCATTAGAAATGGCTGACAGTGTTGCCTCACAAGTTGTGCAGCATCAAGGCGCTATTTTACCTCTTGACGTATACCAGTCGCTAAATATAAGCCTAGGTAAGTAAGGAATTAACATGTCTGATAAAAAATTAAGTTTAGCAAGTAAGCGTGCAATAGAGCGTGGCTACGATAAATATGGCCCGCAGTGGCTTACAGAATTTGATATAGAACCGTTGCTGGGTGATTTTGCCTATGAAGAAGGGGTTATACGTCGCGATCCTTCATCTGTTTTATACATTGATGGTGTTTACCATTGTTGGTACACCAAAGGTGAGGGGGAAACGGTTGGTTTTAACTCTACTAATCCGAATGACAAAGTATTTCCATGGGATTTAACGCAAGTTTGGCATGCCACCTCAAAAGACAGTATTACATGGCAAGAACAAGGCTTAGCTGTAAGCCCAGGTAAACCAGGTGATTACGACGACAGAGCAATTTTTACGCCTGAAGTGTTTGAACACCAAGGTCATTATTATTTGGTTTATCAAACAGTACAAACACCTTATACAAATCGTCAGTACGAACATATTGCAATAGCTCACTCTGAATCTGCATTTGGGCCGTGGATAAAATCACCAAAACCGATTGTAAGCCCAAGCAAAGATGGTAAATGGCTTGGTGATGAAGACAGTCGTTTTGCAGTAACAGCTAAAGGTAGTTTTGATAGTCATAAAGTACACGACCCATGTTTAGTATTTTTTAATAATAAATTTTACTTGTACTACAAAGGCGAAACCCAAGGTGAAGGAATGAACTTTGGTGGTCGTGAAATAAAACACGGTGTTGCTATTGCTGATGATGTATTAGGTCCTTATGTTAAATCGCCTTATAACCCTATTTCAAATAGCGGTCATGAGGTCGTTGTTTGGAATTATAAAGGGGGTATTGCTAGTTTGCTAACAACCGATGGCCCTGAAAAAAACACCATTCAATTTGCTCAGGACGGTATTAATTTTGAAATTATGGCGCATATAAAAGGCGGTCCAGAAGCAATTGGTTTATATAGGCCTGCACAAGGGTTTGAGCAAAATCCAGCACCTGGAATTAGCTGGGGATTGTGCCATAAATACGATGCCAGTTGGAACTGGAACTATATTTGTCGGTTTACTCCTCGTAAGCAAGTGCTCGACGCCGGTACCTTTCAAAACAGTAACTAGGGAAAGTAAAGAATGAGTGAGCAACAAAATCAATTTGACCCGACAGAGCATCCACACCGGCGTTTAAACCCATTATTAAATGAATATGTGTTGGTGTCGCCACACCGGGCTAAACGCCCATGGCAAGGTCAAGAAGAAAGTGTAGATATTGAGGTTAAACCAGAATACGACGAAAGCTGCTTTTTATGTAAAGGCAATACGCGTATTAACGGTGAAGTAAATCCAGATTACAAAAACACCTTTGTGTTTACTAATGACTTTGCCGCCTTGCGTGAAGGTGTGCCTGATGTGGAGCAAACCGATCCCCTATTTAGTATGCATACAGAGCGTGGCACTGCGCGTGTTATTTGTTTTTCGCCTAATCATGCAAAAACACTACCAGAGCTTAGTGTTTCGCAAGTTACAAATGTAGTAAGCACATGGCAAGAGCAATGCATAGAGTTATCAAAAACTTACAAATGGGTTCAGGTATTTGAAAATAAAGGCGCTGTAATGGGGTGCTCTAACCCACATCCACATGGTCAAATTTGGGCACAAAATAAATTACCTAGTTTGGTTGCGCGTAAACACGAAAACCTCAAACGATATTACGAAAAGTATAAAAGTAATTTACTGCTTGATTACGCAAAACGTGAAATTGAAAAGCAAGAACGCGTGGTTTGTGTAAACGATGATTGGCTGGTGGTTGTGCCTTATTGGGCTGCATGGCCATTTGAAACACTGCTATTGCCTCGGTTTGCGATTACTCAAATGATACAGCTGACAGACGCTCAACAAAGTAGTCTAGCTGAAATTATTAAAAATATAACAACTCGTTACGATAACTTATTTCAATGTTCATTTCCGTACTCTATGGGCTGGCATGGCGCGCCTTATGATGGTCAAAGCCACTTATTTTGGCAATTACATGCGCAGTTTTTACCGCCATTACTACGATCAGCCAGTGTTAAAAAATTTATGGTTGGTTACGAGATGATGGCCGAAGCACAGCGTGATATTACACCCGAGCAAGCTGCCACTATTTTGAAGAAACAATCACTAACGCATTATAAAGAGAACACTAAATGAATGTTGAACAAAGCGCACGGTTAGCTTTTTCAAACCACTTTGGACGCGATGCCGACTTTGTTGTCAAAGCCCCAGGGCGTGTTAATTTAATTGGTGAGCACACCGATTACAATGATGGTTTTGTACTGCCTTGTGCCATTGAATACGCTACTTACATTGCGGTGTCCCCTCGAACTGACGATGTAGTAAATGTACTTGCACTTGATTGCGATAACCAAACCGACAACTTTTTAGTAAATAAACCGCTTAATAGCCACAGTACGCAAACGTGGAGTAATTATGTTCGCGGCGTAGTTGATGAACTGCAAAAACGAAATCATAAACTCAGTGGCTGCGATATATGCATCACAGGTAATGTCCCGCAAGGAGCTGGTCTTAGTTCATCGGCTGCACTTGAGGTAGGTATTGCTTATGCATTTAATCATTTATGTGAATTGTTTATTGAGCGAAAAGACATAGCTCAAATTGCACAAGCCGCTGAAAACAATTTTGTGGGCTGCAACTGTGGAATTATGGATCAGCTTATATCGGCGTGTGGTCAGCAAGGACAAGCATTGGGTATAGATTGCCGCTCACTTGATTTAATTGAAGTGAGCATTGACCCAAAGATGACTATTTTAATGGTTAACTCAAACGTTAAACGAGGCTTGCTTGATAGCGAATATAACTTACGCCGAGAGCAATGTTATGCAGGGGCAGAAGCTTTGTCTAAACCGAGCTTGCGCGATGTAAGTATTGATGAGTTTGAGGCAAAAAAACATACATTAAGCGTTGAAGTAGCCAAGCGTGTAGAGCACATTGTGTATGAAAATGCGCGCACATTAGAAGCCATGCAAGCCTTTAGTAATAACGATATAACCAAACTAAGTACACTAATGGCACAAAGCCATGCCTCTATGCGTGATTTGTTCGAAATAACCACCTCCCAAATCGACACTCTTGTGAATATTATCGCAAAAGTAATTAATGAACACGGCGGCGTAAGAATGACGGGCGGTGGCTTTGGTGGTTGTGTAGTGGCGTTTGTTCCTAATTTTTTGGTAGAGAATGTAATTAGTGCTATTGAAACGCAGTACGAGCAACAAACAGGATTAAAAGAAACGATTTACACAAGCGTACCTTCAGCTGGTGTATCACTTATAAGAGCATAAGGACAATCTAATGAAAAAAGTACTGGTAACAGGAGGCGCGGGATATATTGGCAGCCACACTGTTTTAAGCTTATTAAAAGATGGTTTTGACGTAGTAGTAATAGACGATTTAAGTAACTCGAGTCGTGAATCGCTAACTCGCGTAGAAGCGTTATCAAAGCGAAAAGTTGAATTTATTCACGCCAGTTTACTTGATAACGATAAGTTGTCTGCCACGTTTAGCGAGCATAAATTTGATTCGGTTATTCACTTTGCAGGTTTAAAAGCGGTAGGCGAATCCATAGAAAAACCACTTGAGTATTATTATACCAACTTGGTGTCTACCTTAAATTTATGCCAATGCATGCTTAAATATAATGTTGATAAACTCGTGTTTAGCTCATCAGCTACAGTTTATGGACAAGGCGCATCGGTGCCTTATACCGAAAGTTTACCTCTAGGGCGTGCAGCAAGCCCGTATGGGCAAACAAAGGTAATGATTGAGCAAATACTACAAGAAATAGTCGCCTCAAATACCGGTTTGCAAGTAGCCAGCCTGCGCTACTTTAATCCTATTGGCGCAGATATTAGCGGCCAAATAGGAGAAGACCCATTAGGTATTCCTAACAATTTAATGCCCTTTATTGCTCAAGTTGCTGTAGGTAAACGTGACAAATTAGCTATTTTTGGAGGCGATTACCCTACTGAAGACGGTACATGTGAGCGTGACTATATACACGTTAGTGATTTAGCCAATGGTCATATTAAAGCCCTTAAATGGCTTGGCGAGCAACACCACAGTCTATATGAAGCATTTAACCTAGGCACTGGTACTCCTTATTCTGTGCTTGGCATAGTAAAAGCATTTATTGAGTATACCGGAGTTGATATTAACTTTGACATTGTAAAGCGCCGAGATGGCGACTTAGCTGCCTTTTGGGCCGATTCATCTAAAGCCCAGTCTGTTTTAGGCTGGCAATGTCAATATACCCTCGCAGACATGATGAAAGACACATGGCGCTGGCAAAGTAATAACCCTAATGGCTATCCAAATGTATAACTTCCTTATGTAAAGCACTGTCTACACAAGGCGCCCTAATCCACACACAATAATAAAGGTGATTAAAATGAAACGGAGAAGTTTTTTAAAACTCAGCGCTGGTCTACTAAGTTCAAGCCTGTTAAGTGGTTGCAGCGGATTATTTGCATCATACCGAGGTGACTTAACCTCAACTGCGCCATTAGATAATACGAATTTTAGTAAGCAGGTGTGGCTTGGTAAGCATTTTTGGGGCAACAGACTACAAGATTGGCAGCGTATAGGTAATGAGCTTTTATGTACCCGAGAAGGAAAAGATTTTGAAGCGCGTACTGTATCGTTACTCACCAGGCAACTTAATGGCTCATTACAAAGTGGGCGTATAAAAGCCACCGTACGCAATTTAACACCGAATGAAGAGGGCTTTTGTGGATTTTTATTAGGAATTGGCAAAGGTGAGCTATCAGCTAAAGGTGCTGCTTTAGCACAGCGAGCTGGTGGCGAAAATGGCGGAATAATTGCCGCCTTTGACAGTTTAGGTAAATTATCATTTAGACAGTTTGATGATGAAAGCAAAGCGCTTGATTTTACTATTATTAATCGTGCTCCATTTAATATACAACAATATAAAAGCGGCGATAAAATAACACTCGATTGCCATTTAGACCCAATAGATGCACACCATTTTGATATTCGTCTTGTGGCAAGTAACACAAATACAGCCCAGGAGTTAGGATTTGCAGTACTTCACAAAGTACCCGCAGATCAACTGCAAGGGGGGATTTCGTTATTAAGCTCCTCAGAGCCTTTTGTAGCAGGCGCACGTTGGGGGTTTAGTGATATTGAAACCGGTGGCGGTAAAATAACTCTAAATAATGCCAATACCTTAGGCCCGGTTATGGGGTGTATGTATAGCGTTAATAAACAGGTCCTCAAGTTATCTTGTCAGTTAATGCCTATTAATATTAAAGAATTTTCACGCGTAGAGCTGCAATATAAGTTTGAAAACCAATTGGATTGGCAGCATGCAGGCACAGCAAAAATTGAAGATGGGTTTGTAGCAAGGTTTAGGTTAAGTAATTGGAACTATTTAAAACAAGCTCAATACAGAATTGTTAACCCACAAAAGCCTGAAGACACTTTATACTTTGGCACTATTGCTAAGGACCCACAAAATACTAAAGAATTCACGATTGCATTGTACTCTTGTATTATTCCTACTTCTAAAAGCTTAGACAACACACATTACACACGCCTTATTAGTAGCGAGCGCGATTTAGGACGTTACACCAAAGACAATATTTTATTTCCTCACACTGAACTTGTAGAAAATGCTAATTACCATAACCCTGATATGTATGTCTTTTGTGGCGATCAGTACTACGAAACATACCCGACTCGCTATGGTCGCCACACCAAAGATGCCAAACTAGATACCTTATATAAATGGTACTTATGGTACTGGGCGTTTGCCGATAGTATAAAAGATAAGCCTACACTTGTTTTAGTTGATGACCATGATGTGCTGCAAGGTAACTTGTGGGGCGATGGTGGCGATCACTCCGATATGCTAAAAGAGGAAGACGGCGGTTATAAGTGGGACAAAGACCTTGTTAGAATGATCTACCGTATGCAAAATGGGCATAATCCAGACCCTTACGACCCTACGCCTATTAAATATGATATTCCTGTAGCCTACGCCGCTTTTGAATATGGCGGAATTAGCTTTGCGATGGTTGAGGATCGTAAATTTAAAACGCCACCTGACTACAAAGCTAATAAGCTTGCCACAACGGGTGAGTTATTAGGTAAACGCCAAGAAGCCTTTTTAAAAGACTGGCAAACTATGCACCCGGGTAAACCTAAAATATGTATTACAGCTTCCATGTGGGGGTCGCCTCAAACCGATGAAAATGGCAAAGCATTAATAGATTACGATGCAAATGGCTACCCGGCTGATGGGCGTACACGCGCAGTAAAACTAGTAAGTGACGCTAACGCATTAGTAATTGCGGGAGATCAACACCTCGGGTTGCTTGCCTACCAAGGAATAAATACCTTTGATGATGGCAGCTTGTTTTTTGCAGGCCCAGCTAGCGCAGCATTTTGGCAGCGATGGTTTGAACCCTACGCACCTTTACCAAATCAGCGAAACAACGACAAAAACACCGGTGATTTTACCGACACGTTTGGCAATAAAATGCGAGTTCTAGCGGCAGCTAACCCAAAAGTTACGCATAAACTTTTTGCTAAACAAAATACAACGTGGGGTAAGTTTTTAGCTGACAGAAACTTAAAAAGTGAAGGTTATGGAATTATTAAAATAAACCATGCAAAAAAATATTATCAATTAGAGTGCTGGGAGTGGAATACAGATCCATCAACAGAAAAGCAGTTTACTGGTTGGCCGTATATAAAAGAATTTTGATTAGGCTAGAACTATTGACGATAAACTCTGTGTAAATATTTACTTTAACACTGTTACTTAAGAGCAATTTAATGCTTACGCATTAAGTTGGTTTTTTATAATCAAATAAATATTGTTAACAAAATACAGTTGACAATTGTTTGGTTATTATATTATTGTTTACAAAAGATTAACCTGACAACATAATAATACCTTAGAAAGGGAACACACATGACAATCATCAACAAAGCGTTCAAGTTGAGCGCGATTACAGCTGCAGTACTTGCAACACAATTGGTTTACGCCAAGCAAGACGAAAGCACACAAGAAAAACCGAAAGTAGAAGCCGATATTGAAATAATTGAAGTCAGCGGGTTAGCCGCCAGTCTTAAAAAATCTATTAATGATAAGCGTTTTGCTGAAAACGTTGTTGATTCGATTAACGCGGAAGATATAGGTAAGTCTACCGATCAAAATATTGCTGATGCGCTTTCGCGTGTAACTGGTGTATCAGTACAATCCGTTGATGGTGAAGGTGCACGAATATCTGTGCGTGGTGCTAACTCACAACAAAACAATATTAGCATGAATGGTGTGCAATTAGGTTCTACAGGTTTTAGCCAAGGCGTAGACTTATCGCAGTATTCATCCGATATTTTATCTAAAATTGAAGTGGTAAAAACACCGAGTGCAGATCATGAAGAGGGTTCGCTAGGCGCAAATATCAATCTTTCGACTACAAAGCCGCTTGATTTAAATTATGAAATTTCCACTATGACTTTAGAAGGTAGGTACAACGATTTATCTGATAAAGAAAATTATAAAATATCGGGTACGATGTCGAAAAAGCTTTTTGACGATACCTTTGGCGTGGTTTTTACTGCAGTTAAAGAGACTAACGAATACCGAAAAGACCAATACTCTGCTACAGAGTGGACAGCAGTTCAGTCGCCTTTAGCAACAGATACAAATGGCAACGTTGTTGAAAATGCGGTAGGTATTACACCTCGTTTAGTTAATTATCAGCTTTTTGATAGTCAAAATGACCGCACCAGTATTAACTTAGGTTTGCAGTGGCGAGCAAGTGAAAACACAGAGTTTAACTTTAACGCAAACCTTGCAAAACAAGATGTTAATAACTCAATGCATGGTATTAATACGCGCTCAATGGAAACTAAAAACTTAGTTGAAGGTGAAGACCCAGGCCTTTCTGGCGTGACAGCTAAATTTACTGATCCTGAAGCTAGCTGGCGTACCATTGATTTAAAAACGAATACATTTACTAAATTTATCAACCGCTTTGGTAACGGTGGTTTAGTGCAGTCAGAAGGTGAATTTGAAAATAAAAACCAAGTTTACTCACTTGATATGAATCACGGTTTTAGTGACTCATTTTCGATGGAAGCTGGCGTTGGGTACTCTAAAACGCAGCAAATACCAGAAAACTCAGTGTACGTTGCACTGCAAAATTTTGCCAATATTAGTGCATGGAGCTTAGTAAATGTGCCACCAGAGGATATGGAGCCTGTTGGTTATGACTGTACAGCAGGCGGTCCGTGTAAATTAGTTACAGGCACCGGCTTAATTGATTACGGCGAAAACGACACTTTTGGTGACCCAACAAATCTATGGGATAACTACAGCACCACGGGATTTAATCCGGATGAGCTAAAAGCGCAGCATTTATCGTACATGGGCAGAACCCTCAACGAAGTCGAAGATGAACAAAAATCGCTCTTTGTCGATTTTGATTACGTGCTTGACACAAGCTATGTACGCTCAATTGAATTTGGTGCAAAATGGTCAAAACGTACAAAATATGTAGATGCTCAGCAAGGTGCCTTTAATAGTGTAGGCGAGGGGGTTGTAGTTATAAACCCTGCAACAGGCCAACCTGCAGTACTTGGTAGCGGTTTAAGAGATATTTCTGGTGATTTAATAACCAACGGTGAAGGGTTTCCTGTTGACGATTTTATGGCTGATTTAGGTTATGGCCGCGACAATGTAACCGATGGGTGGAATCGATTTTCGGCTTTTAAAGCATTTGAAGTAGCTTTAGGGAGTCCAGAAGTTGCTTTTGCCACAGACGATTCAAACACTCGCAATACAGAGCTAGATAACTTAGCATTTTACACCAAGCTAAATTTTGAATTAGCAGATGGACGTGTTACAGGTGATGTGGGTGTGCGTTATGTAAAAACGACTGTAGAAGTGCAAGGTGCATCGGGTGTACAGTTTGCATTTGACCCTTCAAATAATGCTCGTTTAATGGACCCATTTAAATTAGCAGAGTTGCGTGATACTAGCTTACCACTGTGTGCTGCAACGCAATTTTATGGTGCAGATTACAACGAAGAAATACGCTGGTCGAGAACCGATGGTCTAGGCTACGACACAAAAGGCACTATTGATAAATCAGACGATGTGGCTATTCCTGCTCAAGGCGCGTGTCATGATCCTAACGCTGTACGTGGTAATCCAAATGAATCTGAGTGGTGGTTATGGCGCCATTCTGATGTATCAACCGAAAAAAACTGGATATATGGCGAGCGTAAATTTGATGCAAATGGAAACTTATTACCAACAGAAGACAGAAGCTTACGCTCGTTTGCAGTAACTGGTGAGCACGACTACGATTTGTTTTTACCCAGTATCAATATTAACTACTTGCAAAGTGAAGACACCATTATTCGTTTTGCAGCATCTAAAACAATGGCACGCCCGCAAATTGACTCGCTTCGCCCTGGTTTTAAAGTAAGAGAAACACAATGGGGCGGTGAAAACCGTAACAACTCAATTACGCTTACCAATCCTAAACTCGATCCACTTGAATCAATAAACCTTGATTTATCATATGAATGGTATTTCAACGATTCGGGATTATTAGCAGCATCATTATTTTATAAAGACATGACAAACTTTGAAGAGTCTGAAACGATTGTTACCTACATGGATGACCTACGTGGAGTGGGACTCGAAGAGGGCGAATCTTATAACCCAGACGATTTAGTACTTATTGCAGGCCAAGATAGCTTAGAAAAATGTATGCCTAAGCGTTTTCAAGGTGGCCAGGATTATCAAAAAGAGTGGATGTATTCGGGCGACTTAGAGCAAATGTGTGCCAAATTTAACACCACCCGAATTAAAAATGGTAAAGGGGCAAGTATTAAAGGGTTAGAGCTTCAATACATGCAAACCTACGATAACTTACCGGGTATTTGGTCCGGCCTTGGCTTGCAGGCTAACTATACATATCAAGACAGTAAGTACGATCAAGAAGTATCATCGATTGATAATAATGTAAAAATTCCTTCATTGGCGGTTGCCTATACGCCAGAGCATAGCTACAACGTAACGGGTTTTTGGGAAAAAGATGGTCATCAATTACGTCTATCTTACCAAGGGACAACCGATCAGCTAGTACAACGCTCATGGGAAAACGGATCGCTGTGGGAAGAGGGACGTAAAACGCTCGACTTTTCTGCAAGTTATAAAGTAAATAACTACATGACGGTATCACTACAAGTTGCCAATGTAACCGACGAAGGCGTAAGACAATACTTTACCAGTCGTTTCTTAAATGCTGGTGGCCAAACGTTTTCTGAAGGCAGCCCGCTTGAAGGCGATGCAACTAAATCACGTACTGTTTACGCATATAAAACAGGCCGGACATTGAGACTTAATACCCGTATTAATTTCTAAATTTTTAATCTAATAAAAAGCCCGCAGCATTTCTGCGGGCTTTTTGGCTTTTGTTACTTGTCTCGTCCTGAAATGTGTTTACACATTTAGGACTTATTATGACCAAGTCAAATAATACACCGATTAAAAGAACACACCGATTAAAAGAACACACGAGATTATTCATTAGGCTTTAAATTGCAAGTTGTCGACGCTGTAGAAAAAGGCGATATGACTTATAAACAAGCCCAAAAAATTTATTAACTGAAAGTGGAGAATCTATCTCATTTTAGAAATTGTTACTGTAGTTTTCTCATAGTGGGAAGCTCTAATCGGTTATCTAAACAAAGCTTTATATAGGGCGGGTTAAGAAAACTATCTGCAATAATACCTTTTTATAACAAGCTAGCTAAAATATTTAGTGTCTAGGTAAACATCTCTGATAATACTTGCAATTAACTTTTATCAATTTGTAACCGTTTTTAGAAAAAAAAATGCTGATCTTTAGTAAAAAATCAAATATAGTTTGTTTACTGTTAACAATATTTGATTTGTGAGATTAAAACTATGAACAAAAACATATCTCGTCGTTCAGTCCTCAAAATGCTTGCTGCTGGTGTTGCTGCTACAGGAATTTCTGGTTGCACTAGCAGTTTTGGGACAGTGGCTTCAACAACTACCCGCGGTACTAAATCTCATCATGATAATTGGTATAAAACGTATGATAGAGTATGGCTTGGAAAACAATATTGGGCTAATCCAATGGAGGATTGGCGCGTAGTTAATGGTGCTGCTGAATGTAGAAGTAGAGGTGGTAATCGTAGTGTTCATTCACTCACTCACCAAATAGCGCATCTTGACCAATCTTTTACAATGTCGGTGCAAGTGTCTCGCTTAGAGCAAAACAGCAACGATGGTGGCGCGGGTATTCGTCTTGGTGCTAAAAGTGAATTAAATGAATACCGTAGTAATTGTTTTGTACAGCAGGGTTATGACCTTGGTATTAAAAACAACGATTTAGTGTTAGGCAATAACACCGTGCCTATATCGATTCCGATAGAGGATCAAGCTGTTACTTTAACGCTGACTGGAACACCTCAATCAGGTGCCATGGCTTTAGAGTTAACGGTTAGTTTAACGTCGTCAGGAAAAGTGATAGGTACTCTCACTCATTTGGCTGCAGCCACTGAATTATTAGGCAATGTGGCGTTGGTGAGTAACTTTTCGATTCCATCCGTCACATATGAAAATGCACCTGAAGACAAGTTGGGCGCACGATATAAATTTAGTAATTGGACCATGCAAGGTGAAGCATTTTCAGTAATAGATGAACAAGCGTTTGGTCCGATACTTTGGACTATGTATTCGTTAAACGATACATTGAGTGATGAAGGCTTTGTGATGAAGTTGAGTGCTTACACAGGGCCTATAGGTGAACAAGATAATCAGCAAATAGAACTACAAATACAGCGTGATGATCAGTGGCTCGCTATTGATTCGCAAGTCATAGACCATGATGGCTGGTTGGCGACCTTTCGTATTGCTAATTGGGATGAAACACGCGATACGCCTTTTCGGGTTGTATACCGTGAAAAACACACAGATGGTACACAAACCCCAGATATATATTCAGGGATTATAAAAGCGAACCCAGCGAGTGAAAAATTACGAATGGCCGCGCTCACGTGTCAAAATGATTATGGTTTTCCGTACCAACCTGTTGCTCAAAATGTCGAAAAACTAAACCCCGATTTGGTGTTCTTTTCTGGTGATCAAATTTATGAAAGTCATGGCGGATTTGGTGTAATTCGTACTCCAGATAATTTAGCGATTTTAAATTACTTACGCAAATTCTATCAGTTTGGCTTGGCTTTCAAAGAGGTAATGCGTAATCAACCGACAATTTGTTTGCCCGATGATCATGATGTACTCCAAGGTAATTTGTGGGGGGAAGGTGGTGCAAGGATGGAAAACATTTCCAAAGACCCTTCAGCAAGTGCATTAGGTGGTTATATTGATTCTGCACGCGTGATAAATATGATACATAAAACCACTCTCAACCATAATCCAGATCCTTATGATCCAACGCCAACTAATGGTATTAGCTCGTATTATGGCACTATGCTATATGGCGGTGTCGGTTTTGCGATTCTTGCCGACAGACAATGGAAAAGTGGCCCAGAGCGTATTAATGTTGCGGTTGGCGAAACGGGACAAGATGAAGACCCACTTTTTTATAATCCTATATTCAATCCCCCCGGCTTAGACCTGTTAGGAAACCGCCAAGAGAACTTTCTTATAAAGTGGGGTAATGATTGGCGTGGGCATAAATTAAAAGCGGTATTAAGTCAAACGGTGTTTGCTGCTATTTCTACTCATCAGCCCCTACCTGATCGCTTCTTGAAATATGATTTTGATTCGAGTGGTTGGCCTGCATCTGCACGTAACCGTGCAATTGACGCAATGCGTGACTCTATGGCGTTACATATTTGTGGAGATACCCATTTAGGTTCTTTATCGCAATATGGCGTAAACCAGCAAAGAGATAGCAATTGGGCTTTTTGTACGCCAGCTATTTCTGCCGGTTGGCCAAGATGGTGGAAACCTGATTCGATGAGCATGCCTTACCAAAACCGGCCAGCACACGGCCTTGGCGAAACTGGCGAATATAATGACACTTTCGGTAATAAGATTTATGTCTATGCGGTAGGAAATCCACAGGTTGGTAAATCCAGTAATCGTTATGTAAAGGCACATGAGAAAGGGAGTGGTTTTGGCTTTATTACATTTGATTCTGAAAAGCTGACATACACAATGGAAGCATATAAGTTTTTAATAGATATAGCCGATGGTAAAGCAAGTAATCAGTATCCAGGATGGCCAGTAACTATTCATCAACAAGAGAATAAAGGCAAAAATATATTAAGTTAACTTATATGTATTAGTTCAGACAATATCTGACAATTCAACTTGAAAAAGTGAGAGTTACCCGTTTTGATAAAGGTGTCGAATCTTTAAATCAAAACAAACAAAAAGGTAACTCTCATGTTGCACACTAACAACCCAACCATAAAACACAAAGCCGGTTTACTTAACCTTGCTGAAGAACTAGGCAATGTATCAAGAGCCTGTAAAGTCATGGGCGTATCACGAGATACATTTTATCGTTATCAAGAACTCGTTAATGAGGGGGGATTGATGCGTTAATCGAAAAGAACCACCGTACACTAAATATAAAGAATCGCGTTGACGAAGAAACAGAGCAAGCCGTCATTAAATATGCAGTTGACTATCCTGCTCACGGCCATCATAGAAGCAGCAATGAGCTTCGTAAATTAGGCGTGTTTTTTTCAGGTAGTGGTGTTCGTTCAATTGTTAGCTATACGCTTAAGGAAGAACTATAAAAAGATCTGTACGAATGGATGGATTACTACAACAATGATCGGACTCATCAAGGGAAAGTATGTTGCGGTCGAACACCACTTAAAACATCACTGGATGGAAAAACGGTTTGGGCAGAAAATAATTTAGCTCAAATCTAAACTAACAGTCATCATTAGAAAAATGGGTAACTGTCAGATCAAGCCTGAGCTAGTACATATTAAACAGGACTTACTTAAATTCTCCCACTTTTATTAGTGAGTCTACCTTAACATTAGTGAGCGTTTTTTGGCTGCCATCTCGCCATGTAATTACAACTGATGAAAGCGTATCAGCTTGTGCTAATCCAAAATGCACAATATTAAGTAAGCTTTGCGAGTGAGTAGCACTTTGTGAGCCAATAACTTGATATTGGTTCGCAGTTGCTGTTTTAATTTGTACTTTTGCACCATACGGATCAACCCCACTTTTTGAGTATCCAACTCTAATAAGGGTGAAGTGGGCGTGACTTAACTCAGTGGTATTTTTATATAAATGCCATTGGCCGTTATCTTCATCTCCGCTTAGTAGGTCGAGTTTTCCATCTAGGTTAAAGTCAAATGCGGCTCCCATATCGCCGTGTGAGTCTAAGCCACGTTCGGTATCAGCGTTGTGAGTGATTGTTGCTTTAAATTTGTAATCACCTTGGTTAATGAGTAAAACATCAGCAACTCGCTCTTTTAGTTCGCCAAAGCGATAGACCATAAAGTCTATTTTTGTGTCGTTATTAAAATCGCCGGGTACAACTCCCCAGTTATTACTGTTTGTTAATGCATCTAATTTAGATGAAATATCAACCAGCTTACCATTATCGTTACGTAGTAATACATCAGGAAGGGCGAGATTTTGTGGTTGCCAATCGCTTTGATAGTTTTTTACATTTTTGAATGATGCGCGTACATCCCATGCAAGGTTGTCGGTAAGTACCCATTCCACTCGCCATTTATTATTCCCTAAATACCCAATGTACCAGCCGGTTTTATCAAGCTTAGTTGGAAACCCTTGCGCTTTTTTCTGGCTAATGGTGGTGTTTTTACTAGGTGTATTTATTAGTTCTTTTTTCTCACCTATGTATACATCCATTTGGCTTAATAGCTTGGCACGCGGGAAGTGATAAAAGTCACTTAGTATAAGACTTCCTGAGTTTGTGTTGTCGGTAATGAGTGTTATGCCATCGTGGCTTTTATTACCTTCATCACGCAGGTCTAGCCGTTTGCTGCCTTTATTAAACGATAGACTGTTATTAGCGATAGCGTAGCTTAGCTTTCCGCGAGCAAGGTAGTAGTCCATATCGCCGTCGTTATCTATATCAGCTTGTGCAACTGCGAGCGTGCCTTTGTAGGCTTCACTATTTGCACCTAATAGATCTTTAGTAACATTGGCAAAGGTAAAGTCGTTATTACCTTGATAAATAGTTAAATCGTTGTATCCATCAAAAGCAAAAATATCGAGTATGTCATCGTTATTGTAATCGGTTAATAATACACGCTCGGCTTTTATATTTTCAAAAGTAGCTGATGGGTGATAAGTAAACTTTCCATTACCGAGATTTTCAAAAATGATATTGCGTGGTGAGTTTTCGTGAATTAATTTTTCGGCGTTTACTTGTATAAAATCAAGATCACCATCGGCATCTACATCAACCCAGCGCACAGAGCGCCCGCGAGCCCCCATTTTAGATAAGCCAGCTTCAACAGTTTTATCTTCAAATTTACCATTATTGTTCTTAAGTAGTCGCTGGGGTTGAGGTGTGGTGCCATTTCCACCGCCTAGTGCAATAAGTACATCGAGATCGCCATCGTTGTCGTAATCACCGGCCGACATACCGTGTAGATCTGCTCGTGGAAAAATATCGTTTTGTAGTGTGTATGTGCCATCTCCATTTGCCATAAATAAACGAATAGGGGTGGTGTCGTGATTTGTTAGCAGCAGATCATAATGACCATCACTGTTTATATCGGCAATGGTAGGGCCGCCATACTTCCAGTTTTTTTGTGTTATTAAACCTGCTTGTTCAGATACGTCAGAAAAGACTACGTTGTTATTTGTTTTACTACTGGGCGTGTGTGTTTGTATGTTTTGACTGCATCCCGCTAAGTTTAGAGCGCTGATAATCACTACGCTAAGCGCAGATTTTTTGTTTTTAATCATTATTGTCCCTCTTTACACTGTGTTAATTGTTGACAATATATGTTGATATTAAAACATACAAGTAAATTTTAATAACTATTCTTAATGCTTTTTAACGTATTGGCTTTTGCGCTCTAAAGTTATATTAAATTTTGATAGTGGCTTTACAAACAACATACCTAGGTGTAGATTGTTAACAATAAACCATATCAAGGTATGATAGTTCACTTTGATATTCCTCGTATCGGCATTGTTTTAATGATGCTTTACTTGGTTACTATTTAATTAAACATTCTTGAAGGTATAAAAATATGCAAGCTGCACAATATATAGGTAACAAGTCATTTAACATTGTTGAAGGCACATCTATTAAACCTAAAGCGGGTGAGATTAGATTGAGTGTTGGATACGTTGGTATTTGCGGTACAGATATGCACATATACCACGGCGTAATGGATCAACGAGTGTCTATTCCGCAAACAATTGGCCATGAAATATCAGGTGTTGTTGCAGAAATAGGTGAAGGCGTTGAAGGCTTTGCTGTAGGCGAAAACGTGGTAGTACGTCCATTAGATTGGTGTGGCGATTGTCCTACGTGTAATGCAGGGCATACGCATATTTGTCAAAACTTAAAGTTTATGGGAATAGATACGCCAGGTGCTTTTCAGTCAAGCTGGACAGTTAAAGCGCGTACTTTGCATAAATTACCAGCAGGCGTTGATTTAAAACAAGGCGCATTAATAGAGCCGTTATCGGTTGCGTGCCATGATGTACGACGCTCGCGCTTACAAGCGGGTGAGAAAGTGGTTGTACTTGGTGGCGGGCCAATTGGGCAATTAGTTGCTGCGGTTGCTAAAAGTGTTGGTGCAGAAGTGCTCGTGTCTGAGCCTAACGAAAGCCGCCGTGCTTTTGCCAATGAGCTAGGTGTTAAATCGGTTAATCCCATTGAAGAAGATTTAGCTGCCTATGTAGATAGCTGGACGCAAACAAAAGGTGCAGATGTTGTATTTGAAGTATCAGGCGTAAAACCCGCAATAGAGGCTATGACCGAAATATCAGGGCGTCGGGGTCGTATAGTCATGGTGGCTATTCACAGTGTTAAACCTGAAATCGATTTATTTCAATTCTTTTGGAAAGAGTTGGAGTTATTAGGTGCGCGCGTATACGAAGCGGCAGATTTTGATTGGGCAATAGAGTTAATTTCATCGGGCCAAATAGATCTTAAACCTTTTATTAGTTCGGTTAGTTCGTTAACTGATATTGGTAGTGCATTTTCGAGTATGGATGGAAATCCAGAAGGCATGAAAGCGCTTGTTGAATGTAATCCACAATAATAAAAATTATAAAGGTATTAAAATGAATAATATGTTAGAAAAATTTAGCTTAGAAGGCAAAGTAGCCCTTGTTACAGGTTGTAAGCGCGGTATTGGTAAAGGTATTGCACTAGGTTTAGCACAGGCTGGCGCTGATATTATTGGTGTGTCTGCAAGCTTAGAGCTTGAAGGCTCAGAAGTAGAAAAAGAAGTTAAAGCCCTTGGCCGAAACTTTAAAGCCTATCAATGTGACTTTGGTGATCGTGATGCGCTTTATTCTTTTATTAATGATGTTAAAAGCGATTTTCCTAAAATTGATATTTTAGTCAATAATGCAGGTACAATCTTACGTGCACCAGCGGCTGAGCATGGAGATGATTTATGGGATAAAGTGATTGAAGTTAACTTAAATGCTCAATTTATTTTAAGCCGCGAAATAGGCAAACAAATGATAGAGCATGGCGAGGGTAAAGTTATTTTCACGGCTTCTTTGCTCACTTTTCAAGGTGGTATTACAGTACCAGGTTACGCAGCTAGTAAAGGTGCTATTGGGCAATTGGTTATGGCGCTTTCTAACGAATGGGCAGGTAAAGGCATTAATGTAAATGCCATTGCGCCAGGTTACATTGATACCGATAACACTGAAGCATTACGCAATGACAAAGAGCGTAATGCAGCCATCTTAGCGCGCATTCCACAAGGTCGATGGGGAAATCCTGAAGACTTTAAAGGGCCCGCAGTGTTCTTGGCTTCTGAGGCTGCTAGTTATGTAAACGGCGCTATTTTATTGGTTGATGGCGGATGGATGGGGAGATAGTTCAATGAACTTCCATAATAATGTAAATTTTATAAACGGTGAATATGTTGCGTCTAAAGCGAGCGGCATCATTGAAATACTAAGCCCCTCTACGGGTAAAAAAATTGGTGAAATACCAAAAGGCTGTATAGAAGATGCGCAGTATGCACTTGAGTCAGCGAATGTAGGCCAGAAAAAGTGGGCTAAATTGACAGCTCGCACACGTCAAAATATATTGCGCGTGTTTGCTAATAAAATTCGTGAAAATAAAGATATTCTTGCACCAATGCTTGTTGCAGAGCAAGGTAAATTGCTATCAGTTGCACAAATGGAAGTCGACGTAACAGCGACTTTTATTGACTATGCATGCGACCATGCACTTACTATTGAAGGCGATATTTTACCTTCAGATAACGAAGATGAAAAAATATACATTCATAAAGTGCCACGTGGCGTAGTTGTTGGTATTACTGCGTGGAATTTTCCGCTGGCATTGGCTGGTCGTAAAATTGGACCTGCGTTGATTACAGGTAACTCTATTGTATTAAAACCTACCCAAGAAACACCTTTAGCAACCACCGAGCTGGGTCGTTTAGCAAACGAAGCGGGGATTCCTGCTGGCGTGCTAAACGTTATTAATGGATCAGGTTCTGTTGTTGGCCAAGCATTGTGTGAAAGCCCAATTACTAAAATGATCACCATGACAGGCTCTACTGCTGCAGGTAAGCAAATTTATAAAACTAGCGCAGAATACATGACGCCTGTAATGCTTGAACTTGGCGGTAAAGCCCCGATGGTTGTTATGGCAGATGCCGACCTTGATGAGGCTGTTGAAGGTGCGCTTTGGGGTCGCTTTGCTAACTGCGGGCAAGTATGTACCTGTGTTGAGCGTTTATATGTTCAAGAGTCTGTGTACGATGCATTTATGGCTAAATTTATACCAGCAGTAAAAGCACTTCGTGTTGGGGATCCTATGAACCCAGATACACAAATGGGGCCTAAATGTAATCAACGTGAAATAGACAACATTGATCACATTGTTCAACAAAGTATTAAGCAAGGTGCAAGCATTGCCACTGGTGGTAAAGTTGCGTCTGTTGAGGGTTTCGAAGGTGGTTGTTGGTACGAACCAACGTTACTTGTAGACGTTAAGCAAGATAACATTGCAGTACACGAAGAAACTTTTGGCCCAGTACTCCCTATTGTAAAAGTTAAAGATATGGAACAAGCAATACAGTACTGTAACGACAGTATTTATGGCTTAAGCGCCTATATATTCACTCAAAACTTTTTTGATATTAATAAAGCTATTAACGAATTAGAAGTGGGTGAAGTTTATGTTAACCGTGGTATGGGTGAGCAGCATCAAGGTTTTCATAATGGCTGGAAACAAAGTGGTTTTGGCGGTGAAGACGGTAAGTTTGGTTTAGAGCAATATCTAGAAAAGAAAACCGTTTACTTAAAAGAAAAATAATATAATTAAACAACAATCTCCCTGGGTCGTTGATTTATAAATAACAAAGCCGATAATAAATTATCGGCTTTTTATTTTATTCATAAATTATTTTAAATTTATGCTTATGTCACCATTAGGCTTGCAGCAGCACAGGAGTATTTCGCCTTCGCGCACAAACGCCAGTGGCTCTTCGTTATACTCGACGTTACCTGAAACTAACGTTGCTCTACAGGCGCCGCAGTAACCTTCGCGGCATTGGAATGCAACGTCTATTTTCATGGATTCTAAGCACTGTAAAACAGAAAGGCAGCCAGTGGTAAATTCTATACACTGGCTGTTTTCTGCAAGCGTTATGCTTGCAGCAGACTTGTCACTCATTATAAATCAAAGTCACCAAATTCAGAGGCATCTACTTGCGAGTCGATTTGACCAACAAGGTATGAGCTAATTTCAGCTTCTTGTGGTGCTACTTGCACGTTATCAGACACTAACCATGAATTGATCCATGGAATAGGGTTACTGTTATTTTCAAACTGTGCTGGTAAGCCAATAGCGGTCATACGTGCGTTAGTAATGTACTCAACGTACTGACATAAAATATGCTTGTTTAGACCAATCATAGAACCATCTTTAAATAGGTACTCTGCCCATTCTTTTTCTTGCTCTGCGGCTTCTACAAACATTTTAATAGCTTCGTCGCGGCACTGAGCTGCAACAATTGCCATTTCTGGGTCGTCTTTACCGTCTTGCATAATATTTAAAATATGCTGAGTACCCGAAAGATGAAGTGCTTCATCACGCGCAATAAGCTTAATGATTTTAGCGTTACCTTCCATTAATTCACGCTCAGCAAACGCAAACGAACACGCAAAGCTTACATAAAAACGAATGGCTTCAAGAATATTTACCGACATCATGGCAAGGTAAAGTTTCTTTTTAAGTTCGAACAAATTAACGATCACTGTTTTGCCGTTAATTTCGTGTTTGCCTTCACCGTAAAGGTTGTAAAGCGACACTGAATTAATTAAGTCATCGTAGTATGTGGTTACAGCATCGGCGCGTTCGCTTATTTTATCGTTGCTAACTATGTCATCAAAAATAAGTTCAGGGGCTTGTGTAACATTACGAATAATATGCGTGTACGAGCGGCTGTGAATCGTTTCACTAAATGCCCACGTTTCATTTATGGACAACAAATATAATCAAAGTTATTTTTAGATAAGTTAATGATATTTAATTACTTAAAATATGATTTGATAGTTTTAGATGGATAATCAAAATGTTGCTAATGTTCGAGTTGCTGCTTATACTATGGACAATCATTATATAATCAAAAGTGCAACTTTGAATTTTAAAAAATCAACTTCTTATATTGTTCAATGGACGAGTTGCGCTGAATTTCCTGAACGAGAGTTTCCTTTAGTTTACTTATGTAATGGTACATTGTCCTATTCTTTACTTTGCTATATGAATCATTTGTATAAAACGAAGCGAGGTAAAAATACTACTAAACTATATGATTTGTTCAGGGTCGTAGGTGACCTAACTCAGTATTGCCTTCATCGTTCAGATATGATTCCAAAATGGGAAAAACATCCACAACAAATGCTCTTATGTTTTTTTGAGGATTTATATTGCGGCACAGTAAATAACACTTGTTTGTATGATTTAAGTTGGGATGGGGTAAGCTTAAATACGATGAGGAAATTGATAAATGAGTTTGACCAATATGCTGCCTATGTATCTAATTACCTAGATTACAACGTACTTAATATTAGAGATTTATTTTCAGGAATGTCTGCACAGGGAAATAAATTTTTTAAAAATAAAAGCTATTCGTTATTAGAGCACTTAGACCTAGACTCCAAAACAAAACGTTGGGATAATAATGGGATCACATATGAACATGATCCTAAAATGGTGTTTCATAATAGTAATTCAAAGTATTCGTTCTTCCCTCCTGATAAACTTGAATCCCTATTGAATAGAACAAATGATATAAATCAAAGAGCATTATACTTGCTCTGTGCTTTCACTGGGCTAAGGGCTAGTGAGGCCCTTAACATTATGGTAACTGATATTG
Organism: Pseudoalteromonas sp. SWXJZ10B; assembly: GCF_015864475.1. NCBI lineage: Bacteria > Pseudomonadati > Pseudomonadota > Gammaproteobacteria > Alteromonadales > Pseudoalteromonadaceae > Pseudoalteromonas > Pseudoalteromonas sp. SWXJZ10B. The sequence continues at coordinate 295,235 of NZ_JADYXD010000002.1, forward strand.
TTGCAAGTGAAACAAGTATTATTTGCAGTGACATCATTTTATCACCTCCTCATAGTAAAACGTATTGTCCGACTTCGAATAAATTAATCGATAGGAAGCAAGTTTTATTGAATTTCAAACTAGATGATACCAGTCATATTCCTTTAGACAAATCTACACTAAAGTATCTGAATGACCCAAAACCGAGAACTAATGCTGTGGGGAAATATCATTTAGGTTGGAAAGGAATATCAGTTTCCTACGGTGCACAGTCAAAATATGGATACACTTTAGAGTGGGTTAATGATTATGCCCGTATGGCTTTTGAAAGATTAATACCTCATTTACTTGGTCAATCAAGATTAGGTCATCCTTATTTATTTTGTTTAAATACAAACGGTACACCTTTGACTTATAACACTTACTATAGGAGGCTTAGTCGTGCCTCTACTGAATTATGTGGAGACAGTTACGGTACTCATTGTTTGAGACATTTTTGTGGTTTCTATATAGCGAATACTCTGAAGAAAGATATTCTTTTCGCAAAAGTAATTCTCAGACATGAGCGGAGTACCTCGACTGAAATTTATTATAATTTGCAGGATGAAACAACTAGAGATTATTTGGGTCAAAATTCGGCATTTAAACAGGCGAAAAATACAAATTGGCAGTCACAAGACTTCAAATGCTTAGCTAATTTATCGAAAATAAACTAATAGTAGGATAGGCATGGATCTCTTTAATGAATGGGAAGAAATAGTTAATTCAAACCCTTTAGAGTCTGTAAAGTTCACAACAGACCTCAGCTTCTTAGCGTGTGATAAAGGCTATAGTTCAGGAAATACTGTACTTTATAATAACTCCCATAACACAGTAGTTATAAATATGGATAAAGTTATCCATGTTGGTGGGATGGTAAATTTACTGAATGAATTCTCCGAGTTAATTTTAAAGCAGAGGCTAGAGTCACTCGCAGTTGATGGGTGTATAACAAGAGATGCATATAATAACTTTCCATCAGTTAATACATATAATGCACTATTAAAGGCTGGTTTTAATAAAAATGCCGCATTATCAGAACAAATCAACTTTATTTACAATCTAGAATTTGAAGTAATATCATCTAAAAATAAAATTAAAAAAGGTCTCACAACTCACCAGTTTTCTGTTTTGTGGATTTCGTGGGAGAAGACATTTGAAGGGTATTCAGATATTGAAATTATCAAGTGGTTAGTGTATGCGACAAGGCGTATTTTCCCTACTTTACCAAGTGATACAAGGAAGCCTCTAAAAGGATATAAGAGTGTAGCTGACATATTGAAGTCTCCAATAGGTAAACTGACATCAATACTCAAAGTTAAAGAGTCTGTTGAAATAGCTTATAGTTGCATTGAACCTATTGAAGATACTTTAGACGACTATCTGAGGGCATTTACCAGTAAATGTACCCGAGTTCCTATTTCTGATGTTTTTAGAATACTTAAAGCTAGTTTAGGCTCATTACTCCTATTATTAGCTAGTAGAAATTATCTCTTTTTACCTTATTTATTTTCATATTCGACAAATAATTTAGTCACTAAATATATGTCAACAGATTCTGACTCTCTTATATCTATCTATCTAAATTATATAGGGCAACTTGACATTAAAGATATGACTGGTCACCGATTATCACTTCGAGGGGTCGTATCTTGTTCAAATATTATAAATATTCAAGATATTCCGAAGGATTTTATACTTGATATATCAGGTAGTTATCGTGATTTTTATAGAGCTAAAGGCTATTCAACTGGCGGCGTATCCTTAGGTGCATGGCGGAATCTTTTTGAGTATATCGAAAACGAGGATTGGTTACGTAATCATGGTCGTTTCAACAGAACTGATTTTAATAAAACATCAAATAGAATGCTCAGGACACAGCACACTCTTTTGGAAAGCGCCCAATTCTATTTCATGAAATTATATACTGATGAATCAGTTATTGAAAACCTTAAAGAGTTTTCTAGAGGTAAGTCAAAGTCGATAGTAACCTCTTTGAACAAGTTTGGGGCTTGGATTGTCGAAGAGTCAATCAATTTACGAATTGGAAATTTAAAAGAAATTAAAAATAATTTTATTTATTCAAATGGTGAGAAAAAAACTTCACTGCGACGTACTTTATTTGAATATTTAGATCAACATGATGGTTCTTCCAGTTTATACACAAAACAAAATGATTGGAGTAATATCAAAGCGTTCTTTGTCTGGTGGTCAAAGAAGGAGTCGATTGAACTAGGAGAAAATATAGCTAGTCCTTTTATTGAGGATAAGCCATTCGGTTCCCCTAGTAAAAATTCAGTAACGACTCGTGAATCAATGCCAAGTTTACTACATAGCTTTTGTGTAGAAGTGTTAAGTCATAACAACTATGAATTATATCGAGATGGCCTAAACCGTAAACAGTTAAGACTTTACAACTTTGAAACAAAATCGGTAGATAGTGATGTTTTTGACGCTACAACACCGAGGTGTTTACATATGCTTTTGTCTCTTCCTGTGAGAGGTATGCAGGCTCGATGGTTGGATGAAGGCCTGTTAGATGATTATATCTGGGATTACGATCTTCAAAAGTATGTAAAAAACAGCCACCCACTTAGTCAATTCATTTATCCTAATGGTAAAACTCATACTCAGAATTTTGGACGTACGGGAGTATTACGTTCAAAGTCGAGTGAAGGAAATGAAGATTTAAATATTTTCATAAATACAAATAAAACTCAAAGTAGATTAGAGCTTTTAAGTGGTGGGAAAAATATTGGGTATGAAATCCCTTGGCCAACTAATACGGATAATGAAACACTTAATGTTGTTTGGCGTTTGTTAGATGAACAAAAGAAGTTTAATAATAAGTACTCTCCAGCAATAGTCATGCCTTGTAACCAAAGAGATGAAAGCCCTTTTATATATTCTGGCTTAAAGATGAATATACCATATTATACACCGCTATTCAGGAGGCGAACTGAGTCAGTCTCGAAATTAGATGCACTCAATAGAGATCAATTATTGATGCCAATTACTTCTGATAGCATAACCAAATTATTTTATAAGGTATTGAAAAAAGCTGAAGATCTTTATAAAGACAAGTATCCACAATTTAAAGACTCATATATAGCATTTAGTGATGATGGTCTTTCTAGATATGATTTACACTCTTTGAGGGTTTACGGTATTACAGACTTACTAGATAACGGAGTACCGCTTGAAGTAGTTCAAATGATAGTTGGCCACGCATCTCATATTATGACTTTATACTACTATAAGAAGTCTAGAGAAGAGTTCATGAAAATTTTAAGAGATGCAAAACAATCAACAGGTATTTCAATAGCTAATGAACGCGAACTATTGAAAAATGGTGGTTCTAATAGTGAAGATTTAATTGCATTATTTGATGTTGTAGATGAGTGGAATGTTGAGGGTATTTATAAAGCTAGACCTAACTTCAAAGATGGTGGACGTGATCAAGTTATTAATGGTGGCATTTGCTCTAGTTTTAACTGTGCTGACGGTGGAATTGATGTCAGCTATGTTAAAGGTGGGGTTAAAGTTGAATTGAGTCGTGTTGTGGGAGGTGATTTCAATTGTGGTAATTGTCGATATTTTAGAACTGGGCCTCGATTCCTCGCCGAGCAGATTTATTATTTTAATATTATAGGCATGGAAATAAAAAAATTACTTGATGAAAGAGAGCAATTAATTGAAAAAGCCAATACATATTACGATAATCCATCGCTACAAGATGGTCATATCATTGCTGAACGATATGAAAGACAAGCTGATAAATTAACAAAAACTCTAGCATTTAAAGTTACTGAATCTAGGCGAAGAAAAAAGTTAATTGATGAGTCTGTATCTCTTGCTTCAAAAAACAAGAATCTTCCACTGAACTTGAACTCTGATGATCAGCCTGATGGTGTAAATATTGAAGAGATGAGTTTATTTGATGCTTGTATGGAAGTTACTACACAGGCTGTAGTATTAGGTTTAGAAGACTCTAATGTGGAGTTGTCATCACAATACTTAGAAAAGTTTTTAGCTACAGTAGCGTCGCTATCAAAACAATCGAACCCACTCCACCTCATACCCGATGAGAATATAAAAAAAGTAGCAATACTTTATAAGTTATATGATGTGAGTGAAATGATGGGTAGAAAGATTACCGATGAAGAGTTTAGTTCACCAGAACTCTTACTTCAGAATTTAGGAACAGAAAAATTCAATGCTCTAGGTACAAGCTTAACATCCATTGAAGAGTCTTTAATCGAGGACAATTAAATGAGCAATATTACACAAGATACTTTAGATTTCACTAATGCAAAAGCAAATGCTTTAATTCAAAATACTAGTAATAAAAGAGTTAAAAATACTCTGGAAGAATTAAAAGAAGTATGCAATAAAATAATAAAAGAAGGGAATGAAGTATCACCTATAGAGATTGAAAAATACACTCAGTTTGAAAAAAGAAAAATTACAGCACAGTTTATCTATAATGATAGGCAAAAAGCGGGTAATTATAAGGCTTTGCTCGATTTATATGAGCAACTAGGAATAACTAAAAAGATAGATAGTTCGATAAAAGGTAAATCGAAGGCAGAATTTCCGCTTACAGCTCAAATCATTATTAATAATTTGAATAATAGAAATAGAATGCTGGAAAATATTTTAAAAGAACAATTTTTGATACGGGAAGCATCTACTGGTATTTCAATACAAGAGCTTGTTGAAGCAGGATCAAGCGGCGATGATTCCATAGATATAGATAGAACCTCTACATTGGTATCTGATACTCAAAGATTAGCTATAACAACTATATTTAATGAGTTGCTTGATAGAGATTGTGACTTGAAAGGAGAGGGGAGTAGCCAGAGACTTGTCTGTTCATTGAGTAAACAAACTATATTAAAACCAATTAGCTTAAAAGCCCTTAATAGTTTAATTTAAATTACTCCACTTTATACACCTAAAGCTTAATTGTATTTGTATGGCGTGTGGTTAGCTGCATAAGGGTATATGTATGATACTGAGCTATAGGAATAAGAAGGTCTAGTAATACATTACTAGACCAAAATTATCTATCTTAGTAAGCAGTTAATTGCCTAGTCATTAGGCCTAAAATCATTAACAAATAAGAATTATTAAACTCAAAATAGTTGGGCGCGTAGATATCTATAAACGTGATCAATATTTTCCTTGCTGCCTTTTAACATAAATTCTAAAGCAGATAGGTTTTCAAAAGCTGTATTAGGTCTCCTAACCCAAGTATCAGCTTGGGTTTTTGAGTGAAATAGTATTCTCAAAAATTTATATATACTGATTAAACACTTAATCTTTCTGATTACTTCAGAATTTAACTCTGTAAAATTTCCATTTTTAACATTTAAAAAATTTGATGGCGATAAGTTTCCAAGCAATATTACTTGACTCTCATGATGCACATCCCAAATTTCCATAATTTTAAAAAATGTCTCGGAGGTAACCTTATTTGACTTACTTGATTCATGTTTCATGCTGGCTCCACCTTAAGAGATGTACCTAAATATTGTATAACCTTTTTAACTAACGTTGTTTCTCACTGTCGAGATTGGTGGAAATATATCAACAGTATCACAATCTAACAAGTTCATTATTTCATATATTCTTTCACATGAGACAGCTACCGCGCCTGATTCAATCCTACTGACATAGGCTTGTTCTACATTTAACAGATGAGCTAGATCTGCTTGGCTCCAATCTTTTTTTACACGTGCTAGTTTTATATTTTTACCAATCATTTTTATTACTGACCGCATTAAATTAGGACCCGAATCTTAAAAAGATAATAATCCCATATTGTTAGTCACCCCCATATGTACTATAGTACATATTATATGTATTATAAGTCATAAAATAAGAGGGTTCATGGATTTAAATCTGGATTCATTTTTTCACACTGTCATTAGTATGAGTAACGTAGATCACTTTACTATGAAAGAGGTAAGTGTCGGTTTTTGTTGTTTGACTAAAACAGAACATTTTGAGCTCTCAGAAATAGAGAGAAAAGTGTCTGGCTATGTAAAAAAGTTGCTCAAGAAAGGGCAATTAGAAGAGTCATCAATTGCAAATAATAAGTTCAAAACTTATAAAAAAACTCGTTTATTTTATGATAGTAATGACATTACTAAGACAAGAGCTTGGTTGTTAACTGAGTTTATTAAGGATTGTCGAGCACAAAGAGCTAGATTTATTTTTGAAATGTTTGAATATGACAAAGCACTTGAAGTGTATTCTAAATCGTACGCAAATAGCCATGATTTAGAAGAAATAATGAAGCCCGCCCATGAACTATTAAAAAATAAATCTAGCCTTCTTAAAAACAAAATAGGGATCATAGAGCAATTAATAGAGCTTTATAACAGAGAAGTCCTCTTAGTACTTAAATCTGACTATTAATCTGTAATAATTTTTGTCTACTATTTTATGGGCATATTTAATATTGAGGAAGCCATACACATAATGTTGTTCTTGTTTAAATCTGCTTTTTTTTTTGATTTCCCTCCCTATTTTTTAGCTTAAATAAGAGATTGTTTAGTTTCACAATACTGCCTTACATGCCCGTAAGAAAATAATATTAACTACATTAGTTTAAGTTGATTATTTAAAGAAATTACTGTTTAACAAGTATGTCATTTAATGGTATTAGTAAAGTATAGCGTCAATATTTAACCGAACATCGATAGTTTTTGAAATTGAATATACAACTATGGAAAATTGATTGTCGATTCAAAAGACTAAATCATATTTGTAGCACTGTATGAAATAATAATATAAAAGTGAGGATCCGTATTAATGCTGGCAACAAAAGAGACAAACTTAACCGATTTGATATCATTACTAAATTATGGGGTACCTATCCAGTTAGAGCTTGCTTGTGGGTTTATATCAATAGAAGACAAAGACTTTCCACCATATGAAGCAAGTAATGGCGTAACATACCTTGTTGGGAAAGCTAAAAATGATTTTGATATGTTGTGTGAAAAACAAGCTGTTGGAGGCTTGAATCTTGATAAACCTTATTTAGTTGGTCTTTGTATATGGGATTCAAATTTACACGGAATACAGCCTGAAGAGGGGAGATTACTAGCGAAAAAGTTTGGGATTGGCAAAGAGTTTCTTAAAAATCCTGTTGTACTTGATTACACTGTCGTTAATTAAATCTAGCCGTTGTATTAGTTTTGAGGCTACTGTATGCAACTAAGCTGTTTTTATGGTGAATTATTATTCAAATTGGGCCAATATTATTGAGAGTTCATGCAAAATAGTACTAACCTTACTACATTAACTTCATTCTAGTGGTGCAGTAATTTTGGTCATTAGAGGAAGCCATCATTATATTTCAGTACTAGCCCGAAGAGTTTGCTCATTATCATGTTTTAATAGAGGTGTTTTATTCTCAACTAACCTTAATTCTTTAGGGCTAATGAGCCTTTAGAATTTCTATTTTAGAAAAAACATCCCCAACGCTTTGCTAAAAGCCAAGTGGTTTTTGTCCGTTTAAACGCCTTGTTATAAGCCCTTTGCAAGGTTAATATAGGACAATACAATAAGCTAGAACTATGATTTAATTATTAAAGGTCTCAGATGTCTGATTTAACCGCGAAAGAATGTAGAAAGCTAGAAACTTATTTTGAAATGGGTAGTGGATATTTTTTAGATTTTTCTAACAATTCTTTACAGCAATTTATTTCAGAATCAGTAGATATAGAACTTTATTCAGATAAATATGAAATTGGATCAGGCTCAAAAGCAAATAGAATGCGTGCTATATGGCATTTAGAGTCTAATCAATTAGTTGGCAAATTAATTCGAGAGATAATTGAAGATGATGAAGATAAACATTCTCTATATCCCACATATAATAAAAATAGAAACCAAGAATTAAAAAGTCATTGTTTACAGATTGCTATGAGGTTAGAAAACACTAGTTTGCCTATGACTCCTTTCCCAACCAAACAACCAAATATTGTAAACTCCCAAATTAAAAATGCTCCAGTTATGCATCCATCTGCTACTGGGGTATTTAAAGCAGTCTCTCAACCTTTCCCTCAAGATAGTCCAGTTTGCAGCAACCTTATACTCATTAAGAATAAGGTGTTCATTGTTCATGGTCATGATGAGTTGGCAAAAGAACAATTAGCTCGATTTGTAAGCCAAGTAGGGCTCGAACCAATAATATTGCATGAGCAAGCTAGTTCAAGTAAAACGATAATTGAAAAAATTGAAAAGTATGCTGGTGAAGTATGTTTTGCCATTGTCTTATATACTCCCTGTGATCAAGGTTCTGTGGTCGGTCTAACAGAACTATCACTAAGAGCTCGTCAGAATGTGATTTTTGAACATGGGTATTTCATAGGGAAATTAGGTAGAGAGAACGTAACGGCAATAGTTAAAGGAAATATCGAAAAACCAAACGACATTAGTGGTGTTGTTTACGAGACTTTTGATGAAGCTGGTGCATGGAAGTTCAAATTAGCAAAAGAAATGAAAGAGTCAGGTTGTGAAATAGATATGAATAGAATTATTTAAGTATACGCCAAGCCTAATAGGGCTTTTAACCACCTCCTTAAGCAGAAAAATATAGTTGGCAAAATGTTGAACGAAGTGAAAACAACCAGCTGTATTCACTTCGTTTGAAGTTCTTGTTCTGTTTACAGTTTTGCGACATATTTAATTTCAACAGCGCCGACTGGTATATCAACATTTACAAAATCAGCAACGCCATAGAAAAAAGTCATACCTTTACATTCTGGGCACTCAGCAGCATAGTTTTCACTCACATTAAATAAATTGTGTAAAACACCAGTGAATTCTTGTTTGCAATCTGAACAGGTTATTTTCGTTACCGTGTGAGTCATTACATATTCCCTTGTTTTTTATAGTACCGTTAATGTTTCATTGTCTCGAGGTTACAGACAAAGTTTCTTATGTTCAGGTAAACATAACGGCTCATTCAATGACGGTCGCTATACATACATGTGAATTACTTATATTTTTGTTCTATATGCGAATCATAGATACTATTTGCAGAGTCCAGAAAAACTGATATTAACTGATTAATCATCATAGTATTTTTATCGAAATCACTTACATGCAGTGAGATGATATTCATTATATTAGCATTTATGTTTTCAGTTGTGATACCAATTTTCTCAATTTCACCATCTAAGATATATTTAGCCTTAACCGCAGCGTGCACCCATGCTAGTTCATTATTCTGATATTTATCATGATGCACAACGCCATTCCTTACTTCTCGATATGTATTACACTCTTCGTTAATAGCTTCGATCAGCTTTACTAGTCCACAACTTTTCACTTTCGGATGACCAATAATTAATTTATGTTTTACTTGTTCTTTGCTTTTCCCAATGTCACAGAGGCTATTTGTGAATATTAGAACTCTATCGTAGACTGATCTACTTCTAATTAAATAATTTTCAATATGATATTCGATGTAATCTGGAACTAAGTGTTCTTTTGGCGCATATTTATAAGCATGTTTAATACACTCTTTCGCTATCTCTAGTTTATCTAAAGCAGTGAAAACTGCTTGGCACGTTTTCCAGCAAGTAATGTGATACTGCTGTTCAGTGCTCAAATCCTGGTCTTTCTTGTGCGTTTCAAGATCTCTCAGGAACGACTTAAATATAGAATGTTTCATGTAAGTCACCTAAAAATAAAGCTCCGCTCAGTGGCTGATTAGGAGCGTAGCGTAAAATTTGTCTGCTAGCAGCGGCTTGTTATTTTAATCGCTCACAGTAACTTCAAATTCTTTTCTTGAGTAATTTTTTATTAAGCTTTCAAATTCAACACACAGCTTAAATAACTCATCAGCTTGGTTTTCATCAAATTCCTCATCCCTATCTTCCTGATGAGTACCCTTATTCAATAAATTCCAAGTCACTTTATTCTTTTTACTAGCATCTTTCACTTTCATCAAACATTGACGATGTGGAGAGAAATTACGGATACCGGGACGTTTTTCGATTTCTGTAATATAGCTAATTATTCCATCTATAAGATTATATAAATCAGGTTCTGTTGAAGGAGCTCTTAATTTGACACTAAGGGCAGGATCAAGACCTTCAGCTCTCATTTTTTTCCATAATCTTGGAGCAAGCTCTTCTAATGCTCTACGGCACTCCATAAGCCCATCCTTAATTAAACCTTCCTTGAGATTTTTATCTGCTTTAATTAAGTAATGTCTATTTAGGTTTTGTTCAACTAACACATCACGTGACTCACGATTTCTTAGAAAATCATATCTAGATAGTTTTTTATTGATCACCTTACTAGCAAGTTGGTTTTCTAACCTTTTTATAAAATCCTCACCATGAGTTGTAAGGACTATTTGCTTATCTGAAAGTAAAGGGTTTGAGAACAGCTCACTGATAATACCCGCTCTATGTTCGTCATCAATAGCATTAACAATATCATCAAAGATTATAACATTGTGGTTATCATTAATATTCTTAGCAAGAAGTATTGATAGCCCTAAACATCTTAGATGCCCTTCACTTAGGACCCTTAAAGCATTTTCTTTGGTCCCATCAAGATACTCAATAACAATTCCTTCATTTGGTTTTGTTGGAAGAGTGAGCGACTTTAAGACCTCATGATCATAGGGGTGTTTATTGATAGCGTTATAAAGACTGAGCACTTGGCTTTCGAGTGATTGAGATAGTTTAAGCGGAAGCTTTTCTGAATAACCCTTAAGCTTATCAATAAAACTTTCATATGCCCGTGAATAGCCTAAATAGTAAGATATTGCTTTCTTTTCTTCATCAACAGCAGTTAGCAGCTCTGTATTTGAAGTATGAAATTCCTTGATTAGATTTTCAGCTCGACTTTTCTCTAAAAATGCTGCTTTATATAGCTCAGATATAGTTGAGCACTCCATATAATCGTTTTCAAGAACCTTAAGATCTTCCTTAAGAATTGACACCTTTGAAAATACTTCTCTATTCTCACGATTCCACTTGTTTGCGTCAGTTATTTTCTTTTCGATTTCATCCTTCAATCTATCAAATTCATCCAGAAAATCGCGATAGCTCGCCTTACAGTCAATACCAATCTCTTTTAATTCAGAAGAAAAAGTCAGCAATGAATCAGATATTTCCTTTTCGTTTTGTTGGAGTTTCTTTTGTTTGGCTGATATCTGTTCAAGAAGTTTTAGTTGCTTGTTTGCCTTAAGGTAAGGATTAGTAGTTACTTGTTCAATTGGAGTGTCACAGGCCGGACAAGAACGCATCTCATCAGATGACATATTTGTAATTGCTGTATACAAGTCGAAAAAGTTAATCTCATCTTTATATTTGGTCACCTCGTTAGATAGTATACTTAATTTAGATATTAACTCAGGGAATGTGGATAATTTTTTGAGAGCTGCTTCCAACTTATCTGTTGGCTTTAACATTACCTTAGACAACCTTTCTATATCTTCTTTCTTTTTAACGATTAAGCCGTTGGTTTCGTCCCCGAGTAAGATTAGAGCTTCGGAAATCAAGGTTTTATTAGGGTATCGAGAAAGTAGTCGATCTTTTCTTTTTTCAAACCCACTTAATTCTGCATTCTTGTTATCAATAACAAGCATTGACTTCTCAACTTCCTTTTCCTTAGCTTTCAACTCATTTTCTTTAAGGGCGACAACTGGTAACCTGTTCTCTATTGTTTTATTAAAACCATTACAAAAGCTATTAAACTCCTCCAGACCAAACAAAGCAGATAAACGTTGCTGTTGGCCTTGTGGCGCGTATGAAGACACTCTAGCAAAGGATTCTATTCTATTCCTTTCAACAAAAATAAATTCATTATCTAGTGGCGCTTGGATTGCTGAGCCTGACTTTCCGTCATCATATTCAACTTCTAAAGATACTGCTATGTTTGGCGATAACATGTTGCTTGCATACTGAAAAGAGTCAAATCTTTTACTTGAGGCCTCATTGACTTTACCTGTCAGAGAATACTCTAGAGCTTCACAGAAGCTGGATTTTCCTGTTCCATTAAGTCCAAATATAAAAGTGTAACTCTTGCTTAAATCAAAGTACTGTTGCTCATTGAAACCTCGAAAGCCTTTAATTGATAGCTTTTTTAGGCTTTTAATTTTTGGTTTGTTTGAAGGTACTTCGATTTCAGAATTGGCATATGGCAAAACATTTTTGCCATCACTCTTGATGAGTTCAACCAATTTGTTTGCTCTGGCACCGCCAGAGGAGGATTTAGCTTCTACATCTGAAAAGTTAGTTAAAATCAAATTTGCTAACTTTAATTCTTGAACACTCATAGAGCTTGAGGATTGAGACAAGAATTTTTGATATTCTATGAATGACTTTGACAAATCTTAAACTCCATCTCACGATTTGGTTACATTACGCAAAGAAAAATAACACCATTTTTGTGGTTAATAGTTAACACTGAACAGTGTGTATTCCATGATCCGATAATTTCACCAATACTTACTATTGTAAACAAGTAATTAAAATAGCTCTAATTCAAGACTTGTTATATTGCACCTAATCACAGCTATAAGACTCTTTAATCGCAATCTATGATTGGGATATCTGACCAACGAGTTGTGTAGTGAGGCGATAGAAAAGCTCGCTTCATGCTCCATGACTTTGTAAGCTTTTCACTTCCTAGAGATAAAGTGCCAACCCCATAACGTTTATTTATAGCATCCAAGCACGCCATTACTTCTGGATTATCTTTGCTTACAGCAAACAGATCCTTTTGCTGGAATGACTCATTTTCTAATTCTATTGCGCCAATACCGCAGCGATAAAAGCGCGTGTTAGATTTAAAAATATCATTAATAACATCTGAGACAGCGTTAGCTATGACATTGGTATCAGATGTGGGTATAGGAAAATCATAGAGCAAAGACTTTTTATAATACATGTCTTCGTGTGGCGAGCTTGCAGCGAATATAACGAGTCGCTTTGCTAATGACTGCTGTTTCCTTAGCTTACGCCCAACAATCGCTGCGTGTGTCACGAGGGCTGATTTTAATGTATTTAAATCACTCACTCTTTCCCCGAAACTTCTTGTAGAGTAGATTTCTTTTTTATTCTGTTTTACTTCATCCCAGCTCAAACAGGCGATGCCATTGAGTTCACTTACAGTCCTCTCAACAACAACGCTAAAAATACGTCGCATTGCTTTTGGGTTTTGATTCGCTAAATCCCATGCACTTTTAATTCCCATCACCTTGAGTTTCCTACCGAGTCGAGAACCAATACCCCAGACATCGGTAACATCCAACCGCATAAGTACTTCTTGGCGTGATATATCATCATTAATCACAGCAACCCCGTTATAGCCTGACAGTTTTTTTGCTGCATGATTGGCTGCTTTAGCTAACGTTGGCGTAGTGCCAAAGCCTACCCCAACGGGCAGTCCTGTCTCACGCCATACAGCCCGGCGTATAGTGTGTCCGTAGTCAGTCCAGTCGTTAATAATTTTAGAAAAACCAGTAAAACGTAAAAATGACTCATCAATACTATAAACATAATGGTCATCACAAAAACGATTGATGACTGTCATCATTCTTTCACTCAAATCAGCGTAGAGTTCATAATTCGATGAGCGCACAACGACATTATGCTGCTCTAAATAGGGTTTTATTTTAAAGTAAGGCTCGAACTTAGGGATGTTAAGCTTTCTCGCAATAGGACATATAGCGCAGATACAGCCATCATTATTTGTCAATACAACAACGGGCTTGTGCCGTAAAGAAGGGTCAAACACCTTTTCTGCACTTGCATAAAAGGCCACCGCATCTACGAGGGCAAACATCGATTTAACTCAACTTTATTTTTGTGTAGGCGGATACTCGTAGTAACGACACCTTCGAGTTTAAAGTCATCATCTTTAGAAATATAAACAGATTTATAATCGTTAGATGCAGAGATTAGTAAACGCTTTGATTTATCGATGATTTTACAAACAAATGTACCGTTATAGTTTGCAACAATGATATCGCCTGTACTTACATCTTCAGCTCTATCAATAACTAACAAATCACCATCGAATATCCCTACGTCTTGCATAGAATGGCCTGAAGCTAGGCCAATAAAAGTGGCGTTAGGATGTTTTATTATCAGCTCATCGATTGAAATATCTAGCTCAATATATTCTGCGGCAGGAGATTCAAAGCCTGTAATACCTGCTTCTATGAAAATTGGAATAATGTACATATGCACCTCTATACTGTTTATATGTACAGTATAGTTTGAGAGATAAAACATACCAATACTTTTTTAATTTTAATTTAGGGGGCAAATTAAATTTGTAGATGAACCTTTATGTTAGGTAATAAATTCCTATCATTTTGTATACCACCCCACGATTATCAAGGGTCCAAGTTTGTATTCATAAAGAAGCCAGTTTATTTAAATTTATCTCTTGCCACTCTATATATTGAACTCCTCCTCAGTTACAGGCATATTCATAGGAATAACTAATTATCAGGTAACACTATGAAATTATTAACAACCTTACTACTAACAATACTAGGCAGTTCAGAAGTCTTAGCTGAAAATCAAGAAATCGAATCATTTAGTAAAGCGAAAAAGATTTTAGAAAAGCAAGTTTATAACAATCACCGAAGTACGCTTTACTGTGGTGCTGAATTTGATTCTCAGAAAAAAGTAACAGCACCAAAAGGCTTTACCACGACTAAGTATCTGAAGCGTGCCAAAAAAGTTGAGTGGGAGCATATTGTGCCTGCGGAGAATTTTGGCCGTACTTTCAGTGAATGGAGAGATGGACATAGCCAATGTGTTAGTAGTAAAGGGAAGTCATTTAAAGGTCGAAGATGTGCGGAGAAAGTTAATACTGAGTATCGCCTTATGCAGGCTGACATGTTTAACCTTTATCCTGCTATAGGTGCTGTTAATGCGTTAAGAAGTAATTATAATTTCACTGTACTGCCTTCAGCACAAAGTGATTTCGGTAGTTGTGCGATGAAGATAGATAACAGAAAAGCAGAACCGCCTGAATCAGCTAGAGGAGAGATTGCACGTACTTACCTTTATATGGAGAGCGCTTATAAACGTTATAATATGAGCTCATCACAGCGACAGCTGATGAATGCGTGGGATAATATGTACCCTGTAGATGATTGGGAATGTACTAGAGCAAAAAAAATATCTAGCTTACAGAAAAGCGAGAACAATGTCGTTAAAAGTAGGTGTGAAGCGAGATAGATCTTATAAGGTCTACAAGTATCTTCAGTCTTATAAGTGAAATATAGAGTGCTTCTGTAATCGACCTTAAATGCTCCTCTATTAACTATAGGTAGTCAATCGATAGCTCTTATATATGAACATCAAGATGCAATCCTTGGTCTAGGTTTATTAGTTTTTATTTCTCGATACCTGATGACAAATCCCAAGTAATTTAATAGGCTAGGCCACTATATAAGAAGCATCGGTAGCTCAGAGCTAAAACTACTCAAGGAAACGTAATGTCCGAATATTGTTTTTTTACCCCGGAGTCTCAGGCACTAGCTGAATCAGCTAACCTCAAATATTTATTAGAACAATTTGCAGAAAATAACAAAAAGCAAATTTATGTTTTAACTCGACCATTATCGAAAGAAGATCTCACTTATGATTATGAACAAGGATTTGTAATTTTTGCTTCGGGCTATAAACCATGCTTTGTTGATACTGGAAGTAATGTAGAAAAATTTGAAGAATTCGTCGATGATTTTATAGATGACATAGCTTTTTTGTCAGAGAAATTTGAATATCGTAAGAAAATTGGTAGAAAAAAGCATTGGCTTGAGCTAATCGAGATTACAGAGCATGGTGACTTAGAGCTTACCTCTCTAAAGCTAGAAAACCCGAGAGATAAAAGAATTGCAGATCTACTAACGTCTTTGGTTATAGGAAGTATCAATGATGTAAACAGAGTCAACCTTGATGCAAATAATCTGCTTGACAGTATAAAGTCTAAGATTGTTCTCTTTGATACAGATCAAACAGGTTTTGTATTTAAGATGAATACGAATAAAAGGTTTATGATTCAGGGTTTAGCTGGTTCGGGTAAAACAGAGCTTCTTCTGCATAAACTCAAAGAGGTCTATTCTAATGAGCAAGAAGCAAGGATAGCTTTTACATGTTTCAATAAGATACTTGCCTCAAGTATGAAAAGCCGTATTCCAGAATTTTTTAACTTTATGAAAGTCGAAAAACAGATTGATTGGGAAAATAAGCTTTTTTGTTTCCATTCATGGGGAAGTGGTAGATACCCAAATTCAGGTATGTATCGCTATATTTGCCATATGTATGGAATACCGTTTGGCACTTTCGCAGCAGGAAGCTTTGATCAGTTATGCAAGCAAGCTATAGAAAATATAAAGAATAGTCGATCCAATGAAGATTACGAATACATTTTTGATTATGTTTTTATTGATGAAAGTCAGGATTTCGGTGAGCATTTTGTAGAGTTATGTGAATTAGTAACTGAGAAAAAAGTGTTCGTTGCCGGTGATGTATTTCAAAATATCTTTAGAACAATTGATGACTCAGTTAGTCATGCTGATTTAGTTTTAAAAAAGTGCTACCGAACAGATCCTAAGAATTTAATGTTTTCTCATGCTCTAGGCATGGGGTTGTATGAACAGCCAGTGCTTAGGTGGCTTAAAGATAATGAATGGGCTGCGTGTGGATATAATTATAGTGAAGTAGATACCCGTGCAATTATAAGTAGAGATCCATTACGCAGATTTGAAGATCTCCCGCAAGAATTTTCATCTACATCAATCCATTTATCACAAGCTGATCAAGGTCTTTCCGATTCAATTTTTTCGGTTATAAACCAAATTCAGGATCGACATAAAAGTGTAGAAGCCGGAGATATAGCTGTTCTTTTTTTAGATAAAGCTAATTATATCTATGATGAAATGACAAAGCTATCTGGTAAAATTATCGAACGGTTAGGCTGGCCTGTGAATATTTCACACGAAACTAAAACTAGTGATTCAGCTAAGTTCTTCATTTCGAATATCAACAACGCGAAGGGATTAGAATTCCCTTTTGTTATTTGTGTTGCAAGAGACCTTCGAGTCAATTCATCTTTCCGTAATGGTCTATACACAATGATGGCTCGTTCATTTCTAGAGAGTCATTTAATTTTGGGGACTAGAACAGACGCTAACTTATTAAAAAATTTAAATGAAGGCTTAGAATGCATTAATAACAATGGACACATGAACCTTCGAATCCCCACTAGGGAAGAAATAGAGAACCAGCAGGATTTAATCGTATGGCAAGAGGAACCTTCTATAGAGGATAAGGTGACCGTATACTGTGAAGAGAGGGGGGTTAGTCCTAGACTCAAGGCAAAATTAATCCACAGAATGACGGAAGTGATGGGCGATGAGGATTTTGACGATGAATATTTCAATGCAATCATCAATGTTGAGTTCAAACGCTTCGAAAAATTATGAATACGTATTATTTTAATGATATCCCCGCATATCTTATAGACAAGTTATGCGCGGTAAGAACCCCATTAGATAACCTATGGAATATCTTAACCATTATAGAGGTAATTAATTCTCACCCTGAATTGAGAACAATGACTCCTCAAGATGGCTTTGATATTGCCGTATTTACGAAGGATTTACAACGGTTTGTCGTCAATAAAGATAGTGGATATTTCTCGATGGCTAACCCTTTCCAAGTCAACTTTGGTAATGACACAATCTCGTTCAACTGCGATCAAATGGCAGAGCCAGTTAGTGGACTATTTATAGCTGTTATGAAGAACGCGATTCAGACTGTTCGTGAGTCAGGTCATTCCTATGACGATATCGTTCTATCAATTCATCAAGGCTTTGAAATTGATTGGAAAGAAATATCGAAATACATAGATGCGTTTGTTTCTATTCTTTCTGAGGATCATGGCTATTTTAGGTTTGATGATGATATTGACAACGTTAATGGAGACATCCACCCTAGGTATCATTTTGACGTATTCTTTAAAAATACCTGCTCGCTAAAAATTGGCTACGATAGACCAGCAGAGTTACAGTGTTTTTTATCGCTAGCAGATAAAACACAATCAAAAAAGTACTTAGTAGACTCTGCTAGGGTTAAATAAATTCATAACAACTTTATTCAAACAGTTTACAAGCTACTTCATGAGGAAGAGTTAAACTAATCAACAATAATACGAAATTCCAAAAGTTAATAGGGTCAGGGAGCTTCAAATCTCCCTTGATTCCTCATGTTTTACCTCGTACTTCGCCCTTCGAATACTTCAATATGTACTGGTCAATAAACAGCAACGAGATTTGTAGAACAATTAATTCATGAAAACCTACAATAGTAACCTTTACTTCAGATACGATATCTTATTATTAATTGTCTATATACTGAGTGATTTAGTTATCTTGGTTAACGAGTTTCAAGCGTTGCATCAATTTTGAATCATATGCTTCAATGAGCTGTCTACACTTTGTATTACTATTAAAGTTATGTAGGGATTTATGATTTATACTTAGCCCCACAAAGACGAATAGCTCTGGTAACATGTCAACGCTCTGGGACAATGTTAGGCGACAGAATGGGACTACTGATAGTGTTCGTTTATATTTAGTGTTAAATTGTTTTTGAAAAACAGGTAGTAGATCTTCAACTAAAGAGTTATTGTTTTCACAAAGAATAATTGCTAAAGACATTGCATCTTCTATTGTCTGAAGTGGATTTGCCGCTATTTTAGGGTGTGCTCTATTAAATAGCTTAAACACTTTGAACATCATCATTTCTCCGTCAGTAAGGTTTTCAAGGTATTCGATAAAAAATTCATTTATACAGAATTCATTTTCATCTTGTATGTTAAGAGCTATAGTCGTGATCTCAGAATCAAATTGGTTATGTTTCATTGTTGAAGATATGAGCCAATGTAAAACGATTTTATGTACTAATGCGGCAGCTAAGAATTTCCCAAGGTGAACTTTATAAATAGCTGATTCTACTTTTTCATAAAAACTAAGTGCTTTCTGAAATTCACTTTTTTCGGTGCAATGAAACATTTTGTAATAGTCCAATAGAGTCTTAGTTAATAAGCTATCTTCGTATTCATAATAAAGCCTAAAGCCATAGTAATTCACTAGCTCTTTATAGAGTAAATAGGGATCAGGCCAAAGGTCATCACTGCCACTGTTTAAAAGATTGTACTGAATAGCTGGGAAAGTAGGTGAAATATGTTTTACAAGGTGCTGCTCTAAATGCGAAATAAGTTCAGCGCCTTCCTTTGTTTGCCATTCATTATAAATGTCCCCGCGAAGTAATTTTGTACATATACGCTTGTGTAATATAAGCAATCTACTGTCGGTGTACTCCAGGTTATCAAAATTCACAAGATATTCAGTTATGAGCTTTAAATGACTGAGTAAACCATCACCTTCAAGGCGTCTGATAACCATAGCTGCAATATATGATGATTTCACTTTCTGTAAGTTCATCTGAATATCTATGTTTTTGTCATCTAATTTTTTTAAATCTTCTTCGAGAATCAATATATCATTTTTTATTGTAGTGATACTGCGGATGCTAGTTCCTCGAATATCATTGATCCGCGCCGTAAAATTTGGAGTGAGAAATTCGATTTGAGATTTAATAATATTTTTTGCCCATCTGTTTTTCTCAGTAGGCTCTGAAGACCAATAATTTGGAGCTTCATTCATTGATATTAGAAATTTACCTAAAAAGTGGATTGCATTACCTTCATACTCGCAGTCTAAATATTTATGTAATAGTGCTGCAATCATAGGAGCATAGAGATACCGCCAAAAAATATCATCTCCTTTACTTTGATTTACACTAGTTTCGAATGGAAGTGACTGAAGTTCATTAATAAAACGTTGAAAATTAGATGCGTATTCTAAAAGAAGCTTTGGATGGTTTTGAGCAAGGTTCTCTACAAAGAGATTTAAAGTATGTCTATAGGCTTCTTGGTGACGCTCTAGGCTTGAGTGTTCCTTGAATCCAAGCTTATCATTTCTTGCTGCTTCTTTAGTTACGCCAGAGTAATCAAAAACTAAACTGAGTAACTTTAAGTAATTATGAGGTATAAACATTGCTAATCCGTCTTTTACGGTATTAATTTATTCTGGGTATCATAAAATTAAAAGGCTTAAAGAGCTAGAACAGATCGATATAGATTAAATGTAAGCCTAACTATTAACTTTACAGCCCTACCTAAGGAGATAAATTATGAGTACTAATGACATATTATTGGAAATAGAATCAACTATTGATGAGGTCATAGAGGATGCAGAAAACTTAAGAAATAAAGTCGAATCAACTACAAACTACGCACGCTATGAAAATGACAAAGTAGTTCATAGTTATGATAATTATGTTCCTTTAGACAATCAGCCATTCGGTGAGGAGTTAATTCGTACAGATGGCATAGTAGAATCAATTGATGAAATGATTATAGAAGTAGATCAAATAAGATGTGAAGAGGATATAAATAAAGTTATTAAGTTAATCCAAAATACTGAAAAAGCTATTACAGAACATGATGACACTTTTTCAGACTGCTTTAGTGATACATTTGTTGAGCAAGCAACAAAAGAAGTCAGCGATGATTGGAATCCTTTAGGTGCTGAGGACTGTGAAGATGAAGATGAAGATGAAGATGAAGATGAAGATGAAGATGAAGATGAAGATGAAGATGAAGATGAAGATGATTTAGTATAATTTCTAGTTTGTTATCGCGATTAAAAATAAAGCCCATTCGTAAATGAGTTATATCGATTGGCTAAACCCATAGCAAAATTGAAACATAGATAATGCCTAAAATTGGGTGATTTTAATTTCTGATATACACAGGTAATTATTAGTAGAACTGACAATTCACTAATATTATAGATTTGGTGCATTCTAATCATCAAAATGCCACAGGTTAAGCCGTTATACTTAGGGATTAACGGCAAGTAGTTCATATCACTTTATTAATAAGGGATTGCACAGCTACGGAGTTACAGTGGAAGACCAAATTTAGATTAAACGAATGGCTGTGTTTCTGAAAAGTCAGAAATAAACATGAAGAAAAAGCTCCTTGAGTATTATATAGGAAGGTTTGATATTATGCGGGGCTATGACGAAATATAGGTAAAAAGTGAGGGTTTTCCCTAACTAGATATACAACCAAGCTAGCAAAATGTACAGTTACTAATGGAAATATAAAAACACTCTATATTGATTGAACATCAATATAGAGTGACCGAAAAGTGGTTCACAAACAAAGTGGATGTGTTTCTTACGCTCGATATGGTATCAAGAGGAGATATCAACTGTAATATCAGAAAGTGGTTTTGAACAACATGTGAGTATTTCACCAGATCGAACATGTGCCAAAGGCTCTATGAAATAACAAATATCTCCTTTAAGGAGCTTGCATCGACAAGCCCCGCAATAACCATCACGGCAGTGAAACTCAATGTCTATATTTTCCCGTTCTAATGATCTAAGAATACTAATGTCGCTATCAAAAAAGGTCAATTCTCTCCCTTCAATAGTTATTTTCTTATCCATTACAAATCGAAATCCCCAAAATCAGCAACTGATACATTTGAGTCAACTTGTCCAACGAGGTAACTCGATATCTCTGCTTCTTGAGGGGCAACTTGAACATTATCGCTAGACAAGTATGAGTTTATCCACGGAATAGGATTGCTCGGAGCATTATAAGCGGGTTCTAGGCCTATTGCCGACATCCTTTGATTAGCAATATACTCAACGTATTGTTTTAATATATTTGCATTAATACCGATCATTGAGCCATTCTTAAATAAATAGTCAGCCCATTCTTTCTCTTGTTCAACAACCTCTAAGAATATTTCTCTACTCTTATATTGTAATTTTTCAGAAATTATTTTCATTTCAGGATCATCTTTACCAGATGCCCATAGATTTAATATATGTTGAGTCGCAGTTAAATGAAGAGATTCATCACGAGCGATAAGCTTAATTATCTTAGCATTACCTTCCAATAACTCGCGTTCAGAGAAAGCAAAAGAACATGCAAACGAAACATAAAATCTTATTGCTTCTAATGCATTGAGTGCACAGATTGAACAGAAGAGCTTTTCTTTTAACACTGTCAAAGACACTATGATAGCTTCTCCGCTAATTATATGTGTCCCCTCACCGTGTAAATTGAATGCCTGAGTATGTTTAATTAAATCATCAAAGATATCAGTAATACTCTGAGCTCTTTTGATTATGGCTGGATTAATAATTATATCATCAAAGACTTCACCAGGATCTGTAAAGAGGTTTCTCAGAATATGAGTATAACTTCTTGAATGAATAGTCTCTGAAAATGCATGCGTTTCAGCCCATGTTTCCATGGAAGGTTGTGATGTAATAGGAAGCATTATCATATTAACTGAACGAGCTGCAATTGAATCTAGCAAGGTTTGATATTTTAGATTAGAAATAAAAATATGCTTCTCTGCATCAGATAAATTTTGCCAATCAGCTCTATCTTTTGATACATCAACTTCTTCCGGTCTCCAAAAGAAAGAAAGCTGTTTCTCAATTAACTTTTCGAAGATAGGGTGTTTCTGTTCATCATAACGAGATACGTTTACTGGATTACCAAAAAACATCGGCTCCAACATGTGATTAAATTTTTTCTGATTAAAGGTTGTATATTTCATGATTGCTTCACTTCTAATTATAACCTAACCAAAGTTGTATTTATTATTAGTATTATTATTAAAACGTTGAGTTAAGTTAGATCTAATGTAAGTTGGTTTTTTATTTAGTTACTGATTTAATTGGAGTTAAGTTAATTAATGATTAAATAGTTAGATATTTAATTAACTTGTTGTCCATATAACGTTTCTATCCATGTTTCAAGCTCTGGTAACGATACAATAGGAAGTAGGGCAACGTTAGGTGAACGACCTTGTACGCTATCAAGCAAAGTTTGATATTTTAAGTTACTTAAAAATATATGCTTTTCGTGATCTGGTAATGCTTGAAAGTCTAAACGGTCTTTGCTTACATCTACTTCTTCAGGACGCCAAAAGAAAGACAGTTGCTTTTCGATTAACTTTTCAAAAATTGGGTATTTTTGTTGGTCATAACGAGATACGTTAACAGTTTGGCCAAAAAACATTGGCTCTAGCATTTGGTTATTATGGTTTCGGCTAAATGTAGTATAAGACATGTTTATCACTCAAAAAACTATCAGAAAAAGCGGGCTAAATGCCCGCTTAAAATAAAAATTAATAACTATATTTTACACGCGCCGCCTTCACAATCATCATCTTCCACTTCTGGAGTATCTTCTTGCATATCTGAGGCACCATCGCGAGTGTTGTGGTAGTACAAGGTTTTAACACCCAGTTTGTACGCAGTTAGTAAGTCTTTTAATAAGACTTGCATAGGTACTTTACCGCCTTCGAATTTATTTGGATCATAATTTGTGTTTGCCGATATAGTTTGGTCAACAAATTTCTGCATTATGCCCACAAGTTGTAGGTAACCATCGTTTGATGGAATATCCCATAATAACTCGTAGTTATTCTTTAAACGTTCGTACTCAGGCACTACTTGTTTCAAAATACCGTCTTTACTTGCTTTAACGCTAATGTGACCACGTGGTGGCTCAATACCATTTGTTGCGTTAGAGATTTGCGACGATGTTTCTGAAGGCATTAACGCACTTAGTGTTGAGTTACGCATGCCGTGCTCTTTAATGCTGGCACGTAATGTATCCCAATCAAGGTGAAGTGGTTCATCACAAATTTTATCTAAGTCACGTTTGTACGTATCTGTTGGCATAATGCCCTGTGAATACGTTGTTTCGTTAAACTTAGGACAGGCACCACGCTCTTTAGCAAGCTCGTTTGATGCTTTCATTAGGTAGTATTGAATCGCTTCAAACGTTTTGTGAGTCAGTGCATTTGCGCTGCCATCTGAGTAACGCTTACCGTTTTTAGCTAAGTAGTATGCGTAGTTAATTACGCCTATGCCTAGTGTACGACGACCCATAGTCGCATTTTTTGCAGCCGGTACAGGGTAGTCTTGGAAATCAAGTAAGTTATCAAGTGCGCGCACTGCAAGTTCAGCTAGCTCTTCAAGCTCATCTAGTGATTCAATGGCGCCTAAGTTAAACGCAGACAGTGTACAAAGGGCAATTTCGCCTTCTTCGTCGTTTACGTTGCTTAGTGGCTTAGTTGGCAATGCAATTTCTAAACATAAGTTAGATTGGCGAATAGGCGCAACTTTAGCAATGAACGGGCTGTGTGTATTACAGTGGTCCACATTTTGTAAATAAATACGACCTGTACTTGCACGCTCTTGTGCAAACATAGAGAAAAGCTCAATGGCTTTAATACGCTTTTTACGAATAGATTCGTCTTGCTCATATTTTACGTAAAGCGCATCAAACTCTTCTTGGTCTTCAAAAAATGCATCGTAAAGACCAGGCACATCTGATGGGCTAAATAACGTAATGTAATCGTCTTTAATTAAACGAGAGTACATTAATTTATTAAACTGTACGCCGTAATCAAGGTGGCGAACACGGTTGTCATCTACACCACGGTTATTTTTAAGCACAAGTAGGTTTTCTACTTCTAGGTGCCAAAGCGGGTAGAATAATGTTGCTGCGCCGCCACGTACACCACCTTGTGAACAGCTTTTAACAGCTGTTTGAAAGTGCTTATAAAAAGGAATACAACCTGTGTGGTACGCTTCGCCATTACGGATGTGGCTACCTAACGCACGAATACGACCTGCGTTAATACCAATGCCCGCACGTTGTGATACGTATTTAACAATCGCAGACGATGTAGCATTAATTGAATCAAGGCTGTCGCCACATTCAATTAATACACATGAGCTAAACTGGCGAGTAGGCGTACGTACACCTGCCATAATAGGCGTAGGTAATGATATTTTAAATAACGAGACTGCATCATAAAAACGCTTAATGTAAGAAACGCGTGTTTCACGTGGGTAGTCAGAAAATAAGCTCGCCGCGACTAAAATATATAAAAACTGTGCACTTTCGTAAATCTCACCCGATACACGGTTTTGAACGAGATACTTACCTTCAAGCTGTTTTACAGCCGCGTAGCTAAAGTTAAGATCGCGAGAATGATCAAGGTATGCATCAAGCTCGTCTAATTCTTGCTCTGTGTAATCTACTAATAAGTGAGCATCGTAGCGTTTATCGCCAACCATTTTTGTTACGTGGTCAAATAAACGTGGTGGCTCAAATTGACCGTACGCTTTTTTACGTAAATGGAATACAGCTAAACGTGCAGCTAAGTATTGATAATCAGGCGATTCTTTTGAAATCTGATCCGCTGCTGCTTTAATGATGGTTTCGTGAATGTCTTTAGTACGAATACCGTCGTAAAACTGAATGTGCGATTTTAATTCAACTTGCGAAACCGAAACGTTGCTTAAACCTTCGGCGGCCCATTCAATAACGCGATGGATCTTATCAAGATCAAGAGGCTCTTTACGCCCGTCACGTTTGCTTACAGATAACTGTTGGTTCATTTGCCTGTATTCCTTGGGAATTATGTATTTTGACCAATGGGTCATACCTCGCAATAGCAAGGTAAGTACTCATTTATTATAAGTTTCACCGTAATGGCGAATTTAATTGAATAACATTTGGCCACAATATCTGGTGTTGTTCAATTTAGAGATCACAAGATAGTGTGGTCTGAGTTGTTTTGCAAGGGACATAATTGCCCCTATTTGTGGATAACTTTGGGATAACACACTTGTGTTAGTAGACACTCACCTTCGAACAATCATTTAAGTTAGAATATGCAGAAATCAACTAATGATCTGCTAAATTTACGCATTTTAAAAATAAATTCTGACTGCTTTTTTTATCAGCAAGCTTTGTGTGAAAACTAACACAATCACAATATATAGTGTTTAATAATTAACATAGCACTATATATGGTTTTAATGGACTATCTAAGTTAGTTGTTTAATGTTCACGATTCAATGCTTTCAGAAATAAAAAGCATAATTAGGGGTAAGAAATAGAAATGGGCTAAAAGATAGCCCATTTAAGTTTATGCGAAGAGCATGCTACCCAGTGTAATAATTTTAAAAAGAATCATTATTACACTCTCTGAAATTTCTATAGAAATATTGAGTTTCAACTTTAGTTATCCTAAATCTGAGTTAGTCACTTGCCGATAATATAAGAATCAGTTACGCTCAAATTTCCACACTTGGGCGCTTTCCTAAATTTTAGCAAGTGTCTTTGCTAACATCATATTCAAACCTTGAGTATGGTGTTAGCCCCTCCACCTAGTTGAAATATCAATTCCATCAAAGTGTTAATAAAACTTTAATGTGGTCTGAGTTGTTTTGCAAGGGACATAATTGCCCCTGTTTGTGTATAACTTTGGGATAACGCATTTGTGTTAGTAGACGCTCACACTTAAACGACCATTTAATTAAAGGCGTTTAAAAAGTAAACTAATGTTCTGCTAAATTTGCGCATTTTAAAAATAAATTCTGACTGCTTTTTTATCGACAAGCTTTGTGTGAAAACTAACACAATCACAATATATAGTGTTTAATAATTAACATAGCACTATATATGGTTAAAACCATCAATTGGACTTTGCCAGTTAAAATCAGCATTCCAGCTGTTGGCTTCATCAATACTTGGTATATAACCCCAAAGTGCCGTTGCAGTGTGCATACCTGCCGCTTTGCCTGCTTGTATGTCACGCTGTGCATCACCAATGTACAAACAACGGTTTGGTTTTACCCCCATAAGCTTTGCACAATGTAGTAGTGGTAGCGGTGATGGTTTGGCCTCAGCCAAGGTATCGCCACTTATTACTACACTGGCGTTTTTTAAAGCGGGGATAGCTGCAACTAAAGGATCGGTTAAAAACCCTGGTTTATTAGTCATGATCCCCCACTTGATCTTTTTTTGATCAAGGGCGATAAGTAGCGATTCAACTGCAGAGAAGCAATGCGTGTGTTTTGCTATGTTCGCAGCGTACTCGTCAACTAATTGCTTAATAAGCTCGCTTTGGTGTTGTTTAGCCCATAACTCTTTAAAACCAGCCTCTAATAATGCACCTGCGCCGTTAGAGGCTGCAGGGCGGTATACATCACTACTAACAGGTTTGATTTTATTACTAATAAGGACTGCGTTTAAAGCGGCGCCTAAATCATCAGCGGTATCGAGCAGGGTGCCGTCTAAATCAAATAAAAATGCATCGTACTCAATAAGAGGCAGGGGGGCTTGAGAGCTAGCCATTAAGCTAACTTCTCAAAATAAAGTATGTAATTTACGCTAACGTCGTTATTAAGCGTATATTGCTTTGATAGTGGGTTATAAGAAAGCCCTGTACTTGCACGTACTTTTAAACCCGCTTGCTCCGCCCATGCAATAAGTTGCGCAGGTTTTATAAACTTTTTATGATCATGTGTACCTTCAGGTACCATTTTTAATAGCTTTTCGGCACCAACAATCGCGTATAAATATGCTTTAGGTGTTTTGTTTAGCGTTGAAAAAAACACGTCTGCACCTGGTTTTGCAAGTGCAGCTACAGCATGAATGATAGAAGCTGGGTCGGGTACGTGCTCAAGCATTTCCATACATGTTATTACATCAAAACGTTCTGGGTTTTGTGATGCAAACTCTTCTGCAGGTACTTTTATGTAATCTACATTTACGCCTGTCTCTAAACTATGCAATTTAGCAACAGTTAAAGGTTCTTGTCCCATATCGATGCCGGTTACTTTTGCACCCATACGCGCCATGCTTTGGCTTAAAATACCGCCGCCACAGCCAACGTCGAGTGTTTCTTTATCGAATAAGCCTTGCGTTTTGTTTGCTATAAAATCTAAACGTAACGGGTTAATTTCGTGAAGAGGTTTGAATTCTCCGTCTAGGTCCCACCAACGCTCTGCGATGGCTTCAAATTTTGCTATTTCTGCGTGATCTACATTTTGATGTTCGGTCATAAAATACTTCCTCGTCAATCTGAGGCCATTATATAGGGCTAAATTGATAAATCGCAAAGTTTTGCGCCTGTAAATTGAAATTAATTGTGATAGCATGGCTGTTAGTAATAATAACAAATACTCTTAATACCCAATACCGGGTTGTTGAGAGCTGATACTGAAGGAATGTGATATCAAATGACTGATCTCGCCAATGAAATTCTGCCAGTCAATATTGAAGACGAGTTAAAAAACTCCTACTTAGATTACGCAATGAGCGTAATAGTAGGACGTGCATTACCAGACGTACGTGACGGTTTAAAACCTGTTCACCGCCGCGTTTTGTTTGCAATGAACGAGCTTAGTAATGACTGGAACAAGCCTTACAAAAAATCGGCCCGTGTGGTCGGTGACGTAATCGGTAAATACCACCCACACGGCGACAGTGCAGTTTATGACACGATAGTTCGTATGGCTCAGCCATTCTCACTACGTTATATGCTTGTAGATGGCCAAGGTAACTTCGGTTCGGTTGATGGTGATTCAGCAGCGGCAATGCGTTATACAGAAGTACGTATGGCAAAAATGTCGCATGAGTTATTAGCCGATCTTGAAAAAGAAACGGTTGATTTCGTTCCTAACTACGATGGCACAGAGTTCATCCCTGACGTGTTACCTACGAAAGTTCCTAATTTATTAGTGAATGGTTCGTCGGGTATTGCAGTAGGCATGGCTACAAACATTCCACCACATAACTTAACTGAAGTTGTGAACGGGTGTTTGGCACTTATTCAAAATCCTGATTTAACTATTTTAGAGTTAATGGATTATATCCCTGGTCCTGATTTCCCAACGGCTGCAATTATCAACGGTAAGAAGGGCATCGAACAAGCCTACTTAACTGGCCGTGGTAAAGTGTACATGCGTGCACGCGCCGACGTCGAAACCGATGAAAAAACAGGCCGTGAAACAATCATCGTTCACGAAATTCCTTATCAAGTTAACAAAGCTCGCCTAATTGAAAAAATTGCTGAGCTGGTTAAAGATAAGAAAATTGAAGGTATTAGCGCGCTACGAGATGAATCAGATAAAGACGGTATGCGTATCGTTATTGAGATCAAACGTGGTGACGTAGGCGAAGTTATTCTAAATAACTTATATTCACAAACTCAGTTACAAACTGTGTTTGGTATGAATATGGTTGCTTTAATTAATAACCAACCTAAGTGTTTTAATTTAAAAGAAATGCTTGAAGAGTTTATTATTCACCGTCGTGAAGTAGTAACTCGTCGTACCGTGTTTGATTTACGCAAAGCCCGCGACCGTGCACACACGCTTGAAGGCTTAGCGATTGCACTTGCAAACATTGACCCAATTATCGAGCTTATTCGTAAATCTCCTACACCTGCTGAAGCTAAAATTGCTTTAACAGCGCGTCCGTGGGAACTAGGTCATGTACAAGGCATGCTTGAGAAAGCGGGTGAAGATAATGTAGCTCGTCCTGATTGGTTAGCCGCTGATTTAGGTATTCGTGATGGTCAATATTATATTTCTGAGCAACAAGCTCAAGCAATATTAGATTTACGTTTACATAAGTTGACTGGTCTTGAACACGAAAAAATTATAAGTGAATACCAAACCTTATTAGATTTAATTGCTGATCTTTTATATATTTTGGCTACGCCTGAGCGTTTAATGGAAGTTATTCGTGACGAACTAGTAGAAATTAAAGAGCAATATGGCGATGAACGTCGTACAGAAATTAACGCCGCAGCTCACGATATAAGCTTAGAAGATTTAATTACTGAAGAAAACGTTGTAGTAACGCTTTCTCACGAAGGTTATGTGAAGTATCAGGCATTGTCTGATTACGAAGCGCAGCGTCGTGGTGGTAAAGGTAAGTCAGCAACGAAGATGAAAGATGAAGATTTCATTGAACGTCTGTTAGTTGCAAATACGCACGATACTATATTGTGTTTCTCTACAGCGGGTCGTTTATATTGGCTTAAAGTTTATCAGTTACCACTAGCAAGTCGTGCAGCGCGCGGCAAGCCAATTGTTAACTTGTTACCACTTGAAGCTGATGAACGTATTACAGCTATATTGCCAGTACGCGAGTACGCAGAAGATAAATACATCTTTATGGCAACTGCATTTGGTACTGTTAAGAAAACACCATTAACGGCTTACAGTCGTCAACGTGCAAGCGGTATTATTGCTGTTAACTTAAATGATGGCGATAGCTTAATTGGTGTTGATATTACCGATGGTAGCAACGAAATTATGTTGTTCACCGATGCTGGTAAAGTAGTACGCTTTAAAGAAGCTGAAGAAACAACCGTTGTTGATGAAAACGGTAACCCAGTACTTGATGAAGAAGGCAACCCTGAGATTCGCTTCAAAGGTGTTCGCCCAATGGGTCGTACTGCTACCGGTGTTCGTGGTATTAAAATGCCAGACGAGCAACGCGTAGTATCGTTAATTGTACCAAAAACTGACGGTGCTATTCTAACGGTAACTGAAAATGGTTACGGTAAACGTACACAGCTTGAAGATTATCCATCTAAGAGTCGTGCAACACAAGGTGTTGTATCTATCAAGGTGAGTGAACGTAACGGTGCTGTTGTTGGTGCTGTGCAAGTTGATGACAACGATGAAATAATGATTATTTCTAATCGTGGTACCTTAGTACGAACTCGCGTTAATGAAGTTTCTACGGTTGGACGTAACACGCAAGGTGTTATTTTGATCAGAACTATTGACGGAGAGCAAGTAGTTGGTTTACAACGTATAGAAGAGATTGAAGTTACTGAGAGTGACTTAATTGATATCGAAGACGTTGAAACAGTTGATACGGTTATTGAAGAAGTAGTGGATGACAATCCTCCTTCTGAATAATTGAAATTGAAAAAGCGGCTTTAGCCGCTTTTTTTTATGTTGTTGAATAAAACTAATACAGCTTGTTTGCAGTGCGATCAGGCTTGAAATTTTTAATTACTGGAATGAGGCAAAGGTAATGAGTAAATATAATTTTTGTGCGGGACCGGCTATGCTTCCGCAAGCGGTGATGAAAAAAGCGCAAAAAGAGTTCCTAGATTGGCAAGGTTTGGGTGTTTCTGTGATGGAAATAAGCCATCGTAGTAAAGAGTTTTTAGCGGTTACTGCAAAATGTGAAGCTAGCCTTCGCCGCTTAATGAATATTAGTGATGAGTTTGAAGTGTTGTTTATGCATGGTGGTGGCCGAGGACAATTTAGTGCTGTACCGCTAAACTTACATCAAGAAGGTAAAACCGCTTTTTATTGCGAAAATGGCGTATGGTCAAAAAGCGCGAGAGATGAAGCGAGTAAATTTACTCAAACGACTTTTACCGACATACGTAATGATGCTGATGGCGAGTTTTCTATTAAAGCGGTTGCTGACTGGGATTTACCAGCAGATGCAGCGTATATCCACTATTGCCCTAACGAAACCGTTGATGGCTTAGAGATTTTTGATGTGCCTAGCCACCCAACAGCACCAATTGTTGCTGATATGTCGTCAACTATTTTATCGCGCGAAATAGACGTTAATAAATTTGATTTAATTTATGCCGGTGCACAAAAGAATATTGGTCCATCAGGTATATCAATCGTTATTGTGCGTAAAACATTACTAGAGCGTGAAGGTTTAGCAAAACCTGGTATTTTAGATTACGCACTTGAAGCAAAGCAGGGCAGTATGTTTAATACCCCACCGACTTTTGCTTGGTATTTAGCGGCTGAAGTATTTGAATGGCTTGAAAGCAATGGTGGTGTAAAAACCATGGAAGCACAAAATATTGCTAAAGCAGATTTACTGTATGATTTTATCGATAACTCTGATTTTTATTCAAATATTGTTGCTAAGCATTGTCGCTCACGTATGAATGTTCCTTTTTGGTTGAATGATGAAAGCTTAAATAGCAAATTTGTTGCTCAATCTAACGAAGCGGGTTTACTTGCTTTGGAAGGTCACCGAATAGTGGGCGGTATGCGCGCCAGCATTTACAACGCAATGCCACTTGAAGGTGTTCAAGCACTAGTTGACTTTATGGCTGCCTTTGCAAAGGAAAATAGCTAATGGAGCAGCTTCGTTTAGAGCCCATTTCTCGTGTAAATGGCACAGTTACCTTACCTGGGTCAAAAAGTTTATCAAACCGTATTTTATTATTAGCAGCGCTTGCTAGTGGTACAACTGTTGTAGAGAACTTACTTGATAGTGATGATATTCGTCATATGTTGGGTGCTCTGAAGCTTTTAGGTGTAAATGTAACACTTAATGAAGAACGCACTGTAGCCACTGTAGAGGGTGTTGGTGGTGTGTTTAAAACACCGAGCGAACCATTATTTTTAGGTAATGCAGGTACTGCCTACCGACCTCTAACCGCCGTACTAGCTGCTGTAAGTGGTGAGTACGAGCTAATAGGCGAGCCGCGTATGGAAGAGCGTCCAATAGGGCACTTAGTTGATGCTCTACAAGCGCTTGGTGGTGATGTTACCTATACAAAACACAAAGACTATCCACCACTTAAAATCGTAGGTGGTCAAATAAAAGGCGGTGAAGTTGAAATTGACGGCAGTATTTCAAGCCAATTTTTAACTGCCTTGTTAATGGCAGCACCTTTATTTAACGGCGATACAAATATAACTATTAAGGGTACTTTAGTATCTAAACCTTATATTGATATTACGTTAGGTGTTATGGCGCGCTTTGGTATTGATGTTGAGCACAGTGACTATGCAACTTTTAACGTTAAAGGTGGTCAACAGTATCAATCAATCGAGCGTATTATGGTTGAAGGTGATGCTTCATCGGCTTCTTATTTCGTTGCAGCTGCAGCGATTGCCGGTGGCGAGATAGAAATTAAAGGTGTTGGCGCTAAATCGGTTCAAGGTGATATTGGCTTTGCTAAAGTCATGGAGCAGGTTGGCGCTAAAATTGATTGGTATGATGAGCGTTTAGTTGTTCGCAAAGGCGAGCTTAATGGCGTAGATATAGATGCGAATGCAATTCCTGATGCAGCAATGACACTGGCAACAGTTGCTTTGTTTGCTAAAGGTAAAACCGCTATTCGTAATATTTATAACTGGCGCGTTAAAGAAACAGACCGTTTGTACGCAATGGCAACTGAGCTTAGAAAAGTAGGCGCTGAAGTTGTAGAGGGTGAAGATTTTATAGAAATCACTCCACCTGAACATTTTAATGATGTTGCTATTGATACTTACGACGATCACCGTATAGCTATGTGTTTTGCTATGGTTGCCGTAGGCGGAAAGCCAATAACGATTAATGATCCAAAGTGTACTTATAAAACATTTCCTACATTTTTCAATGTTTTAGCATCAGTCAGTGAATAAGCTATTTAGAAGTAATTACAAAAGTTACACACTAATAGCAGATATATTTTAATAACTGACGTATAATGTCGCGGTTTATTTAGGTGTGCATTGCAGGAGGTTTTAAATGCAGGCGTTATTAATGCCCGTGATCACCGTTGATGGCCCAAGTGGTTCAGGTAAAGGAACTGTTTGTCGCTTGTTAGCCGACAAGTTGGGGTGGGATGTACTAGATAGTGGTGCGATTTATCGCGTTTTATCTTTAGCTGCACTTCACCACCAAATTGCATTAGACAATGAAGAAGGGCTTGTCCCTCTTGCTGCAAATTTAGATGTGCAGTTTTTGGTAGATAGCCAAACTAATGCAGGAAAAGTTATTTTAGAAGGCGAAGATGTAACGACTACTATTCGTAATGAAGAAGTAGGCGCTGCAGCGTCAAAGGTTGCAGCATTACCTCGCGTTCGTGAAGCATTATTACGCCGCCAGCGTGCATTTCGCACTGAAAATGGCTTAATCGCCGATGGTCGTGATATGGGCACTGTGGTTTTTCAAGATGCACCGTTAAAAATATATTTAACAGCAAGCGCAGAAGAGCGTGCTCGTAGACGTTTTGTTGAGTTGAATACGCGCGGTCTTGATGTTACACTAAGTGGTCTATTACAGGACATTCAAGCTCGTGATGAGCGCGATATGAATCGTGCCGTTGCTCCGCTTGTGCCTGCAGAGGATGCTATTGAGATCGATACTAGCGAACTTAATGCACAGCAAGTGTTTGATAAAGTAATAACTTTATTAGATATTGCAATATCTGAAGGTAAGCTTCCTAAACGAAGCTAAAACACATTTTATGCGCCAGCAGGATGCCAGTGCTATTTTAACAACCCCATGCAGCATGGTTGCTTATTGGTATAATATATAGAGACGTATATTCGTATGTCAGAAAATTTTGCGCAGTTATTTGAAGAAAGCTTAAAGGGTTTTGAAGCAGAGCAAGGCTCTATCGTTAAAGGTACAGTAATCTCTATCGAGAATAACATTGTACTTGTAGATGCTGGTCTTAAATCAGAAAGTGCTATCCCTGCAGAGCAGTTCAAAAATGCTGCTGGTGAACTTGAAGTTGCTGTAGGCGACGAAGTAGATGTTGCACTAGATGCAATTGAAGACGGTTTCGGTGAAACTATTCTTTCTCGTGAGAAAGCTAAGCGTCACGAAGCATGGATCCGTCTTGAGAAAGCATGTGAAGAGCAAGAGACTGTTACTGGTGTTATCAACGGTAAAGTTAAAGGCGGTTTCACAGTTGAAGTTGATTCAATCCGTGCTTTCCTACCTGGTTCACTTGTTGATGTTCGTCCAGTACGTGACACAACTCACCTTGAAGGCAAAGAGCTTGAATTTAAAGTAATCAAGCTTGACCAAAAACGTAACAACGTTGTTGTTTCACGTCGTGCAGTTATCGAATCTGAAAACTCACAAGAACGTGAAGAGCTTCTTGCTAACCTTGTTGAAGGTCAAGAAGTTAAAGGTATCGTTAAGAACCTTACTGACTACGGTGCATTCGTTGACCTTGGTGGTGTTGATGGTCTACTACACATTACTGATATGGCTTGGAAGCGTGTTAAGCACCCTTCAGAAATCGTTAATGTTGGCGACGAAATCGCAGTTAAAGTTCTAAAATTCGACAAAGATAAAACTCGTGTATCTCTAGGCCTTAAACAGCTTGGTGAAGATCCATGGGCAGCTATCGCTGGTCGTTACCCAGAAGGTTCTAAACTTTCTGGTCGTGTTACTAACCTTACAGATTACGGCTGTTTCGTGGAAATCGAAGAAGGCGTTGAAGGTTTAGTACACGTTTCTGAAATGGATTGGACTAACAAAAATATCCATCCTTCAAAAGTTGTTAGCTTAGGCGACACTGTTGAAGTTATGGTTTTAGAAATTGACGAAGAACGTCGTCGTATTTCTCTTGGTCTTAAGCAATGTATTGCTAATCCTTGGCAGGAATTTGCTCGTCTACAGAACAAAGGCGATCAAGTTACTGGTAAGATCAAATCAATCACTGACTTCGGTATCTTTATCGGTCTTGACGGTGGTATTGACGGTCTTGTACACCTTTCAGACATTTCTTGGAATACACCTGGCGAAGAAGCTGTACGTGAATTCAAGAAAGGCGACGAAATCACTGCTATCGTATTGCAAGTTGACCCAGAGCGTGAACGTATCTCTCTAGGTGTTAAGCAAATCGAAGCTGACCCATTCAATAACTACCTTGATGCAAACAAAAAAGGTGCTATTGTTAAAGGTAAAGTGACTGAAGTTGATGCGAAAGGCGCAACTGTTGAACTTATCGAAGGCGTTGAAGGTTACATCCGTGTAGCTGATATCGCTCAAGAGCGCGTTGAAGATGCAACTACTGTTGTTTCTGTAGGCGACGAGATTGAAGTTAAATACGTTGGTGTTGATCGTAAGAACCGCACTTTAAGCTTATCTGTAAAAGCTCTTTTCGAAGCAGAAGAGAAAGAAGTACTAGAGAAGCTTAAGAAAGAAGAGCCAGTGTTTGAAAACGCAATGGCAGCTGCTTTCGCAAATGCACAAAAAGACTAATATATAATTAGTTTTTAGTTGGAAGGGCATTTTTTGCCCTTCCTATATCTCTTTTTAAGGAAACGCTATGACTAAGTCAGAACTGATAGAAACACTTGCGGAACAACACGCACACGTTCCAGTGAAAGATGTTGAGAATGCTGTAAAAGAAATTCTTGAACAAATGGCCGGCTCATTATCTACTTCAGATCGTATTGAGATCAGAGGTTTTGGTAGTTTCTCTTTGCATTTCCGCGCTCCTCGCACAGGTCGTAATCCTAAGACTGGCGATACAGTTGAGCTTGAAGGAAAGCATGTACCTCATTTTAAACCAGGCAAAGAATTACGCGACCGCGTAAATGAAAGCATTGCCTAGTTAACTTAGTGGAGTAGTTACTTGTTCAAGGTATTAAAAATTATTCTGGTTGCACTATGCCTTATCAGTGCATTTGTATTAGGGTCACAAAACCCACAGTTAGTACAAATAAATTATATTATAGCCAGTAATACATTACCTTTAGCTGTAATAATAAGTATCTGCTTTTTGTTAGGTGTTTTGATTGGTTGTTTTATTAGCTTTAAATTGTTTTCGCAATTAAAGTGGCAAAACTACCGTTTAAAAAAGCAATTAGCGCCTGAAAAAGATAAAAAAAAGCTTGCCGCGAATAAAGACACCTAACTATGATTGAGCTTTTGTTTTTACTATTACCTGTTGCCGCCGGTTACGGTTGGATTATGGGTAAAAACAGTGCTAAAAACCAAGCTCATCAACTTAATCGTCAGATCACTTCTGAATACAGCAAAGGCTTAAAGTTTCTACTCGACAGAGAAGAAGATCAAGGCTTAGAGCATTTAATTAACTTACTTGAAGTGTCAGCCGACTCGGTTGAACACTATTCTACACTTGCCGCTATGTTTCGTCGTAGAGGTGAATTAGACCGCGCAATAAAAATTCATGAACTTTTATTAAAACACCCAAGCTTAAATGAACAACAAGCTGCAACAAGCCGTTTAGAACTTGCCGAAGATTACATAATGGCTGGGCTACTAGACAGTGCGGAAGAGCACTTAGTTTGGTTAGTTAAAGCAGGGCATGTAGAAGCGCTAGATCCTATTATTACTTTATACTCGCAAACCCGTGAATGGGAGAAAGGCATCAACATGTTTGAAGCCCATAGCGAGCTATTTTCAAAAGAACAACAATTTAAAGCGATTGCTAATTTTTATTGTGAGTCGGCTTTAAGTGACAGTACCCCCCAACTAATGAGAAAAGCGATTAGCTTAAATTATAAAGCTGTGCGTCCCCTGTACGAATTAGGTTTAGTTGCTTACGCAAAAGAAGATTACGTTAAAGCTATTTATTACTGGCGTGAACTTGTTACTCAATTCACTTTGTTTGCGCCTTTATTTATTGATGAGCTTGCCCACAGTTATAAACAATTAAATTTAACGCATCAATTTCATGAATTAGTCAGTGATTTATTAGAAAAGGGCGGTGTATTAATTAAAATAAAACATTGCCAAGCCTTACTTGAACAAGGGCATACAAAACAAGCCTTTGAATTTTTAACTGATAGCTTAAAACGTCAACCTACTATTCGTGGTTTCAGTTTTTTACTGCAATTGATGGGCGATCAAAATAAAAATACCAAAGAAGTACTTAACGAAATTGATAAACTTGTAACCTCTTATATTGCTACAAAGCCTGACTTTCAATGTCAGCATTGTGGTTTTACAAGTTACACAATATATTGGAATTGCCCCTCTTGTAAGCATTGGGAAACCATTGTTCCAAGTCGAGGCTTAGACGGATTTTAATAACCCCATATTAATAATTTTACTGCCATACATTAGGATAGTCATGTCTTTCGAACACTCAAAAAAAATTCTTATAGCATTAGATTACGATGATCAAGAAGTTGCCTTAAACTTTGTTAAACAACTTTCTCCTAATACATGTCGTCTTAAAGTCGGCAAAGAGATGTTTACTTATTTTGGACCTATATTTGTTAAAGAGTTAATTGACTTAGGTTTTGATGTTTTTCTAGATTTAAAATTTCATGACATCCCTAATACAGTAGCTAAAGCGGTTACTGCAGCTGCGAAAATGGGTGTATGGATGGTTAATGTACATGCATCTGGTGGCTTTGAAATGATGAGTAAAGCTAAGTCTGCTCTTGAGCAATTTGGTGACAAAGCGCCACTACTTATTGCTGTTACTGTATTAACCAGCATGGATGAAACAGAACTTAAGCGTTTGGGTGTTGATAAATCAGCTCAAGAACAAGTTATATATTTAGCTAAGCTTGCAAAGGAAGCAGGGCTTGATGGCGTTGTGTGTTCTGCGCAAGAAGCTAAAGCATTAAAAGCAGAGTTAGGTGAGAACTTTAAACTTGTAACACCAGGTATACGTCCTGAAGGCAGTGATGCTGGCGATCAAAAGCGTATTATGACTCCTAAGCAAGCAATAGATGCAGGAAGTGATTATTTAGTAATAGGCCGACCTATTACTCAGGCGGATGATCCCGTAAAAGTTCTTAGTGATGTTAATAGTTCTATAGTATAAATTAACAAAAAGCAGCAATATAGTGCTAATAACCCTTACCTAATGTGTGTTTTATGTTACATTATTAGAATGAAGATGAAGTAGGGGTTTGTTTTGAAGTTATTATTTGGTTCATTAATAATTATTGTTGCGGGATTTAGCGTAAATAAATATGTTTTTTCTAACAAAGCATATGACGGTGTAACAACCGTTACAGATATAATTCAAACATATCCAATCAATATGTTTGATTTTAAAAAAACAATGCAAGATTATGCTCATCACCTGTGTTACAAAAATGAAGATACACTCATATCTCAGCATGTAAGTGTGAGTGAATGCATATCGAAACTTGATGATAAAAAAACAGAATGTGAAAAAAAGGTTTTTCGTTTAGCGCCACTCAATATTGAGTCGAAAGGTGAAGTGCTTGATTATTCTAGGCAATATACGCAATGTACATTGCCTTATAAGTATATTTTAGGTTAATTACCAACAGATATTATTGGTAATTAAAGCCTATTATTTATGACTAAGATCTTAAGCGAATGGATTTCGCTTCAATATCTATTAACTCTTGTTTAAACAATCCACCAATCGCTTTTTTATAATTAGCTTTACTAGTAGAAAACATCTTTTTAATCGCTTCAGGTTCAGACTTATCGCCTAATGGAATAACTCCACCTTCGTTTTTAAGTTTTTGCATAATAGTTTCACCAAGGTCACTTACTTTACCCATGCCTGGCTTTTCTAGTACAACATCAATTTTTCCGTCTTCACGTACTTTTTGAATGAATCCTTTAAGCTTTTGGCCTACAAATAAACTTTTAAATACCATATTGTAAAAAACAACACCGAAGTGCGATTCTTCAATTAATACCTTGTAGCCAATATCTGTTTTGCCAGCGACGATTAAATCCACTTCTTGTAAGTGAGTATATTGCGGCTCATCTTTAGATAAGAAACGATTAAAGTTGTTTGATGCACAAATACGTTGGCTTGCATTATCAAGGTACAAACGAACTAAATATGAATGACCTTCTTGCATGCGTGGTTTTTGTTCGTTGAACGGAGTTAGAACATCTTTTTCAAGACCCCAATCTAAAAATGCACCAATACTATTAATTTCTTTAACGCGAAGTAGGGCATATTCACCTACTTGTGCGTGTGGCTTTTTAGTTGTCGCAGTCGCTAAATTAGCATTATCTAAAAAGATAAAAACACTTATGCTATCGCCAGCTTCAAGCTCATGTTTAATTTCTTGCTTTGGTAAAAACACTTCACCTAAATCATGGCCGTCTAAGTAAGCACCTTCGTTACTCACTTCTTTTACAAATAATGTTTGTGTGGTTCCTAGGTAACTCATAATTATTCCTGCTCAGTCTTTTTTTTACGGCGCATTGGTGTATCGCCATCAATGTTCATTGGTGCTTTAATTGGTGCAGTTGGCTTTTTAGGTTTAGCTTTGCGTTTAAATACAGGCTTTTTAACAGCAGCTGCTTTTTCTTTAGATTTATCCCACGTTGTCTCAGGTTTTTTCTCTTTTAAACCTTTAAACTTAGCTTTTAAACCCTCTACACTCGCAAATTTTAACTCGTCATTTAAAAATGCTTTAATAGCTAAATAACTTGCCCAATCTTTAGGACCAACTAATGAAATTGCGTTACCTTTAAAACCAGCACGCCCAGTACGACCTATGCGGTGTACATACTCTTCTGCGTGTTTTGGTAAATCAAAGTTAATAACATGCGTTACGCTTAGTAAATCTAAACCACGAGATGCAACATCGGTTGTGATTAATATTTTAAAGTTTTCGCGACTAAACGAATCCATAATATCTAAACGTTTATTTTGTGTTAAATCACCAGCAAGCGCTACAGACTTAAAGCCTTTAGCATTAAGCGCCTCACTCAAACGACTCGTGTCAGAACGTGTTGCTGTAAAGATAATGCACTGGCCAACATCATCTTGATTCAAGAAATGCTCTAAAAGCGCTTCTTTATGATCAAGGTGATCGGCAAGATATAACGTTTGTTTAATATCGCTATGTTGCTCGTTTGCTGCACTTAGCGTAATTTGCTTTGGCTTTTTTAATAGATTACGTGATAGTGCATCTACTTGCGCATGGTCAAGTGTTGCAGAAAACAATAACGTTTGACGTAAGCGATGATTCGCTTGCTCGTTAATCATTTTTAACTGCTCGGTAAAGCCTAAATCTAATATACGATCGGCTTCATCAAAAATAAGCAGTTCTAGTCCACTCAATTGTAGTGAGCGTTTTGTAATGTGATCGGCTAAACGCCCAGGTGTAGCAACTACAAATTGTGGATCGTTTCTAAGTGCTTTTATTTGGTCATTAAAGTTTTCGCCGCCAAGTATTTTTACGGCCTTAATGGCTGTACCTGCAATTAATAAACGCAGTTGAGTAAATACTTGCGTAGCAAGCTCACGCGTAGGAGCAACAATAAGTACACGAGGATCGCGTTTACTGAGTGCTTTTTGTTTCATAACCCTTTGTACAGCAGGTAATAAAAACGCCAAGGTTTTGCCCGACCCAGTTTTAGACTGAGCGAAAATATCATACCCCGCAAGTGCTGTAGGCACCGCATGAGCTTGAATGTCGGTGGGCTGGGTGATCCCTTGATGTGCTAATTGTGTTTCAAGGCGTGTATCAATCCCAAGATCAGTAAACTGCAATGTGTGTTTCTCCAAAATGAGCAAATTAAGTCTATAAATTTATCAGTGCATTATAGCTTACACAGATAGGTCGCTAACAGTAAAAACCAATCTATAGCGCTATTTTTTGCAATTAAATTAAAAAAGCGTAAAATACGCGCCCCATATGCGCCGGATTTACGATTCGGTAAACGCCAATACTGGCTAAAAAAGCAAAATAGGAAATAAAATGACGGCTGTCCATAAAGATAATGTAACAAATGAGCACTTTGTAGTGTGTGCGATGTATAAGTTTGTTGGTTTACCTGAATTTGAAGCTATCCGTAAGCCATTACTTGAAGTGATGGAAGCGAATGAAGTACGCGGTACATTACTACTTGCGGCTGAAGGAATAAACGGCACTGTTTCTGCAAAACGTGAAGGGATAGACAATTTACTAGCATGGCTTGATAAGCAACCAAATTTAAAAAACATCGTAACAAAAGAATCTTACGATGATGAATGCCCGTTTTATCGCACTAAAGTAAAGCTCAAAAAAGAAATTGTAACGATGGGCGTTGAGGGAATTGACCCTCTAAAAGTTGTGGGTAGCTATGTAAAACCAAAAGATTGGAATGCGCTTATTTCTGATCCAGAAGTTATTTTAATTGATACACGAAACGACTACGAAATTGAGATTGGTACTTTTCAAAATGCAGTCGATCCAAATACAACGACATTCCGTGAATTTCCACAGTGGGCAAAAGAAAACTTAGACCCTGAGAAACATAAAAAAGTAGCAATGTTTTGTACCGGCGGCATTCGCTGTGAAAAATCGACAGCCTACATGAAAGAGCAAGGTTTTGATGAGGTTTATCATCTTGAAGGCGGTATTTTAAAATACCTTGAAGAAGTGCCAAAAGAAGAAACCATGTGGGAAGGCGAATGTTTTGTATTTGATAATCGCGTTGCGGTTGATCACGACTTACAAAAAGGTTCTTATGATCAATGCCACGCGTGCCGTATGCCAATTACAGAAGAAGAAAAGTTAAAGCCTGAATACATGGAAGGTGTATCTTGTCATCATTGTATTGAGGAAGTAACAGACGAGCAACGCGCGCGATTTGCTGAACGCCAAAAGCAAATAGAACTAGCACAAGCCCGTGGTGAAGGTCATATTGGCAATGAAGCGCAAGCCGTTTTACAGCAACGTAAAGAAGCTAAAAAAGCACAAAAAGACGCTCAGCGCGGTAAATAAATTTTTACAATAAGTATCACATTTAAAGAGTCTATCTGGGCTCTTTTTTTGTGCCCAAAATTGTGCAGTAATTGTTTTCACGCTCCGATGATAGTGTTAATCTGCAAACATATTTAGTCATTTTAATGCGCATACAGGAAGGGATTTATGCAAGCCGAACAAGTTGAAATCGCACAATTTTTAGCACAACATCCTCCTTTTGATGACTTACCTCAAAAAGCGCTTAATGAGCTAGCTCAACAAGTAGAAGTTGCTTATTTTAGAGCAAAAACAGACATTTTAAGTTTTGGACAAGACATATCTGATCTGTATGTGATTAGAAGTGGTTCTGTAGAA
This sequence comes from Pseudoalteromonas sp. SWXJZ10B, assembly GCF_015864475.1. Taxonomy (NCBI): domain Bacteria; kingdom Pseudomonadati; phylum Pseudomonadota; class Gammaproteobacteria; order Alteromonadales; family Pseudoalteromonadaceae; genus Pseudoalteromonas; species Pseudoalteromonas sp. SWXJZ10B. The sequence continues at coordinate 337,999 of NZ_JADYXD010000002.1, forward strand.
ATGTATCGCCGAAATGGTGAGCTATACAATCGTTTGGCTATCGCAGGAATATTTGGTCAAATGGGTTTATTGATGAACCGTAAGGTCCGTTTTCCTGCAACTGCTCTTGAAGATACGTTAGTTTATTGCATAAATGTTGAACTATTTAATCGTTACTGTGATGAGTTTGATGCATTTGCTGACTACTTTGAAACAGATGGTAACGTGCGTTTACATCAAGCTATTGTTGAACAAGCTGATGGCAATGACCTTACAACTGCGAAGGTAAAATCATTAATTCACAGAGATGTAGTCACCGTAGATGCAACGTCTACAATACAAGATATTGCAAAATTGATGACCGAAGAGGCCGTTTCGTCAGTTTTGGTAACTGATGTAAATAAACCTATAAATGATGACCCTGAGGAAGATGATGGGCAAGTCGTTGGCATAATAACCGATAGGGATTTACGCTCAAAAGTAGTGGCTAAAGGACTTGATTTTAATACTCAAGCAAAAGAGATTATGTCGACTAACTTAGTGCTTTTAGATGCTAATGACTATATTTTCGAAGCCGTACTGGCCATGCTTAGAGACAACTTACATCATTTGCCTGTAGTACAAAAAAGACGTCCTATAGGAGTTATATCACTCTCTGATATTTTACGTTATGAATCGCAAAGCAGCTTATTACTTGTGCGCGGCATACTTGCTCAACAAACAATTGAGGATTTAGCGCATTATGCACGCCAATTACCCAATGTATTTGTACGCATGGTTAATGAAGATGCAAATTCACACATGATTGGTACTGCCATGGCTGTTATCGGGCGTACATTTAAGCAAAGATTACTCGTATTAGCTGAAGAAAAATTTGGCCCACCTCCCGTTCCTTATTGCTTTATTGCACTGGGCTCAATGGCTCGCGACGAGCAACTTATTGTAACTGATCAAGATAACGCATTAATTTTAGATGACAGTTACGACGACGAAAAACATAATGAATATTTTCAAAATATCTCAGACTTTGTTTGTGATGGCCTAGCGCAATGTGGTTATACCTATTGTGATGGCGAAATAATGGCGTCGTTTAAAAAGTGGCGTAAAACTCGCTCAGAGTGGTTTGATCAATTTGCTGATTGGATTGCTCAGCCAAAACCACAAGCGCTGCTTAATAGTTCTATATTTTTTGATTTAGACGGGGTGTGGGGTAAAACTAAGTGGGCTAATGAGCTTAAAATATTTATAGCGAAACAAAGTAAAGCGAATCGTATATTTCTAGCTAACATGGCAGCAAATGCTCGAAATAGAACACCGCCACTTGGTTTTTTTAAAGGCTTTGTTATGGAGCATAATGGCCAGCATAAACGTTCAATGAACTTAAAGCGAAGAGGTACAGCACCGCTTTCTGATGTTATACGCGTGCATGCGTTAGCGATTGGTTCGCGTAAACAAAATTCGTTTGAGCGTTTAGAAGATATTATTGAAGCTAAACTATTACCGCAGGGTAAAGCCCAAGATTTACGTGATGCACTTGAGTATATTGCTATGATGCGAATTCGTCATCAAGCGTGGCAAATAGAGAAGGGCGAAGAGCCTGATAATGACTTAGATCCACATTTATTGTCTCCGTTCGAGCAGCGAAATTTAAAAGAGGCGTTTGCTATTTTAGAAAAAGCACAAAGCTATTTAAAATTTAGCTACACAGCAAATTCTGGTGTGAAGTAGCCTATGAATCCACGTAATTATAAAGTACTTGATTGGCAAGCTAGATATAACGAGCTTGCCAACAACACCAAAAATAAATTGTTAAAACACTTTTATGCAGGTGCTTATAACCAAGATAAAGCCGCAGTAGAAGATGTGCCTTTTGTAGCAATGGACTTTGAAACAACAGGTTTAAATAGCCAGAACGACGATATTGTGAGTGTTGGCTTAGTGCCATTTAATTTAAAGCGTATTTATTGTAAGCACAGCCGGCATTGGGTTGTTCAACCTAGACGTAACCTGCATGAAGAGTCTATTTTAATCCATGGAATAACGCACTCTGAGGTGGATGACGCTCCTGACTTTAACCGAATTATTGAACCTTTACTTGAAGCGCTAAGTGGCAAAGTTGTCGTGGTGCATTACGCTGCAATAGAGCGCCATTTTTTAAATAATGCGTTATTACTGAGGCTTAAAGAAGGTATTGAGTTTGCACTTGTTGATACAATGGAGTTAGAAAAAAGAGCACTAAAAGCAAGGCAGGGAGTATTAGGTCGATTGTTTAACACAAAACTTGGCTCACTCAGATTAACAGATTGCCGTGCGCGTTATTCTTTGCCCGCGTATCAAAACCATAATGCATTAACAGATGCTCTTGCTACCGCTGAGCTATTACAAGCGCAGCTGAGTCATCATTACCGTGTAGATACTCCAATTTCAGAGTTGTGGGTATAATACCAATTAGATCACTTTATTAAGCGAATTGATAATCTTAAATAGTTATACCAACCTGCATAAATCTTTGATCAATTTAACGAATTAAATTTCACTATAACGTCGTTAAAAATTTTTTCCTAGTTCTAGCGTAATTTTCTTAACGTTAAATAGACCCTATATAAGCAGATTGGTATTAAACAAATAAGCGCCGCAAAAAATTGCGGCGCTTTGTTACTAAGTAAAAGTACTACTAAGTAAAAGTGTTACCTAAAAGTATTATTTAATTGGGCGAGGCTCAGTTCGCAAACCTAAAACTAAGCTTAAACACATAAATAACAATACAATAGTGAAAGGTAAACCTGCCGATACAGAGCCAGCTTGAAGTGCTTGAATCGCTTCAGTCCCGCCTATCCAAAGTAATGCAGCGGCTACCGCACCTTGAGTCACAGCCCAAAAAATACGCTGTGGTACTGGAGCATCAATTTTGCCACCGGCAGTGATTGAATCAATTACCAAAGAACCAGAGTCCGATGAAGTAATAAAGAAAACCAATACTAAAATAATTGCTACAAATGATAAAATGTTCGCCATAGGTAATGCATCAAACATTTGGAACATAGCTAAAGGTACTTCAGTTAGGCCATTAGCACCTAGTTCACCTACACCGTTGATTACTTGATCAATTGCAATTCCGCCGTATATAGACATCCATAAAATAGTAACAGCAGTAGGAACAAGCAATACCGCAATTAAGAATTCACGAATTGTACGACCACGTGATACACGCGCGATAAACATACCTACGAACGGTGACCAAGAAATCCACCATGCCCAATAAGATACAGTCCACCCGTGCATCCAAGTTTCATCTTCACGACCATGAGGATTACTTAGTGGAATAATATTTTCTATATACCCCATAACAGTAGTTGGGATATTACCTACAGAAACAGCAAAGCCTACTAAAAAAACAAAGATAAGCAAAACTAAGGCGATTAGCATATTGGCATTACTAAGTACTTTAACGCCGCCATCAATCCCTCGAATTACTGAAACAATAGCTAAAAGTGAAACACCTATAATGACTAAAATTTGTGAACCAACTCCGCCTGAGGTACCAAATACATGGTCTATTCCTGCAGAAGCTTGCTGTGCCCCAAGTCCTAAAGAAGTAGCAAGACCAAACAGGGTTGCAAGCACGGCTAAAATATCGATGAGGTGACCTGGCCAGCCCCATGCTCTATCACCTAAAATAGGATAAAAGATAGAACGAATAGACAGTGGCAAGCCTTTATTATAAGTAAAAAATGCAAGCGAAAGCCCTACAACGGCATAAATAGCCCAAGGGTGAAGGCCCCAGTGAAACATAGTCGCACCCATTGCTACTTTTGCCGCCTCGGGTGTATTAGGTGTTACATTCAGTGGTGTTTCAAACCAGCCTGTATAATAAGCAAGTGGTTCAGCAACGCCCCAAAACATTAAGCCAATACCCATTCCCGCAGCAAATAACATAGCTAACCATGAGATACGTGAATGAGTCGGTTTAGCATCATCACCACCTAAACGAATGTTACCGTAAGGTGAAACAATAAGCGCTAAACAAAAAACAACGAAAAAATTAGCAGCCCACATAAATAAGGCGTCAAAGTTATTGATAATATCTGTTTTTATACCATTAAGAGCAGATTTAGCCGTTTGTGGATCGGTAACAAGAATGGCGATTAAAAAAATGACAATCAGTCCGGCACTTATGCCGAAAACAGAGTTATGTATATCAAGCCCCCATTTTTGTACGTTGTCTTGACCTACAGTGTAGTCTGTACTGTCAATACTATATTTGTCATGATTTTCCTTCATGCAATACCTCTTTAGTTGTCCTAACAAGCCAAAATAAATTCGGCGTCATATCGAATTACATTAGCCTTTAAATATTAAGTAAATGTAATACCATAATTATTTGAAGACTAACTAATTTGAAGAGTGATCATACAGCTAGTAGTGTATGAGTTAAATATTAAATGTAAATGAATTTGCATTTAAAACGCTGTTTATATAGCCAAATTCATGATTCTTTTATTTAAAAAGCCCTAAAATTATAAATTCAGTGAACGTTAAAATTTAGTTTGCTATTAAAAGTATTAATTTACTTGGTTAAGTAAAAAAAGATCACTTTTAAGCAACTTAATTAATGCTTAAATACTAGGGCTTGTTGACCTTTTAGGATTGAAATTTGTTCTATTTAGGAGCGATTTAATCGATCCTAAGTTTGTAACCTAACGGTGCTGTTTCAAATCTGCGTTATTCTACATGCTTACATACACGTGAGAATAATTAAAAGCTGAGCAGTAAAGAGCAAATTTCCCTCCAGGGCTAGTATAAATTTATAAGCTGATAAGCATCTTTAATCAAGTTGTAATATGAATATGATTTAACACAACATTAGGGCATGTTGAATTTTGGCGATTGAATTTACAGTAGTATGTTTGGTTTTTAGGCAAGGCAGAGCCTATGTAGTGTGGTCATTCCCCATAAATAGGCGATAACGCAGCATAAATACCAAACATACACTGCCCTTTGGGTTCTTTCTAGGGACGATTAACTCTTTGTTACTCGGTTTTTACTTAGCCCACTAGGTTACAAACCTCGTGCCGCGATTTAATCGCCCCTAGATTGAATAAATTTCAATCCAAAAAACTCAGCATGCCCTAAGCTATATTTTATAAATAGATAGGCAAAGGATTAATACTATTATGCGTGAATGCGCTTTAAACAATACCAATCAAAACGAACTTGTTAAACGCTTTTACAGCGTTAGAGGCGAAAGTCTGGCTATTATTGAACCTCTCACTGTAGAAGATTGCCAACTACAAGCTATGGCAGATGCCAGTCCAAGCAAATGGCATTTAGCGCACACCACCTGGTTTTTTGAAACGTTTTTACTTAGCGTTCATTGTAAACAGTACACAGTGTTTAATCCTCACTATAAAATGCTTTTTAATTCTTACTACAATGGTATTGGAGAGCAATTTAAGCGCGCCAACCGAGGTAGTTTATCCAGGCCTAGTTTAGATGAAGTGCTAGCTTACAGAGAGCATGTTGATAGCTGTATGGTTGAATTACTTAAAACTGAAGTTAGTCCACAAATTAAAGATATTATTGAACTTGGGTTACACCATGAGCAACAGCATCAAGAACTAATGTTTATGGACATCAAATATAACTTTTCAGTAAATCCATTATTTCCGCAATATAAAACATCGCCTTTAAACAGCCAAAACAAATCAGCAGATATTAAGCCTCTTAATTTTATAAATTTTGAGCAAGGTATTATTAATATAGGTACAAATGCCGACGATGAATTTGCATATGATAACGAGCGCCCCAAACACCAAGTATTAATTCATCCATTCAGTTTTGCTAATAGATTGGTCACCAATGGTGAATATTTAGACTTTATAAATGCAGGTGGATACAGCAATCCACAGTATTGGTTAAGTGACGGTTGGGCAAATATACAAAACAACGCTCTAACACAACCATTATATTGGCATTGTATAGATAACGAGTGGTTTGAGTTTACACACTATAGATTAGAGCCTCTCAATTTAAATGCCCCGATCTGTCATGTTAGTTATTTTGAGGCCAGCGCCTATGCTAATTTTGTAAAAGCTCGCTTGCCTACAGAGTTCGAATGGGAATATGCAGCTAAAAATACTCCTTCAAAAGACACTAATAATCACTACCTAACACCACAGCAAGCAAAAGGTGATACTAAAATAAATCAGTTAACTGATTCGTGTTGGCAATGGACGAACAGTGCATATTTACCATACCCCGGTTTTAAGCCTATTGAAGGAATAGCAGGGGAATACAATGGTAAATTTATGAATAACCAAATGGTGTTACGTGGTGGGTGTGTGTTTACCCCTCAAAACCATTTACGACAAACATACCGTAATTTTTATTACCCGCATCAAGCGTGGATGTGCAGCGGGATAAGACTAGTTAAGGATATAGTATGAGCCAAGTAACAGCGATTAAGCAAAGCAACATAACCGACACTGAATTTCTAAACGACGTGATAAGCGGATTAACTCAACAACAAAAAACGCTTCCGTGTAAATATTTTTATGATGATAAAGGTGCTGCATTATTTGAGCAAATAACAACCTTACAAGAGTATTACGTAACACGTACGGAGCTTTCTATATTAGAGCAACATTCGAAGTCGATTGCTCAAATGCTACCTGAAAACCTCTCTATTATAGAGCCCGGCTGTGGCTCGGGTAAAAAGGTAGCCTATTTATTAGCGCATATGGCAAACGTTAAAACCTTTGTACCGTTTGAAATATCTGAGGAGATGCTCAGTTATTCACTTGCACATTTGTCACCGTTATTTCCAGATTTGGCAATTTCGCCATTATTAGGAGACTTTACACACAGCCAAATGGTCAAACAGTTAACCAAAGACACCGCTTTAGACAGCCAAACTAATTTGGTGTACTTTCCGGGCTCCACTCTTGGTAATTTTGCCCCAGTTAAAGCCATAGAAATTATGAATAATTTCCATCGCTTATGCGGTGTAAATGGTTATGTATTAATTGGGGTTGATTTAGTAAAAGAGCGCCAAGTGTTACTTGATGCATATAACGATAAAGCGGGAGTTACCGCTGCTTTTAATAAAAATTTACTACAACGTATTAATAACGAGCTAAACGGCACATTTAATATAGATAACTTTAGCCACGAGTCACGCTTTAACGAGCAACATAGCCGTATCGAAATGCATTTAGTAAGTAATCGTACTCAAAGCGTGATTATAAATGATCAGCAAATAGACTTTATAGAAGGCGAAAGTATCCATACAGAAAACTCTCACAAGTACACGCTCGAGTCGTTTAAGCAGCTTGCAGCGCAAGCTAATTTAAAGTTAGAGCAAACATGGCAAGACGATAGTAACTATTTTGCCCTGTGTTTATTAAGACCGCTTTAAGCATTACTTAAGTTATGTTTAGTAAATGACAACTTTAGCATTGTTAAACTCATAGTTTAGCAATGCGCCACTATTTGACTGCTGTACAAGCATAGCTTTATTTAAACCGTGTAGTCTAAATAGCAGGGGGGCAATAACAGATACCGCAGAGCCTGTAGCACTGTCTTCATTTACACCAAACTGGGGTGCAAAGTATCTAAAATGCGCTATGGCATTTTTCTTGTCTTTATTTTTTATACTAAGGGCAATTACTGCATTTTTGTGGAGTGCACACAAAGCTTTAAAATTAACGTGTAAATTTTTTAAGTTCTGTTTTTCATCGGAATTATTTTCAAGTTCTTCATTAAACTCTTTATCGAGTTTTTTATTAAATTCTTCATTAAATAACACAACCGTATAACCGTTTTTGTCGCCGGTACTGTAGGCTGCTTTTATTGCTACTGAAAACACACTTTTTAACTCACCTTTAGCTAACTTGCTTTTTTTAGGCTCTATGCTTTTTAGTGACAGCTGAGCGCGTTGTTTTTTTACTCTTATAGTAAAGCGCTCATTACTCATTGAAGTAAATACTTCAGGGCAATAACCCAAATGGTCTATTAAAAAATTAGCGGCTGCTAAAGTACCATGTCCACAGCGTTTAATTTCACTCGCTTGATTAAACCAGCGAATTTTACAATGGCGTTTAGTTATCTCATTTTGATTTAAAAATACGGTAGCAGGGTAAGTTGATTGTGATGCAATATATTGCATTGTTTTTGATGTTAACCCATTTTTATAAATAACAATTAAAGCACTTGAGCCTTTTAAGTTATGTGCAGGGCTATAAAAAACAGATTCGGTGGAAGTGAGCTCTATAAAGCGAAGCGTAAGCCATTTAGGCTTACGCTTCGCTAAACAAAGAGTATTAACCTTTGCTTGCATATGCGTCGTTATGAACGCCTGCAGCACGACCTGATGGATCAGCATTGTTTTGGAACGATGCGTCCCATGCAAGTGCTTCAGGAGTCGAACACGCTACCGATTTACCATGAGGTACACATTTAGCTGATGCATCACCAGGGAAATGCGATTCAAAAATAGTACGGTAGTAGTAAGCTTCTTTTGAATCTGGCGTATTAATAGGGTATTTAAATTTCGCATTTTCAAGCTCTTGATCGCTCACTTGCTCATTTACAAACTCTTTTAAGGTATCAATCCAGCTGTAGCCTACACCGTCTGAAAATTGCTCTTTTTGACGCCATAGCACTTCATCAGGTAAGTAACCTTCAAAGCCTTCACGTAAAATGTGTTTTTCAATTTTGCCATCTTTACACATTTTAGCTTCAGGGTTGATACGCATAGCAACATCAACAAATTCTTTATCAAGAAACGGTACACGTGCTTCTACGCCCCATGCCGCCATTGATTTATTAGCACGTAAACAGTCAAACATATGCAGTTTTGATACTTTACGGTTTAGCTCTTCATGAAACTCTTGTGCGTTAGGGGCTTTATGGAAGTATAAGTAACCACCAAATAGCTCATCAGCACCTTCGCCAGATAACACCATTTTAATGCCCATTGCTTTAATCTGGCGAGCCATTAGGTACATAGGTGTAGAGGCACGAATAGTTGTTACGTCATAGGTTTCTATGTGGTAAATCACTTCACGTAATGCATCAATACCTTCTTGAATGGTAAAAATGATAGGGTGGTGAATAGTACCAATCATGTCAGCTACTTTTTGTGCAGCAGCTAAATCTGGTGAGCCTTCAAGGCCTACTGAAAAAGAATGCAGCTTAGGCCACCATGCGTCACTTTCGTCGTTATCTTCAATACGTTTTGCGGCAAAGCGCTGCGTAATAGCAGAGATAACCGATGAGTCTAAACCACCAGAAAGTAATACACCGTAAGGTACATCACACATTAGCTGGCGTTTAACGGCCGCTTCTAATGCATCTTTAACGTCTTGCGCTTCTGCGCTGTTATCTTTAACTGCATCAAATGTTTCCCAATCACGTTTGTAATAAGGCGTCATTTTGCCATCTTTGCTGTACAGGTAATGCCCTGGAGGAAATTCTTCAATATGCTTACAAATTGGAGAAAGTGCTTTTAGCTCAGAAGCAACGTAAAAGTTACCGTGCTCGTCGTGACCGGTGTAAAGCGGGATAATACCAATATGGTCACGGCCAATTAAGTAAGCGTCATTTTCTTCGTCGTATAAACAAAATGCAAAAATGCCGTTTAGGTCATCTAAAAAGTCAGGCCCTTTTTGTTTATATAGCGCTAAAATAACTTCACAGTCTGATTGAGTTTGAAAAGTAAAATCAACGTCTAACTCTGCAGCAAGTTCTTTATGATTATAAATCTCGCCATTAACCGCTAAAATATTTGTTTTTTCTGGGTTGTATAAAGGCTGTGCACCGCTTGATACACCAACAATAGCTAAACGCTCATGTACTAAAATAGCTTTTTCAGATGCATATACACCAGACCAATCCGGACCACGGTGTCTAAGCAGCTTTGACATTTCAATTGCTTGGGTACGCAATTGAGTGGGATCAGATTTAATATCTAATACCCCAAAAATTGAACACATAGTAACTCCTCATTCCTATTATGTGTGCAGCAGAGCTAATTTACTGTACTGCGAAACCTTGTTTTATCAGAAAAAATTACTCAAGTCACATAGCTTTTACAATTAATTAAGAATAATTTATGCACCAACTTAGATGTAACTGCACCAAAATGGTTAATGCGTGGTGCCTGCTGCTATTTTTACATCACTATTGTTGTTCAAAGCTTGTGCGATCATGACCTTTAAAGCGTTAATAATGGTTTCTTCACTCATGCTTGGTGCGCCATTGTGGTGCACCGCTTGGCTTGGTAAATAAGGGACATGTACTAAGCCACCTTTCATCACCGCGCAGTGATCGTTTATATAATGCATAAGGCCATACATAACGTGATTACACACATACGTACCTGCCGTATTTGAAATAGCAGCAGGGATATTACTGTTGTGCAATGCTTGTAACATGCGCTTTATGGGTAAGTTTGTGAAATAGGCATCAGGGCCATTTTTTTCAATTGGCGTATCGATAGGCTGCTTACCTGCATTGTCTTTAATGCGTGCATCGTCAACGTTTATTGCAATACGCTCGATTGATATTTCACTGCGCCCACCAGCTTGTCCTATACACAAAACAACCGCCGGGTTATGCGACTCAATGGCGTTTATAAGCTGACTGATAGACGTATTAAACTCACAGGCAAGTTCTAGTGTGCATATTTTGTGTTTCATGATGATAGTTTCATCAAGTTTTTGCACTGTTTGCCAAGAAGGATTGATAGTTTCGCCACCAAAAGGAGCAAAACCGGTTATTAATACACACGGCATAGTAGAAGTTGATTTAGTCATTAAACACCAAGCTATACATTAAAATAATATTAACGGCGAGTAAGGTAACTGCCGTCGGAATTTGGGCCTTTATTACATGGTACCTATTTTTTAAATCTAGGGCATGTTGATTCTAGAATGTTTTATAGGTTATTTTTAAGTGCAAGGCTCAATTGATGTAGGTGCCCGTCAAGTTTCTGCTTTGCCTTTGCTGCTTCTTCAAACGTTACATATTTAAATTCAACTGTATCTAAAGGTCTAAATTGTGCAAATTGATGTAAGTCGGCTTCAATAACTGTTCCTAAAAGAGGATAGCCCCCAGTGGTTTGTCCATCGTTAAGTAGCACAATAGGATCACCATTTGGTGGTAGTTGAATGCTCCCAGGACTTACACCCAGTGATGGCAAAGAGTGCGAATGCACCAAGCTATTCTTATTATGCTCAAGCCTTACGCCCATTCGATTACTGTTAGTACTGACTTTGAATGCAGTAGCTGCAAAGGTATCCAATAATGGCTTACCCAGTAAGTTAGCGTGAGGGCTCGGGTACAAGCGTATAATTTTGCGCTGAGGTGGAGCAATTGCACCTACTTTTATAAACTTTCCATAATAAGGAGTAATAGGTATTTCATCACCTGTGGTGAGAGCTCTACCTTCAATACCACCAAAACGTGCATTTAAATCTGTAGATTTAGAGCCCATAACATCAGTATTTTGTATACCGCCTTTCACTGCTAAATAAGCTCTTAAGCCGGCTCTACCAGTAGCAAAGCTCAGTACTTGTTTGTTTTTTACTGCGTATGTCCAACCAGGGTAAATTGCTTGTCCATCAAGGGTTGCTTGCAAATCTGCACCATGAAGCGCAATTACTGTGTCGCAGGTGAATTCCAGCTCGCACAAACCAACGGTTATTTCTAAAACGGCATCATTGTCATTATTGTTAAGTAATCTATTAGCAATTATTTGTGCAAATGGGTCTAAGCTACCCGCTTTGCTTACACCTAAATGGCGGTAGCCTTCACGGCCAAAATCTTGAATTGTAAGTAATACACCACTTCTAAGTACTTTAATCATGAGTTGCTCCTCTATTAACTAGCGGAACAAATTCAAGCGTATCGCCTGGTTGAATTAAACAAGGTTGCTCCGAGGTCGAATCAAACAAAGCAGTATCTGTATGACCTATTATGTGCCAACCACCAGGGGTATCTGCGGGGTAAATTCCGGTTTGTTCAGCACCTATCGCAACAGAGCCTTTAGGAACTTTAATGCGTGGCTCATCACGCCTTGGTGTATGTAATTGCTGATTTAAGCCATGTAGGTAGGCAAAACCGGGCTGAAAGCCTAAAAATAAAACGTGGTATTTGGTTTTACTATGAATATTAATAACCTCATCAGCGCTTAAATTATGATAACGAGCCACGTAATTAATATCCTCACCCTTGTATATGGTTTCGATTAAGTGATGTTGCCCTTTAAAAGTACTCGTTTTAATATCATTCCACAGCGAAGGTAGCACTTTTAACCACTTATTTAAGTGTTTATCTGATTTTAAATAGAGAGTGAGCGAGTTCATGGCTGGCACCAAATCGGTAAATTCATCAGTGCATTTACAGTGGCTGGTTAAAGCCCAAATTTTCTTTTGAATAGAGAGTCTATCTATAGCGTCTAAATGCGATGCATCAAGCAGTAAACTACTGTTTGTTAATGCATAAATATGGGGAGCTGGCTTCATTAAATAAACCTATTTGTACAACATAATTTAAACGTAACACAGTTTTATTAATTTATTTACACCATTGCGACTAAGTCGTTATGTTTAGTGTTTATTTACCCAGCTTACTTTAAGAGTGTTTTTATATTCAATTAATCGTATTTAACTTATTGAGGACTAAAACTTAATACATTTCGTACTAAATAAGTAATTAGGTTGAAATGAAAATTAAGATAAGGAGGTCTTAATTAGCACGCACTTGTTTATGAGGTACTTTATGAAACACCAGCATTTATTATATTTATCAGGCGCTGCTATTATATTTAGCGCAGGCAGCTTTGCTTTATCTATGGAAAAGGTAGAACACAGTAATGTAGAAGCCACCATGCATGTAGAAACCATTGTACTGGGGTCTGGTTGTTTTTGGGGAGCAGAAAAACGCTACGAAGCGCTTAATGGCGTTATTGATGCTGAGTCGGGTTATGCTGACGGTAATGGGTTTAAAGCAACGTACAGAAATATTACTGATCAGTCTCGTCGTTTTGACGAGAACAATTATGCTGAAGTTGTGCAAGTTATGTATAACAGCAATATAATTTCAGCAGAAGATCTCTTAAAAAACTATTTTGAAAGTCACGATCCTACGCAAAAAAATCGCCAAGGTAACGACATCGGTACGCAATACCGTTCAATTGTATTAACGACTACTGATGCACAAGCTAAAGTAGCTGAGCAAGTTAAATCGCAATATCAGCAGCTTTTAACTGATGCGAGCTACGGCAAAATCGAAACGGTTATTAAACCGCTTACAGGTTTTGTATCGGCAGAAGAATATCATCAAAATTATCTACAAAAGAACCCTAATGGCTATTGCCCAGATCATTCAACAGGCGTTGTTTTTAATAAAAAACCCGTAGAAAAAGTCGATAACAGTGACTTACTCGCAGGTAAGCAGATCGTAGTCTTAGATTCACGTGAATACTGCCCATACTGTGAAAAATTTAAAAAAACAGTCGCAAATGATTACAAAGGGACTATACCAATGTCGTTTCGCCATGCTGACCAGCTTAAAGGTTTAACTATTAAGTCAGCCACGTGGGCAACACCGACTATTTTGTTTTTAGAAAATGGCATTGAAGTATATGGGCGTCAAGGTTATGCAACACCTGAAGAATTTTATAAAGCATTGGGTGCATTTAAGTTAGGTAAAAGTGACGCTTATAAAGTCGCATTTGATGCAAGAACAGATAGACCTTACTGTAAAGAGTACAAGGAGTTTAAAAATACACCTGATGGCACTTTTGTTGATAAATTAAGTGGAGAGCCACTATTTGATACACGTGATAGATTTAATTCAGGCACTGGTTGGTTGTCGTTTAAGCACCCAGTAAAAAGTAGTGTAACGCAGCATGACGATAGCAGCTGGGGAATAACACGTATTGAGCTTCGCTCTAAAAGTACAGGTATTCATCTTGGTCATTTATTCCCAGGAGAAGGCCCTAGAGGCACAGACCGCTACTGTATAAACGCAACAGTACTCGATTTTGTACCAAGAGATAAAAGCTAAACCTTTTACTTTGTAAAGCCTGATTTTAATCAGGCTTTTTTTTTGCATAAAATAAAATAGATTTATCATATTTTTTGCAAATTTGTTAAAATTAAAGCGTTCAGCTACACATCAATCAATAATATTACTTAGGTTATAAATGAATCAATTTATAAAAATAACAACGCAGTTAATGTATTTGCCTTTAGCTTTATTAATTTTTATAACCGATGCTAAGTCGGCAACGCACTATGTCGTCGGCGTAGAGAATATAGAGTATCTACCTTACTTTGATGGTAGTGGAGCAAATGGTGCTGACTATTATGGCTTCAGTGAAGAGTTGCTAACTTTGTTTGCACAGCAGCACGACTTTAAATTTGAGTTTTACACGCTGCCAATTAATCGTCTTTATAAAGAATTTATTGATCACCATCATGTTGATTTTAAATATCCAGATAATCCTCAATGGAAACCAAGTTATAAAGCTTCCTTTGATGATTTAAATGAAATTATTTATTCGCAGCCAACCGTTGTGACTAAAACGGGTATTGCGAGTTTAAATAAAAATATCACTATTGATGAATGCGTTAGTTTTGCAACGGTGAGAGGGTTTACGTCTCAAAGCTTTAAACCTTTAATGAATAACGAAAACGTTGAGCTAATTGAAACCGCTAATGTAATGGAATTAATAGAGATGCTTTTGAAAGAGCGAGTGGAGTGTATTTACATATCTAACGATGTATTAAACTATAATATTGTTAAATATTTCAAATTAACCCGACCCGTTTATTTTCAAAACGAATTGCCGACAGATTTACAAGCCTTTTTATTATCGTCCATTGACTACCCTGAGGTAGTTAAGAAATTTGATACATTTTTGCTTTCACATAAAGCGCAGATACGTAAATTAAAAAAAGAATATCAAATAAAAAATTAACTAAAAAAGCCCCGTAAGTTATAACTTACGGGGCTTTTTACAAAGGTATTTAACCTGTATATAGCTATATTATGTATGTGGTTTAATAATAAAAACAGTTCAAGCCAAGTCACCACCTAACTTGAACCGTTTTTCACACTGACAACATCTTCACACACAATATAAAGATTCTGTTTGCTACGCTCTCAAAGCATTTGTATTGCATATCATGTGGTTTGAGCCAAGAATAAAAACAGTTCAAGCCAAGTCACCACCTAACTTGAACCATTTTTCACACTGACAACATCTTCACACACAATATAAAGATTCTTTTCACTGCAAGGTTTGAGTCACTAAAACTCAAAAGGTTGCATTTATTACTCTTAATAAACAATTAAACTTAACTGTTTCGAGCCGATAAAGTAACTTTAATATTTAACTCTATTTTCGACAAACGATAAAAATGAAACCAATGAGTGAAAAAAATTTAACTATAGACTTTAGTCTAAACTGTGATTTTAATAGATTGTATTTTAAAGAAATTACTGAAAAATAATACCAATTCCATTAAGTATGTGATCTACATTTTACGCCGAAAAAATAATTCAGTTCTAGGCGTAAATTGATGTAAATGGTTGTTCCCTTTGCGAAATTTACAACAAAGAAATGGGTTGTTTTAGCAAGTAAAATAGATCAGCTATTTATTGGAGTTGGTATAAAGTGAGGTTTAGGATTTAGACGAACCATAAATACAACACACAATGGCTGTATTAATAAGTTCGCCTAATAGAGAGTTACTCTTGAATTTTTCTAAATGTGCTTACAACCCACTTCGCAAATAAATCAAGCGGGTGATTAGGTGTGCTTGATTCGTGCTGCACTAAATAATACTTATCTTTAGTTGTTAAAGGCTGTTCGAATAATTTATAAAGCCATTGCTCATCTAACCAGCTTTGACTAATAGGCAGTGGGATAAGCGCAATGCCCATGCCTTGCTGCGCTGCACGTGCTACACCAAACATACTATCTATTTGAATAATTTGAGAAGGAGAGAAGTCATCAATTCCTGCTTTTTCGGCCCACTGGTGCCATGCCCAAGGGCGAGCTTTGTGTAGTATTAGCGGAACTTGATTAAGCGCTTGACGGTGATCGTCCCTCCACTGATCGAGCAGCTTTTTATTACATGCAGGGATATATTCAAGATTAAATAGCTCTGTTGCAGAACCTTCAGTGGGTTTACTCGATGATAATACAATAGATAAATCGCTATGACGGGTTATTTCTTTACGTGTTTTAAGCGTATCCATTTGCAGGTTTATATTAGGGTGCTCTGACGTCCACTCACTTAATTTAGGCATGAGTAGTTCGCTGGCAAAAAACTCAGGCAACGTAATCGTCAAATTTGTATTTTGCTGCATCTGACTAAACTCATTAATGGTGCCTTCTAACATAGTGATAATTGGGGACACAGCATCAAAAAAGTTTTTACCCGCAGTGGTTAAACTAATTGAACGCGTTTTACGTTGAAAAAGTTCAATACCAAGTTGTTCTTCAAGTTGTTTTATTTGGTGGCTCACTGCCGAAGGTGTTAAGTACAGTTCATTAGCTGCATGCTTAAAACTTAGGCTTCTTGCTGCAAAGCAAAAAGAGCGAAGGCCACGAATAGGAGTTTGCATGTTTTCCAGTATTAAGTTGTTTATATAGCCTAGTATAGGCAAAAATCGAACCAATTAGTAATTACAATAATATCAATAAGTTAAAAATATTAACAGCGTAAATTCACAAAAGTGGTGCATCATTAAAGCATAGTAGTGCAAATGTTCTAACTAACTAATCATCTATTTATGCAACTATTATAGATAAAAATTTACTACAGATGTATGAACAAGACTAAAAATAAGTAAAAAAGACAAAAAAAATCCCTCGTGAGAGGGATTTTGGGTAACTCAGCGCCATTGGCACTGGGAATGAGGTCGGTACAGGGTAAAGCGTTATTTTAAGTTAACTTGTTAAAAAGTTCCTAAAAAACCATTTCTGGTACTTCACCGTCAACAAGTAATTTACCTGCTGTTTTACTAATGATTTCATCAACAGTTACGCCCGGAGCACGTTCTAATAGATGAAATGCGCCGTCTTTAACTTCTAATACGGCTAAATCTGTTACTATTTTTTTAACGCAATTAACGCCAGTAAGCGGTAAAGAGCAGGCCTCTAGTAATTTAGAGTCACCATGCTTACTTGCATGGGTCATAGTAACAATAATATTTTTTGCGCCAGCGACTAAATCCATCGCGCCACCCATGCCTTTAATCAGCTTTTTAGGGATCATCCACGAGGCGATGTTGCCGTTCTGGTCAACTTCAAATGCACCCAGAACAGTTAAGTCTACATGACCACCCCGTATCATGGCAAAACTATCTGCACTATTAAATATGGCTGCACCTTTGGCAGCTGTCACGGTTTCTTTACCCGCGTTAATCATATCGGCATCTAGCTCTGCTTTAGTAGGGTACGGGCCCATGCCTAAAAGGCCATTTTCGGACTGTAACATAACTTCAATATCATCCGGTACATAGTTTGCGACGAGTGTCGGAATTCCTATACCCAAATTTACGTAATAGCCGTCTTGAAGTTCTTGTGCAACGCGCATTGCAACTTGTTCACGTGATAATGCCATAATTATGCTCCTGCTTAATCTCGTGTTGTTACACGTTCAATGCGTTTTTCAAAGTTGCCTTTAATAACGCGATTTACAAAAATACCCGGGGTATGAATTTGGCTTGGTTCAAGCTCACCCGGCTCTACAATTTCTTCTACTTCGGCAACGGTAATTTTACCCGCCGTTGCTGCCATTGGATTAAAGTTCATGGCGGTGTGTCTAAACACTAAATTGCCATAACGATCGGCTTTCCATGCTTTTACTATGGCAAATTCACCTGTTATAGACTCTTCTAAAATATACGGGCGACCATTAAATTCTTTTACGTCTTTGCCTTCTGCAACTGGAGTACCGTAACCGGTTGCTGTGTAAAATGCAGGTATACCTGCGCCACCAGCCCGCATTTTTTCAGCCAAAGTACCTTGTGGCGTAAGTTCTACGTCAATTTCGCCACTTAATAACTGCTGCTCGAATAGGGCGTTTTCGCCAACGTATGAGGCAACTACTTTTTTAATTTGTTTGTCTTGTAATAAAATACCTAAACCAAAGTCATCAACACCACAGTTATTAGATACCACGGTTAAGTCTTTTGTTTGCATCTGCTTAATTTGTTTAATTAAGCCCTCAGGAATACCACATAAACCAAAACCACCGGCAATAATAGTATCGCCGTCTTTTAATCCTTCCATTGCAGCTTTGTAACTAGAAACTACTTTATCAAAACCGGCCATGAGTCTCTCCTCATTGTGTGCTATTTGTTGTTAACTATCTTGTATTAGTAGTGAGTTATCATTTTATAAGATAGCTATTTAGTGTGTAGTGCCACAGATACTTTGCTCACAGGTTGCTTACCAAGTGCTTTGGTTATCTCCCATCCAGCATCACTTAACCTTTGTAAATCAATTCCATGTTCAATGCCAAGCCCTTGCAGTAAGTAAACTACATCTTCGGTGGCAACATTTCCTGACGCACCCTTAGCATAAGGGCAACCACCAAGGCCTGCAACTGCCGCGTCAACCGTTGCTATACCTAGGTTTAAGGCTGCGTAAATATTTGTGAGCGCTTGGCCGTAAGTATCGTGAAAATGCACGGCCAACTTGGTTTTATCAATGTGTGTTAAAAGTAATTCTATTAGCTGCGTTACTTTTTTAGCAGTGCCAACACCTATGGTATCGCCAAGGCTTACTTCGTAACAGCCTAAATCTAATAGTTTTTGCGATACACTCAGTACTGCTAGTGGGTCTATATCACCCTCGTAAGGGCAACCTAGCACACAGCTTACATAACCACGTACGCGGATATTATTCGCTTTAGCAAACGCCATTACTTCACTAAAACGCTCAATACTTTCATCAATTGAGCAGTTTATGTTTTTTTGACAAAACGACTCACTCGCAGCGGTAAATATAGCAAACTCTTTAATGCCAACAGCGTGCGCTGCTTGCGCACCTTTTAAGTTAGGTGTAAGGGCACTTAAATTCACATCAGGTAAATCAAGTGCTGATATTACATCAGCCGAGTCTGCCATTTGCGGAACCCACTTAGGGGAGACAAACGCGCCGGCTTCAATGTCTTTTAAACCTGCCGTACTTAGCGCGTTAATAAGCGCTACTTTATCCGCTGTACTGACTGTTTTTTCGTTTTGAAGGCCGTCTCGCGCGCCAACTTCAACAATACGGACTTTACTCGGAAAAGCACTCATTATGCACCTTCCTCAGTCGTATCTTCGACTATCGCAAGCAGGGCACCATGCGTTACCAATTCACCTTCACCAAAGCAATAGCTTTTTAAAATACCGTCGTGAGGCGCGTTAAGCGTGTATTCCATTTTCATGGCTTCAATAATAACAACCGCATCGCCTTTGGTAATTGTGCTGCCAATGTCAATTAAGTGTTTTACTACCGTGCCATTGAGCGGGGCGGCAAGTGGAAGTGCTTCGCTTTCGTGCGAACTAATATAATGTTTATCAACTAGTTCAAGCTTAGTTTGCAGTGCTTTATTCATCACTGTCACACTATTAGCTACTGTACTATTGCCAACGGTATTATTGCCCACGGTATTATTACCTACCGTAGTTACGTGTGCGCTGTGTTTTTCGCCGTTAATAAATACAGTGCATAGGCCGTTATTTAATGTGCCTTGTAGGGTAAATACGTGCTCGTTATGCGTAATACTATAGCCCGCTGTCGTTTTTATAGCGCTTAGCTGTAAATCGGCAAAAGGAATTTTAATTGCTTGCGGCGCATTGAGTGTAAAACCGCTTAGTTGTTGCCACGGACTTGCGCTGCTTGGCGCATTTTGTGTGTTAGTTAACGATTCTAAATATGCAAAAGCACCAATAAGTTGGCTTGCTTGCAACAACTGCTCATCAACCGCTACTAACGAGTCACCTTGCTCTGCAATAAAGTGCGTACTGGGCGCACCTTGTTTAAACGTAGGGTGGCTTGCTAAATTATGTAAAAAACCAATGTTAGTGCTAAAACCCGCTAAATGAAATTGCTCAAGGGCGTGTTGTAAACGGCCCAGTGCTTGTTCGCGATTATCGTCGTGCACAATCAGCTTTGCAATCATCGGGTCGTAAAATGGGCTGATTTCATCGCCTTGTGCAATACCTGTATCAATGCGTACAAATTCACTGTTAAGCGGTGTATGCAGTGCTTCAATAGTGCCCGAGCACGGGATAAAGTCGTTAGCTGGATCTTCTGCGTATATGCGCGCTTCAAAGCTATGGCCCTGCAATTGAATATCACTTTGTGCCAGTGGCAATGTTTGCCCACCCGCAATATTAATTTGCCAATTGACTAAATCTACACCGGTTACCATTTCGGTCACTGGGTGCTCTACTTGTAGGCGCGTATTCATTTCCATAAAGAAAAATTCATCGCCACACAGTAAAAACTCAACCGTACCTGCACCTCGATAATTTATTGCAAGCGCACAGCGTACAGCCGCTTCGCCCATTTCTTTGCGTAGCTCGTCAGATAAACCCGGGGCAGGGGCTTCTTCAATTACTTTTTGATGACGACGTTGCAAAGAACAATCACGATCGCCTAAATAAACACAGTTACCGTGGTTATCTGCAAATACTTGTACTTCAACATGGCGAGGTTGGTTAACGTAGCGCTCAAGCAGAACTAAATCATTACCAAAGCCGGCAATAGCTTCACGTTGCGCACCTTGTAGTGCGCCCATAAAGTCTTTTGCTTTTTCAACTACTCGCATGCCTTTACCACCGCCACCAAAGGCGGCTTTAATAAGTACAGGGTAGCCAATTTTTTCAGCTTCACTTTGTAAAAAAGCAGGGTCTTGTTTATCACCGTAATAACCAGGTACTAAAGGCACATTAGCTGCTGCCATTATTTCTTTAGCGCGGGTTTTAGACCCCATTGCTTCAATGCTACTTGCAGGTGGCCCTACAAAAGCAATGTTGTTCGCTTCGCAGGCTTTAGCAAATTCGCTGTTTTCAGATAAAAAACCATACCCCGGGTGAATACAATCAGCGCTGCAGTCTTTGGCTACTTGTAAAATTTTGTCTGCCACTAAATACGAGTCTTTACTTGGCGCAGCGCCAATATGGTAAGCCTCGTCAGCCATTTTTACGTGCTGGGCATTTTTGTCTGCATCAGAATAAACCGCGACCGTGGTTAAGCCCATTTGTTTTGCACTGCGCATTACGCGGCACGCAATTTCTCCACGATTGGCAATCAGTATTTTTTGTAATCGTTGTGTGTTCATAATTAATCCTACAGTTGCCAAGCGGGTGGGCGTTTATCAAAAAAAGCAGTTAGCCCTTCTTGACCTTCTTCAGATACACGAATTTTTGCAATACGCTCAGCGGTAAGCTCAATGAGTTCATCGGTAATCGGCATGTTTGCGACATCGTTAATTAATACTTTTGCGGCTTTTACTGCAACAGGTCCGTTATCAATCAGTGTTTGCAGCATGTTATCGAGCGCACAGTCTAAATTACCGGTTACTTGATGAATTAAACCCAGTTGTTTTGCAGTATGTGCATCAAATACCTCAGCCGTTAAAAAGTATCTGCGAGCAGCGCGCTCACCAATTGCTTTAATTACGTATGGGCTAATAACAGCCGGAATAAGGCCCAGCTTTACTTCGCTTAAACAAAATTGCGCATCGTCTTTACTAAGGGCTATATCACAACAGGCTATTAAGCCCAGTGCACCACCAAAAGCAGCGCCTTGTACAGCGCATATTGTAGGATGTGGCGAGCTTGCCAACACTTGCATTAATTTAGCTAATTGCATTGAGTCAGCTAAATTATCGGCGTAGTTGTTATC
Source organism: Pseudoalteromonas sp. SWXJZ10B (assembly GCF_015864475.1). Taxonomy (NCBI): domain Bacteria; kingdom Pseudomonadati; phylum Pseudomonadota; class Gammaproteobacteria; order Alteromonadales; family Pseudoalteromonadaceae; genus Pseudoalteromonas; species Pseudoalteromonas sp. SWXJZ10B. Next base: position 359,906 of record NZ_JADYXD010000002.1, read on the forward strand.
AGCCATCGACTTCATCCAGGCTAAATCGGCACCGGCTGAAAAGTGTTTACCTTCTGTTTTTAAAACCAAAGCGCGAATATCAAGCGTATTTGCATGTTCAATACACTGAATCAGTTCGTGTATTACTTCACTGTTAAATGCGTTTCTTTTTTCTGGGCGGCTTAACACAAGTACAGCCACATTAGATTTTGTTATTTGTAGTGTTACTGACATTTTGCGCTCCGGTTACATTCTAAATACGCCAAATTTCGAATCACGTTTTGGTGCGTTGTTCGCAGCCGTTAACGCAAGCCCTAATACATTACGCGTATCGGCAGGGTCTATAATGCCGTCATCCCACAAGCGGGCGCTGGCGTAATACGGATGACCTTGCTCTTCGTACTGATCAATAATTGGCTTTTTAAAGTCACTGATTTCTTGCTCGCTCATGCTTTGACCTTTGCGTGCTAAACCATCTTGTTTAACTTGCGCCATTACACCGGCTGCTTGCTCGCCGCCCATTACCGAAATACGGGCATTAGGCCACATCCACATCATGGTAGGTTCAAATGCACGGCCACACATTCCGTAGTTACCTGCGCCGTAAGAGCCGCCAATAAGTACTGTAAATTTAGGCACATCAGCACACGAAACCGCCATCACCATTTTAGCGCCGTGCTTTGCAATGCCTTCGGCTTCGTATTTTTTACCCACCATAAAGCCAGTAATATTTTGTAAAAACACCAAAGGAATATTGCGCTGAGCACACAGCTGAATAAAGTGCGCGCCTTTTTGCGCCGACTCACTAAATAAAATACCGTTATTAGCCACTATGCCAACAGGGTTGCCATAAATGCTGGCAAAACCGGTGACGAGTGTCTCACCAAAGTAGCGTTTAAATTCATCAAATGATGAGTCGTCCACTGTGCGCGCTATTACTTCGCGTACATCAAATGGCTTTTTAAGGTCGGTGCCTACAATGCCGTAAAGCTCGTTAATATCGTAACGCGGTGGTTTTACATCCTCTAGAAGAGGGGCTGTAGGGCGTGTGTAATTAATTCGCTCAATACACTGGCGCGCAATAGAAAGCGCATGAGCATCATTCTCAGCAAAGTGGTCGGCAACACCCGACACTTTACAGTGCACATCGGCGCCGCCAAGTTCTTCGGCTGTTACTTCCTCGCCTGTTGCTGCTTTTACCAGCGGCGGGCCTGCTAAAAATATAGTGCCTTGATCTTTTACAATAATGCTTTCATCGGCCATTGCAGGTACATATGCACCCCCTGCAGTACACAGCCCCATTACCACGGCTATTTGTGGGATACCTTTACCCGACATACGCGCTTGATTATAAAAAATACGACCAAAATGCAGCTTATCGGGAAATACATCGTCTTGCTCTGGCAGGTTTGCACCGCCCGAATCAACCAAATAAATACACGGTAAGTGGCAACGCTCTGCGATATCTTGTGCACGTAAATGCTTTTTAACAGTAAGCGGAAAGTACGTACCGCCTTTAACCGTGGCATCGTTTGCAATAATCATGCATTCAATGCCTTTAACACGGCCAATACCGGCTACAACACCGGCGCACGGTATTGCTTGTTCGTACACACCAAATGCCGCAAATTGTGAAATTTCTAAAAACGGTGAGCCTTCGTCAATTAACGTACTTATACGGTCGCGTACAAATAACTTACCACGGCCTTCGTGGCGCTCTTTTAATGCGGCGCCTCCGCCTTGGCTAATAGTGGCTACTTTACTGCGTAAATCATCCACCAGCGTCGACATGTTTTTATGGTTTTGCACAAACGTTGGATCGTGAGGATTAACGCTCGATTTTAAAATCGTCATGGTTTAATCCTTAACGGCTTTCAGTGAAAAGTTCGCGGCCAATAAGCATGCGGCGTATTTCTGATGTACCTGCACCAATTTCGTATAATTTGGCGTCACGCAGCAGGCGGCCTGTTGCGTATTCGTTTATGTAGCCATTGCCACCTAAAATTTGAATCGCATCTAGCGCCATTTTGGTTGCAAGCTCTGCGGCGTATAAAATTGCACCGGCGGCATCTTTACGGGTGGTTTCACCTCGGTCACAAGAGCGAGCTACCGTGTATACATATGAGCGCGCAGCATTCATTTGTGTATACATGTCGGCTACTTTGCCTTGAATTAACTGAAACTGCCCAATAGGGGTGTCAAACTGTTTACGCTCATGAATGTACGGTACTACTATATCCATACACGCTTGCATTATGCCAAGCGGGCCTGCTGCAAGTACTACGCGTTCGTAATCAAGGCCACTCATAAGTACTTTAACGCCTTCGTTTAAGTTACCTAGAATGTTCTCCTCGGGTACTTCGCAGTTTTCAAATACCAGCTCACAGGTGTTTGAGCCACGCATGCCTAGTTTGTCTAGCTTTTGCGCCGTAGAAAAACCCGGACAGTCACTCTCTACAATAAACGCGGTAATGCCTTTAGCACCAGCATCTAAATCTGTTTTAGCGTAAATAACTAATGTATGTGCGTCTGGGCCATTAGTGATCCACATTTTGTTACCGTTTAAAATGTACTTATCGCCTTTTTTCTCAGCTTTAAGTTTCATTGATACAACGTCAGAGCCTGCATTAGGCTCACTCATTGCAAGGGCACCAATGTGCTCACCACTAATAAGCTTAGGTAAGTATTTTTCTTTTTGAGCTTGTGTGCCATTACGGTTAATTTGATTAACACACAGGTTTGAATGCGCGCCATAGCTTAGGCCAATAGAGGCACTGGCACGGCTAATTTCTTCCATAGCAATAACATGTTCTAAGTAACCTAACCCCGCGCCGCCTAACTCCTCAGATACGGTCATACCCAGTACGCCCATTTCGCCCATTTGTGCCCAAAGTTGATTTGGAAAAGCGTTATCTAAGTCAGTTTTTTCAGCAAGCGGGGCAATTTCCTGACTCGCAAAACTGTTTACGTGGTCGCGGATCATATCGGCGGTTTCGCCTAGGCCAAAGTTCATTTCTTTATATAGTGAAATAGTGCTCATGATTCATTCCTGTGTGTCGTCAGTGTGTTGTTATTCTTAAAATAGGCTACTCGTCTATTTTGTTAAGTGTGTCTCTGCAGCGGCGTTCGGCCGTCACTAATTCCATAAGAACAACTTTAATGTCGTCCATTTGTTGAGATAGGTCAGACTTTTTATCAGCTATTAAATCAAGCATGGTAACCAGCTGCTTAGCGCTCGACTTATCAGCGTCGTACAGTTCAAACAAACGGCCGGTTTCGGCAAGCGTAAAGCCCAATCGTTTACCACGTAATATTAGTTTTAAGCGAACTTTGTCGCGTTTTGAATAAATACGTGTTTGACCATTACGATCAGGCGTTATTAACCCTTGATCTTCGTAAAAGCGAATAGAGCGGGTTGTAATGTCAAATTCTTTAGCGAGTTCGCTAATGCTAAATGTTTGTTCATTACTAGCCGGCATTTTGGCTGAGCTTGCAAAGTTTGTTTGATTATCTGGTTTCATAATTGTATTTACCTCATTCGAATAACTCCAATATAAGTGAAGTTTACGTAAAGGTAAAGCTTGGTGTGTTTTGAAACTATTTATAAAGGAATGTTGGCGCGAAGAGTTGACTTATTTTATTAATTTTCAGTAGGTTAATTTTATTTCCTCAGTGTGGCCTAACAGCTGGAAAATAATGCTTACACTTATAAAACTAAAAATTAAGCTGTTTTTAGTTGACGTTGGCGTAAACGTTAGTATTGTGTGTAGGTATTAAATAATAAATGAATACTAAATTAATAGAGCAAATATACTAACAATTATTTGCATTAAATTACAACGGAGTTAGTTATGACTTTAGAATCAGTGGTAATTGTAGCAGCAAAACGCACCCCAATGGGTGGTTTTATGGGAGCGTTAAGTGATGCGCAGTCTACCGAGCTTGGCGCTACCGCCATTGCCAGTGCACTTGCACAAACTGGTTTAGCTAATGATGCAATAGACGAAGTAATTATGGGCTGTGTATTACCAGCAGGGCTTGGGCAAGCGCCTGCACGCCAAGCAATGTTAAAAGCAGGGCTTGCACTTAGCACTGGCGCTACAACAATTAATAAAGTGTGCGGATCTGGTTTAAAAGCAGCCATGCTTGCAAACGATTTAATTAAAGCCGGCTCTATTCAATCTGCTATTGCTGGTGGCATGGAAAGCATGACAAACGCACCGTACTTTATTCCAAAAGCGCGTGGCGGAATGCGTATGGGGCATGGCGAAATAAAAGATCACATGATGAGCGACGGCCTTGAAGATGCTTACGACAACAAAGCAATGGGTTGTTTTGCACAAGACACCGCCGACGAATACGGCATTGGTCGCGAGCAAATGGATACGTTTGCATTAGGCTCATTAAGTAAAGCAAAAGCAGCAATACAAAATGGTAGCTTTGATAACGAAGTTGCACCGCACACAATGCAAACACGCAAAGGTGATGTAACAGTTTCGATTGACGAGCAACCAGGTAACGCCCGCCCAGAAAAAATTCCTACCTTACGTGCAGCCTTTAAAAAAGACGGCACCATTACAGCCGCTAATTCATCGTCAATTTCAGACGGTGGCGCGGCGCTTATATTAATGAGCGAATCAAAAGCAAAAGAGCAAGGCTTAACACCGCTTTGTAAAATTGTGGCGCACAGTACTCACTCTCAAAAACCAAGTGAATTTACAGTAGCGCCAGTAGGGGCAATAAGCAGCGTGCTTGAAAAAGCAGGTTGGGCTGTAAACGATGTTGACCTTTGGGAAATTAACGAAGCATTTGCCATGGTAACCATGCTGGCTATTAACGAGTTAAAACTTGATGAAAGCAAAGTAAACGTTAACGGCGGTGCATGTGCACTTGGCCACCCAATTGGTGCAAGCGGCGCGCGTATTTTAGTAACGCTTATTCATGCCCTTAAAAACCGAGGCCTTAAAAAAGGCATTGCGTCTTTATGTATTGGTGGCGGTGAAGCGGTTGCTATGGCCGTAGAAGCGTACTAATTAGGGTTACATGAATAGCTAGACGAATACTTTAACGAATAACTATAAAGGCGCTGCACTCATAATACTAACAAAGCGGCGCTACCAATTTTAAAAGAGAACACACAACTCACACACTAGGATTTAATCATGCACCAAGTACCACTACTTATTAATGGCGAATTTATTCAATCAGCGTCTAAAGAGCTTATCGATGTTATAAACCCAGCAACTCAAGAAGTACTTGCACAAGTGCCATGTACCACCGAGTCAGAAATGGACGCAGCAATTGCCTCAGCCTCTGAAACGTTTAAAACATGGAAAGACGTACCCATTACTGAACGTGCTCGCATTATGATGAAGTACGCGGCGCTATTAAAAGAACATCACGATGAGCTTGCTACCATTATTTGCCACGAATTGGGTAAAACATTTGAAGATGCAAAAGGCGATGTTTGGCGTGGTATTGAAGTAGTAGAACAAGCAGCGAACGCACCATCATTAATGATGGGTGAAACAATGGAAAACGTAGCGCGTAAAATCGATACGTATTCTTACATGCAGCCACTTGGCATATGTGCGGGCGTTACTCCGTTTAACTTCCCTGCGATGATCCCACTTTGGATGTTCCCGCTGGCTATTGTGTGTGGTAACACCTTTATTTTAAAACCGTCTGAGCAAGACCCACTTACACCAACGCGCTTAGCCGAGCTATTTATTGAAGCGGGCGCACCAAAAGGCGTATTACAAGTTGTACACGGTACAAAACCACAAGTAGACCGTCTACTAGAAGATAAAGCAGTACGCGCTATTTCGTTTGTTGGTTCGTGTGGTGTAGGTGCTTATATTTATTCTAAAGGCACGCAAAACCTTAAACGCGTTCAAGCGTGTGTTGGTGCTAAAAACCACATGGTTATTATGCCAGATGCAAGTAAATCGCACGTTGTAAATAACCTAGTAGGCGCATCAGTAGGTGCTGCTGGCCAGCGTTGTATGGGTATTTCGGTTGCTGTATTTGTAGGCCAAGCGAGCGAATGGGTAGATGAAATTAAAGCAGGCTTTGAAAATGTACGCCCAGGTGTGTGGGATGATGCAAAAGCAGCATACGGGCCACAAACATCAAAAGCAGCAAAGTCGCGTATTTTATCGCTTATTGCCGGTGGTAAAGAACAAGGCGCTACCTGTTTAATTGATGGTTCTGACTTTACAGTTGAAGGTTTTGAGCAAGGTAACTGGGTTGGCCCAACGTTATTTACCGATGTAACCAAAGAGATGGATTTATACAAAGAAGAAATATTTGGCCCCGTACTGGCGTGTATGTTTGTAGACACGCTTGATGAAGCAATCGCACTTATTAACGACAGCCCTTACGGTAACGGCACCTCGTTATTTACCTCAAGCGGCGCAGTGGCTCGTAAATTCCAACACGAAATTGAAGTAGGGCAAGTAGGTATTAATGTACCAATTCCGGTGCCACTTCCGTTCTTTTCGTTCACTGGTTGGAAAGGCTCGTTTTACGGCGATACGCACACGTACGGTAAGCAAGGTATTCGTTTTTACACAGAAACTAAAACGATTACCTCACGTTGGTTTGAAGATGATATTGCTTCGGGTCCAAACATGAGCATTAACTTAAAATAATCGTAATTAAAAAATGAGTAAATAAAAGAATAATTAATAATAAAGATGGGCGCGAAGGCTACTTCACACACAACACACATAAGCCTTCGCCGCTCGTCACGATATCCCCGTAACGGGAAACACTAACAACACAACTAACATAACTTACACAATTAAAGAGGTCTAACATGGACTTTAACTTATCTGAAGATCAACAAGCCTTTGCGCAAACAGCACGACAATTTGCCGAGTCAGAACTCGCACCTTATGCAGCAAAATGGGACCGCGAACATATTTTCCCTAAAGACACGATTAAAGCAGCAGGCGAGCTTGGTTTTTGTGGTTTATACACGCCAGAGGAAGCCGGCGGCCTTGGTTTATCACGTTTAGATTCGAGCATTATTTTTGAACAGCTTGCTATGGGCTGTACAGCAACCACGGCCATGTTGACCATTCATAATATGGCCACCTGGATGGTAGCAAGTTTTGGTACCGATGCAGTTAAAGACCAATACGTAGAGCAATTAGTCATGGGCGAGCTACTTGCCTCTTATTGTTTAACAGAGCCAGGCTCGGGCTCAGATGCCGCATCACTTAAAACAAAAGCTGTGCTTGAGGGCGATGAGTACGTTATTAACGGCTCAAAAATGTTTATATCGGGCGCTGGCGAAACCGAAGTACTAGTGGTAATGGCACGTACAGGCGGCGAAGGCGCTGCGGGTATTTCGGCATTTGTAGTGCCTGCCGACGCAAAAGGCGTTGAATACGGTAAAGCAGAAGAAAAAATGGGTTGGAACGCACAACCTACACGCCTAATTAGCTTTGAAGATGTACGCATTCCTGCGCACAACTTATTAGGGGCTGAGGGCGAAGGCTTTAAATTTGCGATGCAAGGCCTTGATGGCGGCCGAATTAACATTGCCACATGTTCAATTGGTACAGCGCAGGCAGCACTCAATACCGCCCGCGAATATTTAAAAGAACGCACGCAATTTGGTAAGCCATTGGCTGCGTTTCAAGCACTACAATTTAAAATTGCCGATATGAACACCGAGCTTGTAGCTGCGCGCCAAATGGTAAGGCTTGCTGCATTCAAACTTGATAATAACGACGTTGAAAAAACCACTTACTGCGCCATGGCTAAACGCTTTGCTACCGATGTGGGCTTTACCGTGTGTAACGACGCACTGCAAATTCATGGTGGTTACGGTTACATAAAAGAATACCCACTTGAGCGCCATGTACGCGATGTACGCGTTCATCAAATTTTAGAAGGCACTAACGAAATCATGCGCGTAATTATTGCGCGCCGTATTTTAGCCGAGTCAGCAAGCGACGTTTTATAAGGAGCAATGTATGTCAGAATCTAAATCTAATCCAAGTATTGAACTTACAACCGAAGGTCATGTTGCAATTTTAACGATGTCTAACCCGCCAGCAAACACCTGGACAAAAGACACCTTAGTTGATTTAAAAAATACCGTTAACGAGTTAAACAATAATAAAAATATTTATGCCTTAGTACTGACTGGCGAAGGCGAGAAGTTTTTTAGCGCCGGTGCCGACCTAAACGTATTTGCAGGTGGCGATAAAGGCGTTGCCGCCGATATGTCGCGTGTATTTGGTGAAGCATTTGAAGCACTGACTAATTTTAGAGGTGTGTCGGTCGCTGCCATTAACGGTTATGCAATGGGCGGTGGCTTAGAGGTTGCCCTTGCGTGCGATATACGTATTGCTGAAGAGCAAGCACAAATGGCGCTACCTGAAGCTAAAGTAGGGTTATTACCGTGTGCGGGTGGTACACAAAATTTAGCATGGCTTGTAGGTGAAGGCTGGGCAAAACGCATGATTTTATGCGGCGAGCGCTTAAAAGCCGATAAAGCCCTACAAATTGGCTTAGTAGAAGAAGTAGTATCACAAGGCGAAAGCTTTGCAGCGGCATTAAAGCTTGCCAACCAAGTGGCCGATCAAAGCCCTACCTCAGTAGCTGCGTGTAAAACATTGATTCAAAAAGGGCGTCATCAACCAATGGCAAGTGTATTGCCTCTTGAACGTGAATTATTTGTTGGTTTATTTGATACCGAAGATCAACAAGAAGGCGTAAATGCCTTTTTAGAAAAACGCCGCGCTAATTGGGTAAACGGCTAATGAGTGCTTTAACATTATTAAATAACGCCGATGAGCCCGTGATATTTGAAACCGCAACCGCAGAAAACGGCAGTTTAATAGGGCTTATTACACTCAACGCGCCAAAAGCGTTAAATGCGCTTAATTTTGAGATGATCAAATTACTTGAGCCGCAATTGCAAGCTTGGCAAGACGATGATGCTATTACAATGGTGTTGTTAAAAGGCGCTGGCGATAAAGCATTTTGTGCTGGTGGCGATGTTGTCAGCCTTCATCATGCAATGGCGCAAGGTAAACCAACAAGCCTAGTTGAAGAGTTTTTTACTCTAGAGTATAAACTTGACTACCTTATTCATACCTTTGATAAACCAATCCTTGTTTGGGGTAACGGCATAGTAATGGGCGGCGGTTTAGGGTTAATGGCCGGTGCTAGCCACCGCGTCGTAACTGAAACATCACGCATTGCCATGCCAGAGCAAACCATTGGTTTATACCCAGATGTAGGCGGCAGTTACTTTTTACATAAAATGCCACAAAGTGTCGGGTTATTTTTAGGGTTAACGTCGGCTTCTATAAACTGCGACGACGCACGTTTTGTATCGCTTGCCGATCACTTTATCGATAGCAACAAATATGATGCCATGCTTGCGCAAATTTTAACTGCCAAGTGGGGCAAAACGGCAAGTCTAAATCATGAGCGATTAACCGATTTACTCACCGATTTAGACAACCGGTCGGCGCGTATGCCCAAAGGCAACGTAAAAGCTAACCTAAAAACGATTCAAAAACTGGGTGAGTTTACAACCTTGCAAGAGCAAGTTGATTACATTTTAGGGCTAACCACTGACGATAAATGGCTACAACGCGCTCAAAAATCACTTAAACATGGCTGCCCACTAAGTTGTGCACTTGTAAGTGAACAATTAAAAACAAGCCAAGGCAAAAGCTTATTAGCGTGTTTTAAAATGGAACTGGGTATGTCGGTTCGCGCTGGCGAAGTAGGTGAGTTTCAAGAAGGTGTAAGGGCGCTACTAATAGATAAAGACGGTGCACCAAATTGGCAATACAAAACACTTAGTGATGTACCACAAACAATAATAGATAGCTTTTTTGCTAACCGCTTTGGCGAAAACCACCCGCTCAATGAGCTTGCTGTTAAATAAAATTGGTATCTAAAAGGAACAACTATGAGTAAATTAAACATAGGTTTTATTGGTTTAGGTAATATGGGCGGCCCAATGGCGGCTAACTTAATTAAAGCTGGGCATACTGTTAGCGTGTTCGATTTAAACCAATCGGTCGTAAACGAACTTGCAAGCAAAGGCGCAAAAGCAGCAGTTGATGCAAAACAGTGCGCAACTAATGCTGACGTACTTATTAGTATGTTACCTGCGGGCAAACATGTTAAGTCGCTTTACTTAGGTAATAACGACGACAACGGCCTAATTAACGTCCTGAACAAAAATACATTAGTAATTGATTGCTCAACAATAGATGCAGAATCAGCCCGTGTTGTAGGCAGTGCGCTTGGTGAACAAGGCATAAGCTTTGTAGATGCACCGGTATCGGGCGGCGTTGCAGGCGCAACCGCAGGCACACTTACCTTTATTGTAGGCGGCGAAAAAGCAGCGTTTAATAAAGCAAATACAGTGCTTAGTGATATGGGTAAAAACATATTTCATGCAGGCGATATTGGTGCAGGGCAAGTTGCCAAAATATGTAACAACATGCTGCTTAGCATTTTAATGGCAGGCACCAGCGAAGCACTGCAAATGGGTATAAATAACGGCCTAGACCCTAAAGTACTTAGCGACATAATGACCGCAAGTTCTGGCCGTAACTGGACGCTTGAACTTTACAACCCATGCCCAGGTGTAATGGATACCGCACCTGCAAGTAACGATTACAAACCAGGCTTTATGGTTGATTTAATGGCTAAAGATTTAGGCCTTGCTATGGAAGCCGCGCAGCAAAGTAATTCATCAACCCCTATGGGTTCAATGGCTAAAAATTTATACACTATGCTACAGCACCAAGGTGCGGGTAGTGATGATTTTAGTGCCATTTTTAAACTGTTTTCTAAGTAGGAGCAACGCGTGGAAATTAAAAATAACACGGTAGTAATAACCGGTGGCGCACAAGGTTTAGGCTTTGCAATGGCGCAAAAGTTTGCACTTATGGGCGCAAACATTGCTTTAATAGATATGGCGCAAGAGCTTCTTAATACAGCATGCGAGCAACTCACACAGCTTGAAGGTGTCACAGGCAACATTAAAGGGTATGCCGCAAACGTAACTGCTGAGAGCGAAGTAGAAAACGTATTTAATACCATTAACAGTGATTTTGGCCACATTGGCGTGCTTATAAACAACGCCGGTATTTTACGCGACGGCATGTTTATAAAGGCTAAAGACGGCAAAGTCGTTAAAAAAATGTCTCTTGAGCAATTTCAATCAGTAATTGATGTAAACCTAACCGGTGTGTTTTTAGCCGGGCGCGAAGCTGCAAGCCACATGATTGAATCAGGCAAAGGCGGCGTAATTGTGAATATGTCGAGCGTAGCGCGTGCAGGTAACATAGGCCAAACAAACTACGCAGCATCAAAAGCAGGCGTAGTGGCACTTACCACCACATGGGCTAAAGAACTTGGCCGCTTTGGTATACGTGTAGGCGCTATTGCACCAGGTGTAATAAGCACCGCCATGACCGACGCCATGAAGCCCGAAGCCAAGCAGCGTATGCTTGCAGTAACGCCCGTAGGGCGCTTAGGCGAAAGCGACGAAATTGCCCATACTGCACAATACATAATCGAAAACGACTTTTTTACCGGCCGCGTGGTTGAAATAGACGGCGGGATTCGTTTGTAAACCGAACTGGATTAAGGTTTATTTAAAAAAGCATGGCGCTTGTGGGCTGTGCTTTTTTGTTTTAAATAGGGAAGTTTATAATCTTGAAAAAGGGCTGGTAACGGCATTGGTATTTTGTTGTAAACAGCTTGCTATACATAAGCTCTTTAATCATCGTTAAAAGATAAATTTTATAAATAATATTCAACTTCAAATGTGAACTGTATGTATAGACAGTGCCTTGTGTTTTGTCCAATAACATTATTAAAAGTCGTTTTGTGTATTTTAACAACGGTAATTTTACAACATACGTAATCACTTGTTTACATTGAAGTTGTTTGGTGGAATTATTGAGCCATGCAATATATGCCGTTTTGGGGTGTTATAAACCCCAAAAGTGGTGTTATAAACCGCCAAAGTGGTGTTAGTCACCTAGGAGAAAACGTGGCAATTGAATCCCCCTTATTTCAAAGTGCAATGGAATTGCTTGGCCATTTGTAGTGGTACAGTAATTTTGGCCACCCATTAAGAAAGAAATGTTATGCTAATAAGCATACAAATTTGGGTGAAAAAATGACGAAATTAAAA